>JBAHZU010000136.1:0-12573 GCA_037132875.1 Pontiella sp.
CGCGTGATGAAACGGCATCTCGATACCGGAAACAGAGAGGATTCGATCCATTTCGACGAGGGTTGCGCGGAACTCCCGATAATCTTTCGTCGCAAAAACATCAGGAAGTTCTGGACGAAGTTCGGGCTGGAAGGTGATTACATCCATGTTACTTACATTTCTTTGTTGTGTGGCAATGAATATAAAGCATCTCTGTCCGGCATAGGAGAAAAAAAGCCTCCTATGTTCGGAATCTTCCGTCACTTCGGCCCCGCTATCAGGGATCTTACTTGAATGGGACCGGCTCTATTTACTTTTGGTAATGTGACCACTATGCTTGCCCACACATTAGGGGTTTTGTTATTTTCACGTCTAATTTCTGGTGTAGGCGCGGGCATATATTCTCCTTTAGCTACGTCAAGTGCAGCGTCGATGGTCAAGACATCTCAACATGGGAAAGCACTGTCCCTAATCTTGGCTGGATTGAGCGTGGGCACAGCCCTGGGGGTACCTATCGCATTATTCATCCATGTCGTCCGAGTAAAATTCACTTCGAAGGACTCGTAGTCCCTGCGAACACTACGCCCTTCGTGCTTATACTGTTCCAATAATTCCGTGAGCTCCTGTACGCGCTCAGGATATTGACTGGCCACATTATTATTTTCACCGGGGTCCGCGTCCATATCGTATAAGTGGACGCCTTCAGCAAATTCCTCTTCTTTATAACCAAGTCCGGCATCTGCTTTGGCCAGCAACTTCCATCGGCCTTTTCTGATCGCAAAATCACCCCGATAATCATGATGAACCACTGCTTTTCGGGAAGAGACATCAATGTCCTTTCCGTGTAGAGCAGCCAGAAAGCTGAGACTATCTTCTCCGGCATCTTCCGGTAATTTCGCCCCGATTAATTCCGCACAGGTCGCCAGCAGATCGTTCAGGCCAATGGTTTGATTATTTTGAGTACCCGGTTGGATAACCGCCGGCCATTGCACGAGGAAGGGGACGCGGTGGCCGCCATCAAAGGTGCCGCCTTTGTACCCCTTATAGATTCCACTCGGGAAGTGCCCACGCTCTTCGAATTCCTTGACCCCAATATAATAGGCACAGCCATTATCTGCGGTAAAAATGACAAGCGTATTTTTGCGTAGTCCCCCCTCTTCCAGCGCAGTCAGAATCTGACCCACTGTGTCATCCACTTCTATACAGAAGTCGGCATATTCACCTAATTTTCCCTCCAATTTACTGGAGCCCTGAAAGGCTTTCGATGGAGCAATCGGGGTATGCGGCGCATTCAATGGGAAATAGAGAAAGAAGGGCGTACTTTTATCCTGGGATTGAATATAAGAAACGGCCTTTTGAGTGAAGGCAGGCAGAAAGTCATCCGCACTCAACTTTTCATCAGCCATTCCTACGCGGCCAAATGCTTTCTTTTGGACCTTGCCCGTGGGCTGCGTGGTGGCCATATCCTGTTCGAGGAAGAGGTAAGGCGGCATATCGAGCGAGGCATTAATCCCGTAGAACCAATCAAAGCCCATATCAATGGGGCCATTTCGAAAGGGCTTTGTGAAGTCCACATCGTCCTCTTTGCTCGTGATTTCGCCGGGGTTCGATTTGCTGGCCCAATCCAGCCCCAAATGCCACTTACCAATCATCGCCGTGTTATAGCCATGCTCCTTCAGATACGTGGCTACATTCAACCGAGACGCATCCATTAAGCTGTTATCATAGTTCCATAACACCTGACTTTTCAGCCGCGTACGCCAGCAATACCGTCCCGTTAAAATGCCATAGCGCGTCGGCGTGCAAACCGATGATCCAGAATGAGCATCGGAGAAATACATGCCGTCATTGGCCAGACGATCAATATTGGGGGTGTGTATCTTCGAATTCGGATTGAGAGCACTGACATCCCCATAGCCCATATCATCCGCCAGGATATAGATGATATTCGGAAGTTCGCGTGCGTCTTTTGCCTGCCCAGGAGTTGCTACCAGCCACACACCGACCACTCCCGCAATCATAATGAATGTGGTTAATTGATCTTTCTTCATTTTTTTATCCTCTGCCGTTTACGGTCTTCGTCCGCTCAATCTAAATTTCAACAATCCCTTAAGTTCTATTTTTTGTCGGTGCTATTCCGTTGTAAATAGGGATGCAGGAAGCCCGTCCTTATTGTACAAATTGGCCCCTTCTGGATTGGCCGACCAAGCATAGCGCACCACCGTGGGATTCTTCACATCCGGATGCGAAACAGAAACCGTATCCACCGAAACAATCTCGGCCTCCGCCCATTTCCAAACGCGGTCCGCGCCGGCAATCTGAAAACGTTTAAGCGGTTCTCCCGAGGGAACCGTATCGTTGAGCACCTTTTTATGGCCCACCATCAAACCGGAGCCAACATGATCAAACGTGACCATCATTTTTCCACCCTTCACCGAAACCCCTTGATAGAGCGGACCACTATATGGAAGTTCAAACCCGTAATCCTTTGCCAGCGCCCACCAGGCCAATCGCTTGCCCACATCCACCTTATTACGCGGGTGAATATCCTGTGCTTCTCCAATATCGTTCAGCACGGCCATTCCCGTATTTGGAAGCACGAGGCAACGGCGCTGCTGATCGCAAATGCTGGCCCAGCCATTGTCCTCCAGAGGCTCTGAATTCGCGTTCGAAAAGGCGGCCAGTTGCGCCCAATAGAAGGAAAAATCGCCTTGGCCCCACTCCTTGCGCCAGCTGGTGATTAATGTGCTAAAGCGATTTTCATATTCCTCCGTCATATAGCTTCGATTGGATTCTCCCTGATACCAAATGGCCCCCTTAATGGCATACGGGACAATCGTCGAAAGCATGCCCTTATGCAACGTGGCCGGCCATTGCGAACCAGTGGCCGGGTCCGCCTTCAACCTGGGTTTTCGCCCTTTTTTCCCCTTCGCCTCCCACTTCGCGAGCGAACGCTCCAGCTGCTGCTGAGCGTCTGCTGCGGAATACGCCGCCGTCTGCTTTTCCAAGGTGGCCATTTCCTGTTCATAATAGGCCTTCAGCTCAGCATGGGCCCGATAGGTCGACTCCGAAATCCAAGGTTCCACACGGGTTCCGCCCCAAGCGCACTCCACCAAACCCACCGGCACATTAAGTTTCTTTCGCAATTCCCGCGCAAAGAAATAGCCCGTTGCCGTAATTTTCGAGGTGGTTTCAGGGTGGACCGAAACCCACTGACCTTCAAAATCGTTCACCTGCACATAGGGAGAAGCCTTCCGAGGAACTTTGATATGACGCAGCAGCGGATCGTTGGCGGTCTTGATTTCGTTGCGGATATAATCCGCGGCGGGCTGATTTTTAGGATCGCGGGCTTTCTTCGTAAAGAAGCCCATATTACATTCCATATTCGACTGCCCCGTGCAGATCCAAACTTCACCCGCAAGCACATCCGAAATCACAACCTTGTTCTTGCCAGAAACCACAATCTCGAACGGACCGCCCGCCTCCGGCGTGCTGAGCGCCACCTGCCACGCACCCTCTGAGTCTGCCGTGCCCGAAACGTTTGCTCCCCAAGAGGCTTCCACCAGTATCTTCTCGCCGGGATCGGCCGTTCCCCATATTGGTGCTTTTGTTTCTCGTTGAATAACCATGCCATCCGAAAAAATGGCTGGCAGTTTAACATCCGCCCATAGCGTGGCGGCAGCACCGATTACACTCCAAAAAATCACCCATTTACGCATTTCTAATTTCTCCAATTACTGTGTCGAACAGAACCCTACGGACTGCCTTTTGGCACCGCCATTATATCAAGGAATACTGAATCTAGTTCCTTTTTCACGAATGAGCACTTAAAAAGTCGATGAGGAATTTTTTCAAACCTCTTATTTTAACACGCGAGCTAGTCATTATCCGCATAAACGATTCAGTTCCCTCAAGATCCAAATCTTCATCGATTCTAGATAATTAAAATCCAATCCCTGCACGTATGATCTCGGGAATCTGGACCGACCGTTCTTCGGCACAAACCACCAGATTTTCCAACGATTGGAAAACGAATCGGTTCTCCAAATTGCGGATAAACTCCCCCGACAGGCGCTGCTAAATCCTGCTCAGTTTATTCCACGCCGATTTTGTAGCACACCAAATTCGCTCCATGTGCCGCGGGAATTACAAGGTTTCGGTATGCGGCCCTGTGATTCCAGAAACCGATTATCGCCTCCTCCTTTTTCGCAGCTTCAACACCACAATCAGGCTGATGCCCACTCCCGCAACCACGACCCAAATGATCCATTGGCGATCTGAATTCCACAATGCCGTCAATTGCCCCCCCACTGTATTTTCAGCGTTTTGATGATTCTGCACGACCGAGGGTTCCAGATTTTTTAAAGAAACCACCTCCCGCACATCCATTTCTTCCGCACGAACGGGCGATTCAACCTTCGGCGCGGCAGGCGGCACGTCCATCGGAAGCGGCTGAATGGAAATATGATCGAGAATATAAGCGGATTCACCCTCGGCCACCATCACCTTCATTTGCTGCACTCCCTGCTTAAGCAATAACGTCCGCCCGATCACATGCGTTGCCCAATTGCCACGTCCTGTTACCGGAAGAATTTGGACCCCGGTGGATGCTCCCCCTTTGAAACCCAACAGAATGGATCCTTCCTGACGAGCCGCGTAGCGAACCGCGATCTCGTAATTTCCATCTTCAGGAACAGAGACCGTATAGGTGAACCACTCCCCAGTTTCCATCTGCGACAGCGCAAATCCGCCGCCCGGAAGAGCAACAATATCCACATCATCGTCCCGATATGCGCCGTTTCGATTTCCTTTTGTGGTATCGTGATAAGTTCGCCCTTCACCATTAATCGCGAAATAGTCATAGTTTTCAGCCTCGATGATGCAGGGAATCTGATGCATGGCATAGAGCGGAAGTCCGTGGGCATCGAACCCGCGGATGGGATCCCCGGGACTGACTCGGCGGAACTTGATGCCGCCCCAGCCGGGATGATCGACCGCATGAGCATCATCTTCCACGCCCATTTTATCGGTCAATAACTGAAAGCCCCGCTCCAGCCACTTGGTTTGGGAGCCGGGCAAAAGCAACCGATCTTTGTAGTGTCCAAGATTCATCTCATAAATCCCGTTAAAATTGTGCAGCCCCCGACTCGGTCGCTCAAGGTCATGAGCCACCCAGGGATTAATCTTCAGGGAGGCCCAACGTCCTGTCCGGTCGGACCGTTTAATAAACTCCCCCGATTTCACGGTGGGTTCCCAGGGCGTCAATTGATCTGGATACGGATTTTTATAACTCAGATTATACCTGAAATAAAATTCCAGCCCCGTTAATACCCGATTGTCCAAATGCCCGTACAAATCGTCGCCCTGACTCCATGCCATTTCGCAAAGGCAGGCTGTAATCGAGACGCCCCCCAATGCATGCGCCTGATCGCGAGCACTTTCCTGACATTGCCCGTTTTCATAGATATAATGCTCAATCACTTCGTTATAGCCGTAATCCTCTTGTCGAGTATCCCGCGATAGCTGTCTGAATTCATCATAAAATTCATTGGATGATTCCAAACGTTTCGAAAGTTCGGGTGGGCCGGAAGGATAAGGCAGATCATCAGGCCGATGAGGTAACCCTTTTAAATAGCGCAAAGCGCGATCATACATAATTTCATTATCACAAAAAATTGCCATCGCCATTAAAGACCGATACGCAAACAAGCCCTGATTACCATGCCGGGCAGGATCACCTTGATAGATATTCCAATAGAAGGTGCAATCCTTACTCGCAATCGCTGCGGTTGGCACCTCTGTTCCAGACCAGCCGGGATAGACCAGCATGGCCTTAAATTTATCGATATCAGCTTGTGCCCATCCCGAGTAAGTGCTTCGAATAATCTCCGCACCTTCCAGCATTTTCCAAGGACCGCGGCCATTGTTTAAAGGAAACTGATCTTCACATCGCTTAAGATCTGACCATGCATTAAAAATCTCGACGCATTTTTTAGCATGGCGCTCATCCCCCGTGATATTCCACATGAGGGCGTTGTAATAGGCGGCAAACCCGTCACCAATGAAAGGAGAATGATTCGAAAGCGTTGTCTGCCCAGGCGTACCCCTCACCTTATAGTCATACCCAGCCTTCGAACTTTTCTGCATCAATTTATAGGTAGCAAGCCAAGGATCTTTACCGGCTTCCACTTGCAGTTTCATTCGCTCCAGATCGGATTGCTTATGCGACAATCCCGGATGAACAAACATTCGTTCGGCGTACGCAGTCGTCATCACGAACCAAACCGCCAGCACCCCGATATTTTTCAGGCAACTTTTTCTCATCTACATTCCCTTATTTTTCATTGAGCGCAGCGCACGCCTTATCGCGTTATTTGCACACGGGATAGCTATGCCATCCCCACCTACTATGCCTCGATTTCCCCGCATCGAAACACATTGCAATATACGAGAGGAACATATCACACCATATAAACCACAACATTTCCCAACGATTGCAAAACTAACAAAATAAGCTTAAAGCTTTTATTCACATAAAAATATAGCGAAGAACCCGATGGAGCAACTTGAAATTGTACACCTACAAGGTAGACTGCAAATTCAAATGCCCATTTGGACATCAAGTGCCCCACACCGAAATGAACCGTTCTTCCAGTCACCACAAACGAGAAATCGAGTATGGGCATGAGCAATAAAAAAATAACACCGCCCAAAGTTAAGCCCTTTAATTGTCCGACCTCATAAAAAGTCAGTGCATATCTTCGATCAAGATGCCACTATTCTGAATCAGTCGAGCATTCATCATGATCGCCTCACCGTCACGTAGCGGGGACGGGACAGTTCATCTGATTCATGCGCTGCGAAACGTGTAAAAATGGGAATTTACTCAATGGGCATACGATTCAACGTTTTGTTAACCACGGGAGTCCTGCTTTCCATTTTCTTGCTGCTCATACCGACCGTGTTTCCTCTCTCGGGAGAACGTGGATCGGATTGGATGGCCGCCATGGGCCGCTTTCATATTTTAGCGCTCCACTTTCCCATCGTGCTCCTGCTGATTATACCCTTGTTGGAGTTGCTCGGAACCATTCCATCGTTCCGCTTTGTCAGGCCCACCATTCCCCTTCTGCTGGGATTGGCCATTCTATTTGCGGCCAACGCTTGCGTGTTGGGCTATCTATTGGCGACGGGCGAAGGCCATGCCAGCGAATTATTGACCAATCATATGTGGGCGGGAATGATAACAACGGTGCTGATGATCACGGCACTCATTCTCCGGCAATTGCACTCCCATTTCAAATCTAAGCCGACCCGGTGGGGCTATATCGTCGTGCTGGGCATCAGTATATTTTTCCTCACGATAGGCAGCCATGATGGAGCATCACTCGTGCATGGAGAGGACTATCTATATGCCAAACTGCCGCCCTCCATCAAAGCCGCGCTTCAGCTTGGAAGCCCCAAGGCTCGCATCACAAAAGATTCTTTGGTCTATGAAACCCTCGTGAAACCCATTTTCAAGCAGCATTGCTTCCTCTGCCACAGCGAAGCCAAGCAGAAGGGCGACTTCCGAATGGACGGATTCGAGTCGTTGCTCTCTGCCGGAATGAGTGGCAAAGAAGGCATTGCGCCAGGAAACCTTGCAGACAGTGCCGTACATTATCGCATCACCTTGGATCCAAAAAAAAGAGGCTTCATGCCGCCGGCAGGCAATATCCCGTTAAGTGAAGACCAAATTGCGGCGATCAGCTGGTGGATCGAACAGGGAGCCTCACCCACGCAGACCCTTGCGGACCTTTCCACCGAAACCATTCCTGAATTCCTACAGCAGCAACTGGATGAGTGGCTCAACCCGCCCCAAAAAAAATAAGACCTCCCTCCGCAAGCTCACTCGAAAACTTTTTAGCACGCGCACAGAATTTGGAGTGCGCCTCCAAAAGCGTTGTGCATAATATCCCCTATGAAACTACCCCCCGTTATCCAAGCCCTGGAAGATCTTGCCCCCCTCAGTTTAGCGGAAGACTGGGACAATGTCGGCCTGCTGATCAACCCCTTGAAACCGAAGAACATTAAAAAGATCCTGCTGACCATCGATCTAACGGAAGCGGTTGCCGACGAAGCCATTTCCGGAAAGACGGATCTCATCATGACCTATCACCCCATTCTCTTCCGTCCGCCCAACCGGCTGAACGCCAATAAAGCCTCCGACCGCACCGTAATGAAACTCATCCAGAAAAATATCGCCGTCTATTCCCCCCACACCGCATTGGATTCCGTCAGGGGCGGCGTAAATGATTGGTTGGCGGCCGCCATCGGCGAAGGTGAAATTTCGATACTCCACCCCATAGCAAACTCCACGGCGGGACAAGGCCGACGGGTGGAATTGAAAAATCCGATTCCCCTCAAAACGCTGACGCAACGTATCAAAAAATACCTCGGCCTCAAATCCGTACGCATCGCGGCCGCTTCTGAAGATACGCTGATTTCAACGGTTGCGCTCTGCGCCGGAGCTGGAACCGATGCCTTTACGGGGATTCAAGCCGATTGCTATCTCACCGGCGAAATGAGCCACCATCATATCCTCGCCGCCACGCAAAGCGGATCGCACGTTATTCTATGCGAACACACCAACACCGAGCGCGGCTATCTTCCAACCGTTGGAAAGCTCCTTAAAAAAGCCCTCGGAAGCGAGGTGGACCTTATTGTTTCGGCCAAAGATGCCGACCCTATCTCCTTCGACTAAAAACATTCACCCGGGCACCTTTCCAACCGCTCGTTCAGAAACCACGGCGGCAGCAAACCACCCGATTTTTGAATAAATACGGTATCAGGCTTGTGTGAAAACATCATTCCCTGTTTAATCCCGCCCATCATTTTAGCCCCCAAAGAGGAATAGACACATGGCCAAAAATAAAAAATCCGCCTATGCCGAAGCTGGCGTAGATATCGATGTAATGATGGGGTCGCTTGAGAACATTAAAAGCGATGTGAAATCAACCAATACGGACGGAGTGGTCAGCGAAATTGGCTCCTTTGGTGGCCTATTCAAATCGCCCGGCGCCGACAGCCTCATCGTCAGCAGTGTGGACGGCGTTGGAACCAAGTTGAAAGTGGCCAACATGGCGAACATCCACCATACCGTGGGTCAGGATCTCGTGAACCACTGCGTAAACGACATTCTCGTTCAGGGGGCAAAACCCCTCTTCTTCCTCGACTACCTCGGAACGGCAAAACTTGCTCCTCAGGTGTTTGAAGATGTGGTCAGCGGATTTTGCAAAGCATGCCGCGAAAACGGAGCCGCTCTTTTGGGCGGAGAAACCGCAGAAATGCCGGGACTGTATCCGAAGGGGGAGTACGACCTCGTTGGAACCATTGTTGGAACCGTTGAACGCGAAAAACTGATCACCGGTGAAAAAATCAGCAAAGGCGATGTCCTGATCGGCCTCCCGTCCACCGGACTGCAGACCAACGGATACTCGCTGGCTCGCAAAGTCATCTTTGAAAAAGCCGGAAAAAAACTGGACGATCTGGTTCCCGGCACCGAGGTGACCTTCCAAGACACACTGCTCGCCATCCATAAAAGCTATCTGCATGAAGTCATGGCGGTCATGAAAAAGATCGATATCAAAGGCATGGCGCATATCACCGGCGGCGGTCTTTACGACAACGTGCCACGGGTGCTACCCGCAACCGTGGACGCTCAGTTCGACCGAGCAACATGGAAAACGCCGGCCATTTATGAGTTCATTGAAGAACAAGGTCAGGTTGACCACGAAGAAATGTACCGCGTTTTCAATATGGGCATCGGCTACGTGCTGATGGTTGCCGCAGAGGATGCGGAAGAAACCGTGCAGATTCTTGCTGAAAATAAGCAACCCTCGATTATCGTTGGTAAAATCATTGAAGGGACCGGCCAGTCGATCTTGATCAACTAAAGGCGTCAGTTTTTGCAGTGGGCAATGCTCAGTGCATACGCAATAGTTTATTTCCATTTTATAACAACAAGGACTCAGAATGAGCAAAACGGTAGATGTTAAAGGAGTAAAGTTTGGTGGGAACAATCCACTGGCACTGATTGCAGGGCCATGCGTCATTGAAAGCCGCGAAGGCTGCATGGCGATTGCCGAACAACTCGTGAAGCTGTCCCAGAAGCAAAACATTCCCCTGGTCTTCAAAGCGTCCTACGACAAAGCCAACCGCACATCCATTCATTCCTACCGCGGTCCCGGCCTTGAAAAGGGCCTTGAAATTCTCGCCGAGATTAAAGAAAAATATAACATTCCCGTTCTCACCGATGTGCACAGCGTGGAAGAAATCAAGATTGCCTCCCAAGTCGTGGACATCATTCAGCTTCCCGCCTTCATGATTCGTCAGACCGATTTTGTGGTGGCGGCCGGTGAAAGTGGCGCGGTGGTGAATGTGAAGAAAGCTCAGTTTGCCGCCCCATGGGATATGGTCAATGTAATCAAAAAAATCGAGTCGACCGGCAATACCAAGATCATGCTAACCGAGCGCGGCGCATCCTTTGGTTACAATACGCTGGTTGCCGATATGCGCAGCCTGATTATTATGGGCGAAATGGGCTATCCCGTCATCTTCGATGCAACCCACTCGGTACAATCCCCAGGAGGACAAGGCGACACCTCAGGGGGTGACGGCCGTTTTGCCCCTTATCTCGCGAAAGCGGCTGCCGCAGTGGGCGTGGATGGGATGTTTATTGAAACGCATCCGAATCCCGCCGAAGCCCTTTCTGATGGACCCAACATGATTCCACTTCAGGATATGGGTCCTCTCTGGAAGAAATTGGACGCCATCGACCAGATTAAATAGCGCAATTTAAGGACCATGTCCACCACCCGCTATTTGGTTCCCGCCGCGCTGCATAAAGCTGAAACGACGGAAAAGAAGAGTCGATTTATTGCCACCCTTCAGCGTGTTAAAACTCCGGAAGCAGCGAAAATGTTCCTGGAGCAGATTCGTGCCGAATATCCGGATGCGCGCCATCACTGCTGGGCCTATGTTGCTGGCCCAGCAGGCAGCACACATTCCTGTGGAATGAGCGATGACGGCGAACCGCACGGAACAGCCGGACGGCCGATGCTTCAAGTGCTTCAAAATTGTGGCATCGGCGAAATCATGATCGTGGTCACCCGTTATTTTGGAGGCACCAAACTCGGCACCGGCGGATTGGTTCGTGCCTATACCGGAGCAGTTCAAGCCGCTCTGGAAAGCCTACCGACCGAAGAAGCCATCGAAAAAGAGCGGGTCGTGCTACAAGTCGCCTTTGAACATGAACAATCCCTTCGGCATCAACTGAATCTACTGAATTTACCGATCGGTGATGTGCAATATGGAACCGGAGTTTCGGTCTCAACCGAAATACCCACCGACCAGTTTGAAGACGCATTCAATCAGCTAAAAGAAGCGCTGCCATACGGTGCGCTCCAGCTGACTCCATAAAAGCCCGGCGAAAGGAGAAGGGTAAACAACGAACGCAGTACGTTCGTTATTTTCCCACCAACTTATTTTACTCTACTCCAACAGGTTAATATCCCGCCCATTCCCGGCACTTAACCGATGGGGGTTACCCCTTTTTTCAGAATGATATTTCCATACTTAGCGGTAGTCCCGGTCACAATGCAGGCATATGCTTTTTCAGCGCGATCATAGAATTCGAAACGGCCAATACGCGTTGCCGCCGGAGCAGTCGGGGCCGCTTTGCGGATGGATGCCAGATAATCAATTTCCACCTGCGGATCCAACTCGTCGCCTTCCACAGCAGACATCATGATCAGCGGATCATCATAGCTATCGAGTTCAAACAGCGGAATAATGCCTTCGAGCAGATCAGGAATCTGCAGGCCGTCGCCTCGCATCACCTTGTTCGGGCAGAAGGTGTGCCCCGGAAAATGGGCATCGGACAGAACGATTTCGTCGCCATGCCCCATTTCGGAGAGCACTTTTAACAGTTCCGGGCTAACAATTGGGTTAATTCCTTTAAGCATAATTTTTCTCCGGTGTTATTGAATAAAAAGTCTAACTATCGAAGGGATGAAGACCGAAACGTCCAACCTCGCAACGCGCAACCCACGTGCTTCGCCCCCACTTCATGGTGAATCGCGTAAACACACTAACCGAAAATTGCACGAGCCACAAAACCAAACCACGGCATGAAGGAAAACCGACGGATTACATGAAACCCCTCGAGGATGCAGGCGATCCAAAATTCTAATTTACAAACGTAGGAAATTTAATCTGCCCAACCTGTGGAATTCCACGAACCGTCAACTTTTTCCGCGCAACGGAATTTCCAACCCTCGGAACCGGAAAACTCGACGTGGGAACCCTGACAGCTATAGTAAACCAATGAAAACAAGCATAGTCTTTATAGCCCTCGTCATCACCCTCAGCGGAACCGCCTGTTCACCACCACCCCCCCGAACGGCACCAAAAAACGAAACCGTGGTTCTACTGCACGGCATGGCCCGCTCAAGCCGCTCCATGAATAAGATGGCCAAACGACTCAACGCCGAGGGCTATACGGTCATCAACCACAACTACCCGTCCACCTCCGCGACCATTGACGTGCTCACTCGG
>JBAHZU010000147.1:0-19798 GCA_037132875.1 Pontiella sp.
ATAAATTCAGCCGCCAGCCAACCCCGGAATCCCTGCAAATAAGATGTTCATTTAAAAACCGCTCTTCAGCGGAGACCGTTCCGTCATGCCTAAAACCATCTCATAAATTATCGGTTGACTTTGGCTGGGACTCTGACCCCTTCAACAAATACAGATAAGGATTATTACTATGGAAGCCCCCATTTCCTCCGTTCGAAATGAGTGCCGATTATAGGCTAATTAATCGGTACGTGTCATTGTCGTTGGTTGGTAAATGTAATTGTCGCTAGCCACTTACTTCCATTAAAATCGCATTGACGAGCCTTAACAGCGAGGCCTCGTTCGGAAAAAGTCCGGATACTCGGGTTCGGCGCTTGATCTCCCGGCTCTGGCGTTCAACCATATTGATCAAGCTGATTTCTCTAGTTCATCTATTTTAAAAATGATGAATGATCCATCGGCAACAACATCTTACATTACACTAGAAAACGCTTGGAAAGCTTGGGGGAAATATCAAGGAAAAGTCAATCAGGCTTAGTTAACAGAAGGCAAGCAGAGTGGAATATATAGAATAAAGGAGTTTATGTGAAATGGTAAAAACAAACCAGGGCACTGCTTACAAACATCTTATCGGTTGTTTGTTATCAATAGGCTTTGTTGTAGGCGCATACGCGATCGATAACCCGGAAGCACCTGACTTAATTGGTGAGTTTGAAAAACGAGAACGTATTTATTTAGCGGATATTGATAACCCAAAAAATAGCACGAGGGACTTTTTGTATTATTATGATAATTACTTGCTGTTTTTGGGTGATGAATTGAATAAAGCTTCTGTGGAGCTTAATTCGAAATTGCCAGAAGAAAGAAAGTTAGAGTTGATTGCGGCACAACAGCATTGGATAAATTATCGTGATGCTGAGTTTGAGTTAATTAAAAATACATGGACTCGCAAGGATTTTGGCAGCTCAGCAGGAATTTCGCGGGGTGATTATCGAACGAGTATAGTCAAAGATCGCATTATTCAATTGTTGCATTATGCAAAAAGCCTCTAGTCTTGCATATTCCTATCCATTTGTGATGCTTTAGTTTGTCCATTAAAAACTGATAAGACACTTAGTCTGAATTAATCCGAGCTTATTAAATACTCATTTGAAAATGGATAAAAATAACTATTTTTATCTTTTTCAGAACCATCAACTTCTGTAAGTCGCGCGACATAAATGGTCGGAATTTTTAAAGGTCGCGCCGCAGTGCCTGATTCTGCATGAGAATATTATTTTTTTGATTTTCGAGGGGTATGATGTGCGCATGACCAAAACGGCGAAGCTTGCGGGCGTTCCGAGTCGCTTTTTATTTGTATCTCTTCTATAAACGTCTTCTTTAATTTGGATCTCATGATGCTCCTTTAGGTTTTTCGGGTGCGTCCAGGCACTCCGCCGCATAAAGAAACGTCATGAAATCAAAGAGGTGGATATACAATTGCCGCGCAGCGGCTTACTTGAATTAGCGAATGAATCCTACAGTGACAACGCCCGTTGAGCAGGTCAACGTTCATGTTCACGGGCGGCTCACTCGTAACGTTGGCAGCAGAAAGGAAAATGACAATAAAACTCAAAGTTGAATGCGTTTTCGGTGCTTATCTTGAAGAAGAGTGCATCCGCATCATTGCGATAGATGAGTCTTCATCTCTATACGATCTTCACGACGAAATACAAAATTCCGTTGAGTTCGACAATGATCATCCATTTACATTTTTCACCGCTAACAGTCCCTCTCCATGGGCAGATCGAAACGACCTAACCAGTGCCGAAGGCTGGAGTGAGCAAGAAGATTATTTCAACAAATCGCTATTAAAAGATATTTGGCCGCTTGGCAGAAAGAAGCTGTATTACAGATTTGATTTTGGGGATGATTGGATATTTGAGATTCGCAAAATGCGTTCCTTGAAAACGGATTCAGAACTTGAAGTCCCACAAGTCCTAGAACGAATCGGGCCGAATCCTGAGCAGTACCCCGATTATGAAGAATAAAATGGCTAACCATATAGGGCTCATGGTGATTAAGGAACGAACATCACGGCTATCCCTTGGCTCATGAAGCCAGTGCTCGGCCGACCGGTTAAAAGGCGCTCTTTTGAGCGCCTTTTAACGTTCGCGATGGCGAAGCAGCGGGCAATGGTTCTCTGCGTCTTTTCTATGGGGATGGGTGGAGTATGGACCAGTTTTTAGGGCGGTGTCCGGGCCCGATGAGCTAATTGCATGGCGATCTTTCTATTAACCCTTAGAATTGGGGTGGTTTTTGATCGATTTCACGAGGAATGCGGGATTTTTGTTCGGGGGAACAATCGATTCGCAGAATCAAATTGACACTCCCAGCCTCAATGCGTACGTTATTACGTACTGGGGAGATAGTATGACAACTTTAACAGTTACCGAAGCGAGAAAGCAGCTTTATACATTATTAGACGACGTTTCTGAATCCCATGAACCTATTCAAATTACGGGAAAAAGGCATACTGCAGTACTGATTTCCCAATCTGACTGGAAGGCAGTACAAGAGACGCTCCATTTATCATCAATCCCCGGAATGAGTGATTCAATCAAAGCCGGTTTGGCAGAGTCTGTTGATCATTGTGATTCGGAGTTAGATTGGTGAGTTGGGATATTATTTACACCCATCAAGCAACGCGAGATTCAAACAAACTGTCACACTCCGGATTTAAACCTCAGACACAAAAGCTCCTTAATGTTCTAAAAGAGAATCCATATCAAAATCCCCCATCCTATGAAACATTAGTTGGAGATTTGGCCGGAGCATACTCGAGAAGAATAAATATCCAGCACAGACTCGTTTATCAAGTGCTGGAGGACCTCCAAACCGTCAAGGTCATTCGGATGTGGAGTCACTACGAATAAATTGTGAACCAACCTGGTCTCCATTTTTCCGTTTTCAATTCTATATGGGCGAGTGGAGCAGGGCTCCTTCAAACCACCGTGCGGGCTCAAGCGGCCGGGTCTCCCATCTTTCGGAGAGGACGGCTGTCACGATTATCAAGATCTATAACATCCCAGAAAATCATGAGGGACGTCCCTGCACGCTACCTATTCCAAGGAAACATCGATTGTCCGTTCCAAAGACTGAATCCAGTTTGGTGCGACTGCACCCCCTCCCGATCCTCCACCGTTCTCGTCCAGAAGTTCTCACACTGCGTCACCGCACGCAAACAGGAAGCTTGCGCGCGTTCCGAATCGCTTTTTAATTGTGCATCTTCTACAAACTTATTCTTTAATTTGGATCTCATGATGCTCCTTTAGGTTTTGTGCGTCTAGGCACTCCGCCGCATAAAGAAACGTCATGAAATCAACGAGGTGGATATATAATTGCCGCGCAGCGGCTTACTTGAACCGAGGGTTGTCGTTTTTCAACGAACGTTCCAAGGTTTGGAACTTAGTCCTCATGGGAAATGGCATCAACGGGGCAGCCTTCTTCGGCTTCCAGCGCGGCGGCTTCCAGATCGCCGGAAACGGGGTCCATTTTCACCGTGGAATAATCATCCACTTCAAAAACTTCGGGGCAGGTCTCTTCGCATGCGCCGCATGCAATGCAGGTATCAGCATCAACTTTAAATTTCATGGTATTTTCCTGGTTAGGGTTAAATAGAATCGGCACCTTATCCAAATCTGCCGCGCCGTCAAAATTTCTTCCGTTTAAATTTCCAGTTTAGATTGAATCCTTTAGCAGAGTTCGGTTAACTGCGAATGAACATAACTTCACAAAAAAATCAGCCCGCTCATCCCCATTCCCTTTAAAAATGCATTATCCCGTTCCGAATGAATGCCGGGATTGGTTCCCCGGCTGATTATTTTTGAACGTTCTGGGGTCCGCCGCCCGATTAGATTAATTCGTTTTCCCGCGCACGTGATACCGCAACATCGGGCGGATCCACGGCCAAAGGCGACCTGCAGGATCGGTTTCGAGCTGAATCTGCGTTTCCTCAGGAAGATCGGGAAAGAAATCGAGCCCGGTCAGCGTTTCCAACTGATCCACACTCACGAGTCGCTTACGAATGCGGGTGTAGGGCGGACAATCGCTTTCAATCAGAAAAGCCAACACTCGCAGCTCGCCCTCTTTTTCGTCGGCGATAATTTTGTAGTAGTGCGAGGGGATCGGAACCCCGGAATCAAGCTTTTCAATCGGATCGGTAAAAACGGGACCCGTGATGATCCAGACTTCTGAAAAATAGCGGCCATAGCGCTTGGCCACGGTCATTTCGAGATCTTTCCACATACCGCGATTAATCCATGGTTTTTGCGGAATGATATTCGACATTTTAAAGGTCTCGCGCTGGGCCTCGACGCCATAACGCGTGGCAATGGCATAGTTCGGAGCCATGTGACCGCGGTCGTATCCGGAATGGGTATAGTCGCCATGCCGCACGTTGGCTTTTGTGCGGGGATCCATCTTAAAGCCAGAGGGCCGCTTGCCCGATTTCAGCTCGGGCACATCGAATACCCGATAGCTGACCCACAATGGATTTTTTTTCGAATCGCTATAGCCCACCACATATCCGCGGTTCTTCAATTGCTTGATGCGGCCGATGAGTTTAAAGCCCTTCTGCTTCGGGTAGCCGCCGTAGACCCCGTCGCCCCGCGCCGCGCCATCGACCTCCGCCTTGGCATCTTTGCCGAATAAGGCCAGCGCATCCCATCCCTTCATCACTCGGAATCCGCTCAGCGATAGGGCTCGGTTCAGTTGCGGCGCCTTCTGATGAATCGGAAAACGGATGCTCCACGGCAGATGGTAATAGATCACGGACCCCAAGAAATAGAGTATCGTGAGTATCAACACGGCCCTCGCTCGTCGGGATTGCAGAAATAGGTGTCGCCAAATCATGGAGCATTTATATCGAGCGGAGTCTTTATTTACGATTTATTTTCTCCACGGAACGATCTATGATAAAAACAGCACTTCCTGATCAGTCAAAAGGCACTAGTGAAATAACCTCCAACCCATTTTGGCATTCGAGTAGGCCAACTAATTTCTAGCGCCCACGCCTGCTCCCCGCGCCCTCTTTCTCCCTATGCACGTACCCTTTACACATAAAATCCTAAAAGACTGGGCCGGCGTACCGGCTTTCCAGAAAGGCATGACCCTCTTTGAAAAAGGCAAAGTCGAAAAGGTTGAGTTCGATCCCCCCTTTGTTACGGGCCAGCTCTCGATTGGCATCCGCGGAATGCGCAGCAAATTTGAAGTACTGAAAGACGGCTATGTGGAAAACCACTGCCCGTGCCGCGACAACCGCGAAGAGGGAAAAATCTGTGCCCATCTTGTCGCCCTGGGCTTGGAAGCCGTACGGCTCTATTCCGATCCGCATCGGGTGGACAAACTGGCCGAGGAAAAACGCCGCACCGAACGGCTTGAAGCCTTTGATGAATCGGCCTATCACACCCGAGATGCTGGAGGAACCCCCGCCAACTTGCGCATGATTCTCAAGCAGAGCTGGCGCGAAAATCTGAAGGTACAACAGGTGCCCATGCGCTGTGCCATTGAAGTGGCCGATCAGGTGATTCCGCTGAACGAAGTGCCCAAGAATCAAGCCATGGCCCTGAACCAGACCGACGATAATCTGCTCTTTGTGATCGAAGACATTTGCGAAGGGCCCGCCAAAGGAAAGTTCACGGCCACGCTCTCCGACTTTATCAACATCCTGGAACTCTGCGGCGGGAAGCCCATTTATGAAGGCGGAGTGGACGGATACTTAATGGTCGATGACGGTCTGATTTCCACGGCCATCGATATGCAACTCGATGAAGCAACGGGCGAACTGGTGCTGACCTTGCAAACGGAACAAGGAGCCGACTTCGTCTGCGTGGTGAGTGGTGGAAATGGGTGGATTCTTCAAGAGGAGGTCTTCCGGAAACTGGAAAAAGTACTTCCCGGCCAGCTACGCGCCATCTACGACGGTCCGGTTCGTATTCCGCGCAATTCAATTCCTTCGTTCATGAAGAACGAACTTCCAATGCTTGAAAAGCTGACCGAGATGCAAACCAACGTCACGCCCGATATGCTTTCGCTCTCGCCCGCCCAACCGCGGTTCCGACTGAAGATCGACGGACTTCCGCACACCCTTTCCGCCACGCTCTACGCCGAATACGGCGTCGCTCAGCTCATCGCCGGACGCGATGAAGCGCTGGGCCATTTCTCCATTCCGGCGGAAGATGATCTGCTCAATTTCCAGGTGCGCAATCCCAAGGCGGAACAGACGGCCTTGGAAACCGTCACCGCCCTCGGCTTCCGCGGCAAGCGCGGCGATATGCTCATGCAGATTCGCGGCAACCGCGAGGTCCTCAACTTTATGGGAGGAGGCATGCCCCAGCTCCAGCGCAAAGGCTGGCGTATTGAGCTCGATGGTCCAATTTCGGAATTCATGGATGACATCGAATCCACCATACCCGTGGTGCATATTAACAACTCCGCCAGCCATGGGTTCTTTGAAGTCGGCTACGATTTTGAAACCGACGGAGGCATCAGCCTCGACGAATCCGACATCCAGCGCGCCATTAATATGGGCGAAGCCTTTGTGGAGAAAAAGGGCCGCACGGTCCTGCTCGACATTGATGCCATCGAAAAAGCACGCGCGGTCTTCGATGATTGCGCGGTCGGAGCCGGCGAAATGCCGGGCACCTTTAAGATGAACGACATCCATGCGGCCTATGTACAGTCGTCATTGATGTCGCTCGATGGCATTGATATGGAAACCGCGCCGGAATGGATGAGCAAAGCCGAGGCGCAAAATCGCGATGCCAAACTCGAACCGGTCTTCATTGGCGAAACGTTAGAAAACACGCTGCGCGATTATCAGAAAAGCGGCGTCTATTGGCTCCGCTTTCTGGAGCGTTCTGGCTTTGCCGGCATTTTGGCCGACGAGATGGGCTTGGGGAAAACCCTCCAAACCCTCACGTGGCTCTCCCTGAAGCGCGAAAAAGAAGCGGCACAAAATACGCCCGCCCTCATCATTTGCCCCACCAGTCTCGTCGACAACTGGGCCGAGGAAGCCGAAAAGTTTGTCCCGCATTTGCGCGTGCAGAAAATGCAGGGGGCTGACCGCCACGCCTTTTTCCCAACCTTGGAAAAGCAGGACCTCATCATTACATCCTATGCCTTGATCCGTCGTGATCTGGATGAATATTTAAAACACACCTTTGCTGTGGTGGCGCTCGATGAAGCCCAGCATATTAAAAACCGAACCACACAGAATGCCACCGCCGTTAAAAAGGTGCAGGCCCACCACAAGCTCGTGCTCACCGGCACGCCCATTGAAAATGGCGTGGCCGATTTGTGGTCCATTATGGATTTCCTGATGCCTGGCTATTTAGGCACGCCCAAAGCATTCCGAGAAAACTATGAAGTGCCGATCCAAAATGGCGGCCCCGATGCGGAACTGGCTCAAATGCGCCTGCGCCGCAAGCTGCATCCCTTCCTACTGCGCCGCTTGAAAAAGGACGTGGCCAAAGATCTTCCCGACAAAATCCAGCGCGTGGCGCATTGCACGCTCAGCGGCGACCAAGCCAAGGTGTATAAACAGCTGGCCGAAAGTGCCAAAAAAGAAATTGGAAATCTGGTCGATGCTCAGGGCTTCAACAAATCGCGCATGCAGATTCTTAAAATCCTCTTGCAGCTTCGCCAAACCTGCTGCCATTTGGATCTACTGAAACTGCCCGGCATTTCCAGCGAGTTTCCATCCGCCAAGCTGGAGCTCTTTTTCGAGCTGGTCAACGAAGCGCTCGATGCCGGACACCGGATTCTGGTCTTCAGTCAGTTCACCTCCATGCTCGCCATCATCCGCGCAGAGCTGGAGACGCGGAAACTAAAATATTGCTATCTCGACGGCTCCACCAAAGACCGACAGGCACGGGTGAAAAAATTCAATTCCGATCCCTCCATCCCGCTCTTCCTCATCAGCCTCAAAGCCGGCGGCAGCGGATTAAATCTGACCGGAGCTGATATGGTGATCCATTTCGACCCGTGGTGGAACCCCGCCGTGGAGGATCAAGCGACCGACCGCGCCCACCGAATCGGCCAGAAGAACACCGTCTACAGCATAAAACTCATCACCAAAGGGACCGTCGAAGAAAAGGTGCTTCAGATGCAGCAGAAAAAGAAGAGTATCATCGACGCCACCCTCGAAAAGGATGGCGAGATGGGAACCTCCCTTTCGTGGAACGATGTGCAGGAACTACTGTCGGTTTAGTTCCAACCCTTGGATGGCGGACGTTTTCGACCCTCTTTTGCGCAAGGGCAGGATGGCACGGCCACAGTTGATTTGCGGCGTCTTCACCTTCGCTCATTTCAACCGTTATATTATATAATTCAGCGGCAGGTGCTTCTCGGCATATTCATCGTGCAATTGCTTCAATGTGATTCCGCAAAAATAGTCCCGGAGGGTCTTGCCCGCCCCATCCCACAAGCATTTCAGGCAGGGCTCGGAACACCGACATCCCCGCGGCACATCGCCAATGACATCGGTATTCCCTTCCGTGATCTGAAGAATATCCAAGAGCGTAATTTCAGAAGAATCTTTCATGATCCGATAGCCCCCATTCACGCCGCGGACTCCATACACCAACCCAGCCCCTCTGAGTTGCACCAGGATTTGTCCAATATAGGCGGCCGAGAGTTTTTCCTGTTTTGAGATCAGTGCTTTAGACACTAGGTTATTTCCTTGAAAACGAAAGATACACAATAAAATTCGGGTTGCATTATATGCTCGTGAGGATGTCGTCATCGGTTGATCTCTCCAATTAAAAATTGAGGTTCCGCTTCAGCAGGCCAACCAGCTTCGGTTGCACGGCGCACCGAAGCGTGCTCCACGTGGGCGGGCCCTTTCGCATCGGCATTCGATTCGGGGATGACTTCATGCCATTGAAGAGCCGCATGAACGCGCATACGGCCTCCACTCCAGAGAACCTCAGCCCACCGCTCCGTTCGTATCGTTTCGCCCCCGCAAAGGGGTTCTCCAACGCGCCGACGTTCCTCTCACATCTATTCCATGCTTTCATCCCATCCTTTCCTACGTATGGGCGCGGAAGAGTCTGCCAAAGAATCTCATGTAATCCGGGGCCCCATGTGCGATGAGCTGTTCCTTCTCGGACCCCGCCCATTGCTAAAAAACTAATCCCCCTTCAGGACCACCCCGACAGGACGTGCAGGATCTAATTTTCAACCCCGTAAAAAAGGCGCTGTTCCCTCTGCAATCGATACCAAAAAACCTACCTTCCCAAAAAAGTTTGTACAGCCTAAAATTGAGATCCAATCTAAATAAGCGATTTTTGAGCTCCCACTTCATGCGCGTTGTAAGCTTGCACCCGGCCGAGTTTCTCCATGAAAAACGAACCCATTCACCCGCATTTCAATGCTTTCCCTCCATTCGGGATGCTCACCATAATCCGACCGCTCACCAACAAGGCCAGCGCGGTGTGTGAACGAGCCCCGCGCGGTTTTTCCTCATCGCCCTCTCATCAGAACCACCCGGAACAAGGCTTCCAATGCGTGGAAAATGTATGCAAGGTACGGCATGAGTATTTTCTTTGAACAACTAGATTTTCAATCCACCTCCATCGGCGACCTGATGCTGCGACGCCGTCGAATGCCTCAATTCGGGGACACCGATATTTATGAAGTGAAGCTGGGCGAACACTTCCTGATGACCAGCCTGTTTCACGAGGCGGAGTCGCAACTGGCCATCCTGGGCCTCGGCGAAACCAACAAAGAGTCGTTGGAGGTCGTCGTGGGCGGGCTGGGGCTGGGCTATACCGCCGTGGAAGCCTTAAACGACCGACGGGTGACCTCGCTAGAGGTGATCGACTTTTTGGAACCGGTCATTGGCTGGCATCAAAAAGGGCTCGTTCCCTTGGGCCGAACGCTGATGAATGATGCGCGGTGCCGCCTGATCCATGCCGATTTCTTTGCCCGCATGCACCAGGCTCCGGAAAAACGCTATGATGTGATCCTATTGGATATTGACCACACGCCCACCCATCTACTCAGCCAGACCAATACCCACTTCTATACGGAAGCGGGTTTGCGCGAAATGACCGCACACCTGAAGCCCGGCGGTATTTTTGCGATGTGGGCAGATGGTTCGCCCGAAGATTTCTTCACCGAACGACTGGCCCAAGTGTTTAAAAAAGCCGACTCTTACACTATTAAGTTCGATAACCCAATCACGGGAGGCTCTTCCATTGGAGCAGTTTACACGGCACACATGAATGATTTATGAAAAAATGGGTAAAAAAGGGGTTGCCATTCCTCTTCAGTGGTCTATATTCCAGCGCTTTCCAACACACGATATATCCCAAGTATTGGAAAACGGGGCGTAGCGCAGTCTGGTAGCGCGGCTGGTTTGGGACCAGTAGGTCGGGAGTTCGAATCTCTCCGCCCCGACCATTTTTCTTTCTCTTTTGAAAGTCGGTCATAAGACGACCATGACTCGTGGCAGCGTTGATAGAACCATTCTATTTGAATGAAATTACTCCTCGGAGTTGAACGAAACAAATCCTCTGGAATACAGAGGGATAGAATGCCACGACCAGCTGCATGGTCCGGCCTTCGCAAATCTCGGTTGCACAGATAAGCGAAGGCCATGACCGACCAGCACTTTCCAAGGCACGGAATTATACAACGATTAAAATACGGGGCGTAGCGCAGTCTGGTAGCGCGGCTGGTTTGGGACCAGTAGGTCGGGAGTTCGAATCTCTCCGCCCCGACCATTTTTTCTCCCTTTAGTCGGTTATCAAACGACCATGAATTGTGGGCCTTGTTATTAGAATGGTTCTATTCGATAGAATTACTCCTCGGAGTTGAAGGATACGAACCCTCTTGATCCAGAGGAATAGAACCTCCACAACAAGCTGCATGGTCCGGCCTTCGCAAATCTTCAGTTGCACAGATCCGCGAAGGCCATGACCGACATCTGGTTTCCGCCGTTACCCCTTGGCCCTCCGGCCAATTTCCTCTATCAATGGAATAAATCATCACCACGGGGAAACAGGGCGCTCAGCGAACCGATTTCGGGCCAAAAAAGAACGGCATCTCAACGAAGGAGCACCGGCTCATCGGGAACCCGACACGCCCAAAGGCTGAACGATGCAGATTGAAACCGTCGCACAACTGAATGAGATCATCCGTTGCGGAAGAGCAGAGGAATACATCCTGCAAGAGGAAGCCCGAAGCTTTGCGGACATCGGCACCATGGCCGACCGGATCACCACCAAGAACCATGGCTTGAAATGGATCTGGCTGGCGGGGCCTTCCTCGGCAGGAAAAACGACCTTTACACGACGACTGTCAAACGAGCTGAACCGCCGAGGCCTAAAAACTCAACACATCAGCCTCGACAACTATTTTGTAAACCGCGCACTGACCCCTCGGAACTCAAAAGGCGAATATGACTACGAGCATATCGAAGCCATCGACATGCCCCTCCTGGAGCGACACCTAGACGATCTAAGCCACGGCCATACGGTGGAAATGCCGCACTTTAAATTTCTGCACGGTCGCCGTGAATTCCGCGGAGACCTCATGCAGCTCGAATCGGATGAGCTGGCACTCATTGAAGGCATCCACGGCCTTAACCCGCGCATCACCTCATTCGTTAACCCACTGCACACCCTCAAGATTTATATTGGGGCCCGCACCACGCTTAAGCTGGATGCGGAAACCCGCATTTCCACCACGAATCATCGCATGATGCGCCGCATAATTCGTGATCATAGTTTTCGAGGGAACGGCGTGGAGACCACCTTTACACTCTGGCCTTCTGTACGGGCAGGCGAAGACCAATGGATCTTCCCCTTCCAGCCCCTGGCGGACCTGGAATACAACTCTGCCATGGGCTACGAGCTTTCCGCGCTCAAACCGCTGGTTGAGCCCTTAATCCATACGCTTCCCGAGTCTCATCCCGGCATTAAAAAAGCCCAGGAACTGCTTAAGTTCCTGAGCCATTTCGAATCGATTGATCACGCCATCGTCCCGAAGGATTCCATCCTTCAGGAGTTTATTGAAGCCCCGTCTTAGTCGTCGAGACTCACCACCACAAAGCGCGATATCTGGCCATCGGTAATGAGGAAGAGAATACGACCGCCATCCGATGCTTCGAGCGCATTTTTAAAGTCGCGGATGTTTTTGATATCCGTGCGATCCACACTGGTAACCACATATCCCGGTTGCAACCCAGCCTCCCAAGCCGAAGAACCCTCCTCAACCTCGGTAATGAGGACCCCATCTAGCCCGTCATAACCCAACCGTTGGGCCACTTCGCTATCGAGACTGTCTACCGTGACACCGAATGCTTCATAAATCTTCTCGGCGGCCACCACTTCTCCGTCCTCGGTCGGATCCATCTCGTGGGTAATGGCGGAAATCTCGAGGTATTCTCCATCCCGGAAGATCCTCAGTGTAATGGTCGAATTCGGAGGCGTGTTGGCAACACGATTACGGAAGGGCGCGAGCTTTGCCACTTCACGACCATTCATTTCAACCACAATATCGCCCCCCATGATACCGGCCTCTTCAGCGGCGGATCCTTCGACGACCTGATTAATAAGCACACCGCCCCTTTCTTCGAGGCCAAAGCTCAGGGCCAGATCCTCATCAACCTCCTGCAAATAAACCCCGAGCACACTCCGAGAGACCTTTCCGTATTTTATCAGCTGATCCTTAATGTTCACGGCCTGATTAATCGGGATCGCAAAACCAATACCCATGTAACCGCCGCTGCGAGTATAGATCGCCGTGTTAATACCGATCACTTCGCCATCGATATTCAACAACGGCCCGCCGGAATTTCCCGGATTGATCGCCGCATCGGTCTGAATGAAGTTTCCGTATTCCGCAATATTGGTTTCATCGCGCCCTTTAGCACTCACGATTCCCGCTGTGATGGTCTGAGAAAGACCAAACGGGTTCCCCGCGGCCAATACCCACTCGCCCACGGCCAGCGCATCGGAATCGCCCAACGGCACCGTTGGAAGCTCGCCACCGCCCTCAATTTTAATGAGGGCCACTTCGCTTTTCGGATCGGCACCAATCAGCTGGGCCTCGAATTCGCGTCCATCGCCCAGCGTAACCGTAATCTTATCGGCATCGCTCACCACATGGTGGTTGGTGAGAATGTAGCCGTCTTTAGAAATAATGAACCCAGAGCCCTGCCCCCGATACTCGCGAGATTCCTGTTGCTGACCGCCGTAACCTCGCCCGAAAAATTCCTCGAACGGATGACGCGAGCGATTTCGCGGCACCTCAACGGTGGCCTCCACATCAATGAATACAACGGCCGGAAGCGCCTCTTTCGCAATTTTTGAGAATGCACTGCCGGTCGTTCTTAGCGTTTCAATTTCCGAAGCCTGCGCCGGTCCGACCATCCATAACGCGACGGCAACACCACTTATGGCCCAACATTTTCCACATTGCATAACTCACTCCTTGTTCAAGTTCCGTACTAAAAGTTGTAAATTTAGAGGCCCGCCTCGGAATTTCGTTCAAAGAATGATTCAAACAAATCTACAGCGAGCAACCAGAGGCGATTACTACCAACTGAGAATGAAGTCATTCGTGTCGGCAGAACCCATCAGAATATAGAGTCCATCGGAATAGACCGCCACCGCGCGCCGAATGGATCCAACAGGCCCATCCACAAACCCATCATAGTCGGTATCCAGCAGAATCTTATATTGAGAGCCCCATGGATCGACAAATACTCCCGCCACGGAAGAACCCTGCGTTTCAAGAAACACCAGCTGCGCCGGATTCAGCAGCGAATCTTCCGCCATCAGGATGGCAAGCGTATCCTGACTTTCCTCCTCGCCGTCCTCCAGATCTTCCCTACCCTGAAGTATCTTCGGAGCGGGCAACTTTCCATATTTATTTTGATAGGCATTAAGGGCGGTTTCGATGGATTTAATCTCCACCAAGGCCTTTGTTCTTTTTGCACTCCTTTTTACCGCGCGCAGACTTTTGGAGCCGAGCGTAATCAGCAGGCCGAGAATGACGATCACGACCAACAATTCAAGGAGAGTGAATCCATTCTTTTTCATGATCAGTATCCCCTCCGCGAAAGATCAATATTATCTGCCGACGTATCGGCGTCTGCGCCTTCCGACCAAATCGCGTATTGAAAACGATTGATGAAAGCATAGCGGTAGGGATTTCCCCAAGGATCGAGCATCTCCAGCGAGCCAGAGACCGCGCCCTCCATCCACTGGCGCTGATCGGCGGGCAGTGCCGCAAATAAAGATTGGATAGTCTGATCGGCCCCACGGGGATAGACCCCATATTCCACGCGATATTCTTCCAGCGCGGTTTGCAACAGCTCAATTTCAGCTTTCGCACGGCCCTCCCGCGCAGCGCGACGAGCCAACCGATACCCCCCGACGCCCAAACCAAAAAGTATACCGACGATCAACAGGACGACCAGCAATTCAATCAGCGAGAAGCCCCGTCGGCATTCAGACGTTGCAGACCCCCAACGTCTGGAACATGCCTGAGCAGGGGACGTTCCATCCATAGGAAGCCCTTAGCGAGCGATCCCCTTTTCAGAAGCGCGGCAGAATTTGAGCAGATGCTTGATTTCAGCAGTTTGCTCCACTTCAGCCTCAATTTTATCGAGCGCGTCAGCGGCATTCAGCCCTTCTTTGCGACAGAGAATCCGATAGGCCTCCTTCACGGCCTTACGCCCGTCTTCAGAAATTCCCTTTCGTTCCATACCAATCCGATTAAAACTGCGGACTTGAATAGGATCGCCATGGGCAATCATATAGGGAGGAACATCTTTAGTGATCTTCGACATGGCGCCAATATATGCCAATGAGCCCACGCGCATGAATTGAACAATTCCGACCGATCCCTCAATCGTGGCCATATCCTCAATCACCACATGCCCGGCAATCTGGCAGGCATTCACAATCACCACGCCATCTCCAATGCGGCAACAATGAGCAATATGCGAATACGCCAGAATCAGACAATCATTACCGACCGTGGTAAAATCGCCGTCATTTGTGGCCGCATTGATGGTCACATATTCACGAATCGTGTTGCGGTCACCAATCTTCACGCCCGGCTGGCCTCCGCGAAACTTGAGATCCTGCGTGCGCCCGCCCAGCACAGCAAACGGAGAAATTCGGTTCTCTTTACCCAGCGTTGTGTTTCCCTCGATTACCACATGAGAAACCAGCTCTGTTCCACTTCCAATGACTGCATCCGCACTGACCGTGCAATACGGGCCAACAATGGCATCATCGGCAATCTGTGCGCCATCGGCCACAATGGCGGTTGGATGAATCTGTCCCATGGTTCTATACTCCGTATGCGAACGTTAGTTCCGCTTCGCTGACAAGATCCTCACCAACATACGCTTTCCCCTGCACCGTCGCCATACGTGAGCGAATGCGGATCGGCGAGATTTCCATGCGTAGCTGATCGCCCGGAGTGACCATTTTGCGGAACTTCACTTTATTCATAGACATGAAATACGCCACACGGCCTCTATTTTCACCCCGGGAGTTCAGCATCACACCAGCAACCTGCGCCATGGCTTCCATCTGCAACACCCCCGGCATCACTGGATTTCCGGGAAAATGCCCCTGAAAAAACTCTTCATTCATGCTCAAATTTTTGTAGCCCGTAACCGTTCCGGCTTCCACATCCATCGATGTAATCCGGTCCACCATAAGGAACGGATAACGGTGGGGCAAAATTTTCATAATTTCGGTCGTGTTCATTAGTGACATATCTCTTCTCCTAAGATGGGTGCAAAAAGCTTGAAAAACTTAGGATTTATCAGGTCATTGATCAATGTTTTTCTGTTCAGCCAATAGTTGATCCAGTTCAGGGCAGCCTGCGGGCACCCTCCAAGCATAGGGAAAGGAGCGGCATTGTTCCGGCCGAGCACCATAGACGGCACAGCGATCGCCCTGCAGAAAGGCACAACTGCCATCCGCCTGATCCAACAGCGCTAATTGCTTCCGGTTGGGGGATAAACGGGTATGTGTATCAATAAATTCCTGTTCAGAAATGCCCAAATGGGCCGCCATTTTTAGCAGATCGGCATCAACCAATAACACCGACCCGCCCCATCGACAGCAATCTCCGCAACCGGAGCATTTGAATCCCTTTAAAATTTCTTGATCTAACATTGAACGACAGCCCCTTAAAACAGTCTGATTGCGTTGACATTTATCGACGTACTCGGCACGGTGGACAATCTTTATCGCATCCATGCCGGTGCGGTGTATTAGTAGAAACTCCAAGAAAGGATCAAGAACGATGTTCAAAAAATTGGTTAACAAAAAGATGATGATGATTCTTCCGGCAGCGGCAACCCTTCTCATTACGGGTTGTCAGGAAGATGCAACAAAAAGTGCTCCAACTCCAGAACCCATTGATCTGGCAGCCACGGAAGATCTCTTCACGCAACCGGTTCAAGCCAACCCCCTTACTTCAGATCCGACAGCAGTTGTGGTTCGCGTTAATGGCGAAGACATCACCCGCGGCGAAATTCTGGAAATGATGAACATCGCGATGCAGCAGATGGCAGGACGCGTTTCCCCGCAGCAGATGCCACAGGTTCAGGCCCAGATGTATGAACAAATTAAAAACGACTTGATCACGAAGAAGCTGATTGATGCCGCCGTAGCGATCGCCGACGTTGAAGTGGATGCCGCCGAAGTGACCGAAGCCCTTGAGCAGATCAAATCTCGCATTCCGCAAGGTCAGACCCTCGAAGCCGCTCTTGCAGCACAGGGAACAACCATGGAAGAGCTGACCGAAAACATCAAAAACGACAGCGCCATCCGCAAATTCCTCGAAACTAAAACCGAAGGAATCGAAGAAGCTACCGCCGCTGAAGCCAAAGTGTTCTACGATGCCAACCCGGATAACTTCACCAAACAAGAAAGTGTTTCCGCCAGCCACATCCTCATTAAGACCGATGGCGCAACCAACGAAGTTGCCAAAGCGGAACTGAAAGCTCAGCTCGAAGAAATCCGCGCCAACATCATCGCCGGAACCATCACCTTCGATGAGGCCGCAAAAGCACACTCCAGTTGCCCGAGCAGTACCCAAGGCGGATCGCTCGGAACCTTCGGAAAAGGGCAAATGGTTCCCGCCTTCGAATTGGCGGCATTCACACAGGAAGTCGGCGAAGTGGGCGACATTGTTGAAACACAATTCGGCTTCCACCTCATTAAAGTGACCGGCCGCGAAGAAGCGGGCACCATTGCGTACGATGAATCCGAAGAGCAGATCATTGCGTACCTGAGCGGCCAGAAGAAACAAACTGCCGTTGCCGATTTCATCAAGAGCCTGCGCGATAGCGCGACGATTGAAGAAATTGCAAACTAATCTCCCTGCGAGATGATCGTGATAAACATCCCGCTTTCCGCGGGATGTTTTTTTTTATCCCTTTTCACTCCTCGTTCCCGATAAACAACGCGCCCCAAAAGAGCCCCCCCCCCATGAAAGCACTCGCACTCGCAGTTCTACTCTCCGCAACCATCGGATGCACATTCGCCCCGAAGGAGGCTCCCGTTAAATCACTCTATACGATCGAAGTAAAAACCATCTCCGGCGAAATCGTTACGCTGGATCAGTACCAAGGAAAAACCCTCCTGATCGTCAACACCGCCAGCAAATGCGGATTTACCGACCAATATGAAGGCCTACAGAAGCTTTACACCACCTATCAGGAACAAGGCCTCGTTATACTCGGGTTTCCCGCCAACGACTTCCTCCGGCAGGAGCCGGGCTCCAATGACGAGATCGCATCCTTCTGCGAAATCAACTACGGCGTCACCTTTCCTCTATTTGAAAAGATTAAGGTCAAAGGGAAAGAACAGCACCCGCTCTACACCTTTCTGACCTCACCGAAAACCAATCCCAATTTCTCGGGCAAGATCAGCTGGAATTTTAATAAATTTCTGATTGCCCCAGACGGACGGGTCATCAACCGCTTTGGATCCCGCACGAAGCCATCGGATCCAAAATTAGTGACCGCCATTCAGGACGCAATCCATTCATCTCCTGAGCAAGAATAGCCAGAGCTTAGTCCTGCGAACGCGTGGCATAGCGATAGGCCGCAAAGGGGTTTGCAAAAGAAGTCCCGAAGTTCAGCGCCCCATCATAGCGCACCGTGCCGGATGCAAACACATCCGCCTGCGTGTTGGAATAGGTTGCCACCCGCCCAAATCGATCATTCGCTCCCACAGAAATAGTTGCCGAACTTGCGGCCGGATTCACGGCCAGATCCAGTCCATCGTTCCCGCTCGCCACAAAAATAGCAATCCCCTGAGCAGCAGCATACTGAACCGCCTGCTCCAAAAACCCAATCGCTTCATAGGTTCCAAAGCTCATGTTAATGATCTTGATCTCAGAATTAATGGCATAATTCACCGCGCTCATCAGAACATCCGACGAGGTCATACCCTGCTCGTCGAATACACGGATGGCCAGCACCGGTGCGCCCGCATCTCCAGGCACCTCACCTTCGGGCGTAATGGCCCCCGAGGCAATTAGAGCAACCAGCGTGCCATGCCCGGTCGGATCGGTGATGGAAGCCCCAGGATTCAGCGCATCATACGTTCCACGAATAAAGTCCATACCGACATAGTATGGATCGAGTCCAGAATCAAACACCGCAATGGCCTGCTCGCCGGGTGCCAACCCCAAATTCATACCCGCATGGGTTCCCGAGATGGATACCTCCGGATTTCCAAGGCTTGGAAAAGCTAGATTCGGCTCGGAATCCTCCACGCCCGGATGCGAATTTGCAATACGCATCGCCTGCTCCACCGACATATTCTCGTTGAGTTTAATGCGGTAAAGGCCCGGCGGATCAATCACCTCGATCACCGTACCGTTCAGCTTTTTCAATAAGGCCTTCAGTTCGTCCATAGAGGCCCCCTCTCCAAAGCCCACCAGAAGTTCCCCGCGCACATACTTCACGCCCCCCGGGCCCTCCACCACATCAAGCACCCGACCCTGCGGAGTCAGCGGCCGCGCCGCAGCCGCACGCTCGCCAAATATACGAAGGGTAGAAATCTGATAGAGATCGCCGAGCGGACTGCTCACCCGTTCCCATTGGATGGAATAACTATTCGGAGCCACCAGCTGATTAATCAACCGCTCCACCGGAGTATCCTCCCACTCGCCATCGATTCGCCCCAATTCCAGCGACGGATCAATCAGCACACGGGCGCCACGTTGCTCAAACAGCTGCAAAATCTTCGAGAGCGATGTCCCGTCAGATTTGAGCCAGGCCCGATTGCCTTCAATCCGAAGCGAAGCAGCCTGCGCCGAAAGGCCCAGCAACAGGGTTCCAATGATTGGAAAAAGTTTCATAGGTAAAGCATAACGCCCAGCCCCCAGAAAACAATGCACGAATTATTCCAGCACCAGCTCCGCTCAGCATGATTTCCTGAAAAAAAACCAAGGCGCGGAAGATTCCATTTCCACTATTTTTACAGGACAATACTCCCCCGGCATCACCCCTACCGGAAATAAAAAAAACCTCCGACTCACGAGGAATCGAAGGTTTTAAAAAGTGGTGGCGAGTCCCAGAATTGAACTGGGGACACGCGGATTTTCAATCCGCTGCTCTACCAACTGAGCTAACTCGCCGTAAAAAACAAGGCCGCGGAGTATATGTAATCCATCCAGTCCGTCAAATTAATTTAACAGAAAAAGTAATCTTTCCATTTCCCGACAAATAGAAACGCAGCATTCCCTCCTCTTCCGAGACGCATCTCCACCCCATGAAAGAGCA
>JBAHZU010000065.1:0-13389 GCA_037132875.1 Pontiella sp.
TGAATCTCCGCACCGGAAAAAGATTCCCGCTTGCCAGAAAGCTCATCCATCCGCTGAAGCATCTCGACCTTAAACTGATCCGTCCCCAAATACCACCCCCGCCGAATTCCGGCCCAATGGGAATCGAACTCCATCGGGTTATCACTCTCAGCAACTTCTAACGCTCGCTTATTCATATATTCCCGGTAGCTGCGACGCCCTCCCACCGAATCTTCCAGCCCCCGACTCCCCAGCGTCCGATCCACACAAAGCCATTTCGGCCTCTTTGAAGGTCGGCCATATAGCGGGAAGCTGCTCCACTTATATTCCGCCAGCTTTGCCACACTCGGATTAAAGCCCTTCGTTCTTGCCGGGTTCAGATGAATGTAGTTACTTACCGTCAAAAAATAGTCCCCGCCTGAACCATCAACCAATAGCGCTTTATAGCGCCCCTGCAACAAATGCCCCCGCAGCTTATGCCGCGAATTAAAACGTTGCGTATACGTTCCCTGCAGCCACTTCATCCCCGCCACCAAATTTGCTTCAGGGGTCTCCAGCAACAGATGATAATGAGTCCCCATAAGAACAAAGGCGTGTATCCGCCATCCTGTGCGGCGACACGCCTCATCCAACGTATCTAAAAACATTTCGCAGTCTCGATCATCCCTGTAAATCGCATCTTGATGATTCCCTCGGCTCATTACATGATAGATGGCACCTTCATACCGTACTCTCGTATTACTTGGCACAGAAGAGTTTATATAGAAATTCTGCGCGAAAAATCAAGGAATTACTAGAATACGGGACTGACCCCTTCAACAAATACAGATAAGGATTATTACTATGGAAGCCCCCATTTCCTCCGTTCGAAATGAGTGCCGATTATCGGCTAATTAATCGGTAAGTGTAATTGTCGTTGGTTGGTAAATGTAGTTGTCGCCAGCCACCTATCCTCGTTTGTGGTGAATTGAAGAAAGGTTCATTTTGGCATGGGACACTAGATTTCCAAATGGGGCATTTTAATTTACAGTCTACCACCCCCAGAAGCGAGACGTTTACTTATCATTATGCGTTCAATAGATCGTGCAATAGTGTAAGACTATTTTTAAAAATCTATAACAATTCAGTTTCGTACATAGAAAAATTAAAAAGAGAAAATTGAATGAATAAAAAAAGATTGCCTCTGAAACATACGAAATCAAGTGCTGCGCTGATCAGTCTTGGCATTCATGCCGTACTCATTCTGGTGGCCATTTCATTTGTGGCCGTCACAGCAATCACGAGGGATGAACAAAAATTTGAAGCAAAACCTGTGAATCGACCCAAGATGCAACTTAAAAAGTTGCAGGTTCCGGTTAATATAAAGAAAAAGAAAACCCAGAAGCCCAAGTTGCGTAAACGAATCGTGGTGCAACCGAAACTGAATCAGATGATGCCCGATATCAAGATGCCGGAGATTACTGGGGTTAAAGGGGGATTGGGGGCGATCGGAGACGGACTGGGCGGAGCAGGAGGAGTGGGATTTTCCATGCCGGAAATGAATCTGTTTGGCATTAAAAGCAGGGGGGAAAAGGTTTTTATTATTCTGGATGCCTCCCCATTTATGATGGTTGATAATATGGGCGGATTATCGGCTTACACCATCATTAAATCCGAACTAGTTCGAATTTTGGAGGGCCTGAATCCGACCGTGTTGTTTAATATGGCCGTATACGGTGGTGGCGAAATGACGTTGTTCCCTACTATGGTGTCCGCATCGGGTGCCAATGTGGCCAAAGTGGAGGAGTGGTTGCAACCGCTCAATGCGGTGAAGAAGGGAATGGCGAACTCCGCTTACGGCCCAAAAACACTGGGGGCGGGCGGCAGCCGAATCAGCGGGAACTTTATGGTGGAACCGCTTAAAAATACGCCTGGCGGTTGGGCAAAGCCCACCCTCTTTGCCATGCAGTCACAGGCAGATGTGGTCTTTCTTCTCACGTGCCGATGGGGCAATGAGCTGAGGTATAAAACCGGAACGCGGGAGCGGAATTGGAATGAATCTGATCAGCAGAAATATAGGGAAAATGTGGCCAAGGCGCGTGCACTCTTTAAGAAAGAAAATGAAGAGCGCCGCGCAAAGGGCCAGCCACCGCGGGTGATTGCGCGGGGGGATCGCGGATTGGTGAATGCATACTTTCGCGGCGCGCGCCTCCCTCCTGGGGGAACCACCTTTGCCCAATACTCGCCAGAAATGATGGTTGAGGCATTCGATAATATACAAAGTAAATCGAGGGTTGCCGCTCCCATGAAAAGTGGAATTAGGAAGAATAAATCGAAATATTCAATCAATGTGATCCATTTCGTGCCGTCCGATAGCGGTTCCGCCAAGGACCTTAAATTGAGCAAAATTGCCAGCGAAACGCGTGGGAAATATAAGAAAATTAAAGGAATGGATGCCATTCGAAGCTACGTTTCCTCTGACCGTGTTGAATAAAAGGATTTTTAAAATGATAATATGGAAATCACGTTCTAAAGCATACTTCATGATATTGCTAATTGGGTGCGAAGCGGGCGCCGCTCTTGCTAAGTCGGAAACACCGAATATTGTCGTTTTTCTGGCCGATGATATGGGGTGGGGGGATGCCCGCTGCAACGGCAATGAAAAAATGGTTACTCCGAACATCGATAAGCTTGCTTCGCAGGGCGTGCGTTTTACGCAGAGCTATTCGGCATGTGGGGTGTGTTCGCCTTCGCGTTCGGCAATTCTCACGGGTCGCACACCGTACCGTAATGGAGTTTGGCGTCACCTTTCTGGAAATGGACCGACGCATCTTCGGGTCAGCGAAATTACCTATCCGGAACTGCTTCGCGAGGCGGGCTACGAAACCTGCCATGTAGGCAAGTGGCACCTTAATTCCCGCCAGCAATTTAATAACCCAGATTTTCCCCAGCCGAGCGACCATGGTTATGATTACTGGATGAGTACGCATAATAATGCCAGTCCCAGTCATAAGAATCCTGAGAACTTTGTGCGCAACGGGGAGCCGCTCGGGGTGCTGGAGGGCTATTCTGCGCAGCTTGTCGTGAACGAAGGAATTCATTGGCTGGATAAGGTGCGCGATCCGTCGAAGCCCTTTGTGCTTTCGGTTTGGGTTCACGAGCCCCATAAGCCGATCGCCACGGATCCGCGCTTTATGAAACTCTATAAAGGGGAGCCGAATGCCGAATATTTGGGAAATATCACCCAGCTTGATTTTGCTTTGGGACAGCTCATGAATGCGCTCGAAGAGCGGGGGATCAGCGAGAATACGTTATTGTTTTTCACCTCGGATAACGGTCCGGAGGGTCAGACTGAGCATACTGGTTCGACCGGCGGCCTGCGCGGTCGGAAGCGCAACGACTATGAGGGCGGTATTCGGGTGCCGGGTATTGTGCGCTGGCCGGGGCATATTAAGCCCGGAACGGTGAGCAATATTCCCGTGATCGGTACGGATATATTTGCCACGGTGCTTGAGGTCTGCGGAGTTCCTCTTCCGACGGATCGCACCATCGATGGAGTCAGTATGGTGCCCGCTTTTGAGGGGACGCCGGTCGTTCGCTCCACGCCACTTTTCTGGCGCACACATGTGTCTGGGCCCGATGATCGGGTGGCTATGCGTATCGATGATTGGAAATTGATTGGCGATGAAATGCTGACCCAATTCCAACTCTACGACCTTTCCAATGATTGGAAGGAAGAGAACAATCTTGCCGCGAAGATGCCCGAAAAAACGGAGGAAATGAAAAAGATATTACTCAAAGTTTGGGCGGATATCGTGGAAGAAGGCCCTCGCGAATGGTGGGAGAGCGAAAAACAACGGCCCAGAAAAGGCGGGAAACTGAATTATTAGTCGAACAATAAGCGCGTTAATTGTGTTGCTCTAACTTTAGAATAGATCAGCTATTGAATACGCCGAGACGGTGGGCTTTATCGATGGCTGCCGCGGAGTTGGGCACCTTAAATTTATCGTATATGTGGCGTACATGGGTGTCTACCGTGAAGACACTAATTTGCAGTTTCTGTGCGATTTCTTTTCGGGCCAATCCGTCTGCCATAAGCCGAAGGGTTTCGAGTTCTCGGTTAGAAAGCAGCGTTTTGTAGGATGCTGTGGGTAGTTTAGTTTTGAGCATCTCCATAATGAAACGGGCGACTTTTGGATCGAGAATGGCGCCGCCTTCTGCAACGATTTTTATCCCGTCTTTGATCTGCTTAATGGTTGCGGACTTTAGCAGATATCCTTTTGCCCCGAGTGTTATGGCGCTGAGGACATCGGCCTCGTTTCCGGATTGGGTCAGAATAATCACACTGGCGTCGGGGGCCACTTTTGTAAAGTGAGGTAGTGCTTCGAGTCCAGACATACCGGGCAGGTTAAGATCCAGGAGAATGACGTCGGGTTCAATGCGGGTCGACATATCCTGAAAACTTCGCAGTGCACGCTCGGCCAGACCGAATGGGTGGGCTAATTCCAGATCGGCATCCTGTTCCATGGCGAATTCGATTACGTTGCGGTATTCGGGGTTGTCTTCCACCAGCATGATTTTAATTTTTGGTTTCATTATGTGTTGGTTCTCCAGAATTTAAATTTATGTGGACGGAAGATTAGCGTAATACTGGCTCCACCGGATTTAGATATTTCGGAAGAAACTTGCCCGCCAAGCAATCGGGCCCGGCGCTTCAGTGAGGAAGGAACGGATCCGGAGAGACCCTGCCCATCATCCGATATGTTCATAAAAATCAGGCGGGGTTTCGCTTTGAGCTGGATATCTACCTGATCCGCACCGGAGTGCCGGCTGATATTGATCAGGCTCTCTTTGTAGAAGAGGAATAGGTCGGCCTTTGTGCGGGAGGAGAGCTTTTCAATGACCTCTTCGCCCTCGATGGCAATGTTATATTCAAGGTCGGTCATGATCCGATTTGCGGTGCGGCGCATGTCGTCGGGGAGTCGTCCGAATATTTCGGCCTCCTGCATTTCCGCGCAGTGGCGGGCGGCTTCACCGCTCCGTTCGGTGAGTGCCCTGATTTTATCTACCGTTTTTATCAATGTTTCCGATGAATCTATAGACTCTTTTGCAATATCACTCAGTAGGCCAATGGCATGGAGATTGGCCCCGAGCTCGTCGTGAATGTCTGCCGCGAACCGGGTTTTGAGCCGCACGGCCTGACGCATTTGCAGATTGTGGCTCATGAGGATGGTAAAGCCAACGCCCCCAGCCAGCAGGGTTGCGAGCCAGCTGACCCGATGAAAGTTCTGCCGCTGGGTCTTATAGCGGTTTTCAATTTCGGTTTTAATTTTTGGAAGTTGTGTTTCGAGGTCATGCCGTCGCGCCAGTTCATTCATCCAGACGTGTATAGGAAGAATGCTGCCGAAGAAGTTCCGGCCGTCGGTCAGCGCGGTTAAAGAACGCCGAGAATTCGTCTTAGCCACGTTCGCATGAACGGTCTTATTCAGGGCGATGTTCCTCCCGTTGGAAAAGAGTTCAATTTCCGCAAACCCAAGGCGGGAATCCGCCGGTATTTCACCGGGATTAAAAAGTCGGACATAGCGTAGGACCGTCGGTGGAATATTCCACATCATGATGGGGCCAATATCAATTTCTTCACTGTGATTCATATCAACCAACGTTATGGCATCAGAAAAGTCAGCATGGCGGGCGCCTTCAATTTTCAGGTGCACCGGGAAACCCAGCATACTTCCGAAAGCCTGGGGCACCGTATCGCCCGAATCTACCGTATGAAGGTGGATCCGGTTCAGTTCAACTTCTTCTTCTAGATCAATCTGTAGAACTGGGGAGGTGCCGGTGCTGCTGATGAAGGCTAGGCTCTGCGATCCTTGAAATGAATTCATCAAATAGGGTACGTGACCATCGACGAGAAAGCGTTTGTCCCAAGCACCGCCGAGGGTGCCGATATTTGATGAGGCTTCCACGGAACAGTGGAGCGCTACATTTTCTTTGCCACTGAAAACCATGATCTCCGAAAATTCCAGCACATAGTCCGCGTTAAAGGCCCGCTGGGAGAGATGGGAGGTCTCAATACGTATCCATTTGGCTTCGAACCCGGCAACTGAGATGATGAGTGGCGCAATACGAGGAAGGATTCGGTTGCCCGGCTCGTAAGAGGCGATGAGTCTTTCGGTCGTATCATGCCCGACACCGGCATAGACTTTAAATCCATCAGGAAACCCATCGGACTGGAAGCCTTTTTTCGAATCGCGCGATATCGCCGGAACCAGAATAATTTGGTCGATTGAGTTCTTTTTAGGGAAATCAATTCTGATCCACTCCACTTGGCCGGGGGATTCATAGCGCCGGGAACGATAGCCAATCGAGCCAATACCGCTGCGGAGGCTGTAGTTTGCAAGCTGGTCCAGTTCCTCTTTCATCTCGGTGTGCAACTGTTCAAGCTGATTGAGCGAAAGAAGTTCCACGGGTTGGGAAATGCCAGAGGCAAGTAATGGTGTAATCACCACGGTGAATAAACTGGCTGTTAAGAGTATAGACACATTCATTCTTTTAGTTGTGGAATTTATAACAGACTTTCTTTGGAATCAGGGAATAAATAACCCTGCTGTTCGCGGTACCCAGCATTTAAACGTTATTTTTATCAGGAATGACCTCAATCGCGTATCACTGGAAATAGCGATGTGCAGCATGTCAATCGGATCTAGCTTAGATGCTGAGTCGGAGAAGGTGTGTACCAGCTTTACGTAATACTTCGCAGAAGTAAAAGAGGAGGAACAGGAATGAAGACCTTATATGCAGTCACACTCTGTGCTTTGACCGCGGTGAGCATTATGGCAGGGACTGTTCAGCAGAACCTGGGATTTGATCCCGAGGGTATATGTATTATTAAGCAGGCCGAATTCACAGGGGTGTCCGCGGCGTGGAACTACGCAACAAATAATAGTATTGTTCTGGGGCAGTCGTTCTCATTGACCAATGAAACGACCCTCCGGGCAGTAACCTTACTCAAAGACATTGAGTGGATATATTCGGATGGAACGAATGACCTTTATCTTTGGATTGGTGAATTCACCAACGGTACAGTGGTTTCCACGAATGTGCTGGAAACATTTGATTTGACAGGAATCACCTTAACCGATGCATCTTATTTTTCGTTAAACTTGGATGCCGATGTGATCCTTCCGGCCGGAGAGTATGCCTTCCAATTCTGGATGGAGGAGGGACCGCAGAGTAGGTTGGCAGTTAAAATAGGCACTGGATATGACGACGGCGGTTGGCTACGGGCAAAGAATGCGCTCATCATGCCGGCAAATGTTGCTCCGAATGCCACGCAGGATATGACCTTCGGATTGCACGCAGAGGTTGTTGGGGTCATACCTAATGTTGCGCCAATCGCGGATGGTCAGGACGTATCAACATTTCCAAATGTGGACTTAGCGATCACGCTGACCGGAACCGATCCCGATGGGGTAATGAACCTCGTTTATATGGTCATCGATGCTCCCACCAACGGGGTTCTTTTCGGCACCGCACCGGATCTGATCTATACCCCAGATACTGATTTCCAAGGAGTGGATCACTTCACCTTCTCCGTGGATGACGGCGCATATATCAGTACGGTTGCAACTATTTCAATTACCATCACGAATATTGCTCCGACGGCAAGCTTTCAGAATGTAGGAACCGTGCAGAATACTCCCCTCGCAATTACGCTCACAGGAAGCGACCCAGAAGGAAGTAATCTGACCTATTTCGTGTTCAACTCCCTGTCCAATGGGGTGTTGTCTGGTACCGCCCCAAATTTGATCTATACGCCGAATAGCGGCTTCACTGGAAATGATTATTTTACCTTTACGGTTAATGATGGGTTTCTGGATAGTGAGCCCGCAACGGTTTCGATTACAGTTATCCCTGCCGGAATCCAGCTGGCATTTAACTCGCTTTCTGCGGATATGTCATCGGTTTCCAATCTGTTGAATATTGGCGGTTCTACGAATGGCTTGACCGTATCCGGTGTTTCAACCAATGGGGGATATGTTTACTCCATCAGTTATACGGATATCGATTTAGATGGTGATATGATTAGCGATACGCTCAGTTTTGATGTCCGTGTGTCCGCAGTGAATGGGACTACGCATACATTCAGTACAACGCCCGGCGGGTCTGCCGCGACGATCGGTTCGGGATCGGAAACGGTGGTGGACGGAACAGGAGCAACATATGGATACAATCCATCCGGTAAGGCATGGATTACCGGTACGGCGGCACAGGGCATGCCGGTGGGTGACACGCTAATCTTTACCGTAGAGAATATTTCTGCAACGGGATCAGCCGGACCGCTTGATGCTTCATTTATTGGTTTCAGTGGCCTTGTGCTTGCGGAACGAACGGGCTACGACCATTCAACCATCCTTGGCTCGGGAGCGGGACTGAATGGATATCTCTGGTCTGATGCATCCTTTTCGGTAACCAACCTTTCTATGAACCCGTTGTTTGTGACATCAACGGCATCCGGTGCCGCAATGCGTTGGGGGGTATCGACGGTGGATATTTTCTTCTCCGTTTCGAGTTCGGCACCGCCGACGAGTGTTGGAGATATTTCCTCCATTCTTATTTCGGGCGGTTCCCAGATTGCGCTGAGCTGGCTGACCGATGCGGGATTTAACTATGGCATTCAGGTAACCGATGATCTGGTGTACGGAACATGGAGTAATGTCATATCAGGTGTCCTTGGTACCGGAGGAGAGGTCAGTGTAACCAATGAGGTTGCCAAAAATAAGTTATTTTTTCGGTCCTACCTCGACGAAGAATAGTTGAACTTGATGCCCAAGATTTTGGGCAGTCCTTGGGGGCTGCTCGGAAGTAAATAAGAGAAAGGTGAAAATAATGAAAAAAAATAGTGCGTATGTTAAGCATAGGTTTCTTGGCGGTGGGTGCCGCGCAGGCTTCCGTTATCTCTCTAATAAACTGGCACGGAAATCTGGCGAATGATGCTGGCGAGGATTTTAATCAATTTACAGTTTCCTCGGCTATAGATGGAAATGATATCGTATATTCATGGAGCCGAACCGGAGATTTGGATGGTCAAGGAATGGAGGATACCCTGAGCTTTGACCTTCGATTGAAGGCCTGGACGGGATCCTCATATGCCGCTCTGGATGTGACCCTCGGAACTGCTTATAATTTAGGTGCTGACTACTCGGGTGTGGGATCGCCGAGCCAGCACTTTGGCCCCGGTGGGGATCTCGACAATAATCAGTCTTTCCAGCTTAGCCTTGAAAATATAAACTTCACGCAAGGAGAGGAGTTGGGGTGGACGGCCTCTTTTGATGGGTTTTCGGTGATCTCAAAATATGGTGGAGCCTCCAATTTCTATGTGGGCACAACCGGCGCTGAAGCATTCCTTTCCCAAGGGAATGGAAATTTAGGTTTCACAGGACCACTTGATGTGCTGACGATCACCTCCATCGGAGTGAATAACAGCCGCTTTCGCAGCTTGGGCTTCAGTTTCACCACGGCCATTCCTGAGCCGACCTCATTGGGGCTGATTGCCGCATTCGGTGGCGGAATTATTTTTGTCCGTCGCCGGTTGAGTATGTAAATTTATTGCTCTGGATCCGTTCTGGGATTTTCTCCCGAGGGATCGAGAATTAAGAATGGCCCGTATTCGGAGTTTCAAAAGAGAGATAACGTATGATCTCCCTTTTTTGACTTTCTCAGTAGTGCAGCCTCTTGAAATCCTATTTTTTGGAGTGATACTGGAGCGGACAAAGACAGAAGTAGGGTTGAACGCGCATAAGGAAAGCCATGCTGTCATCACGAAAGAGATCACGGCTGAAACGTCGGTGAAAATTTGAGGTCAGCCCAATCCGCGTTGAGGAAATGCGGTCTACGTATCAGCTAATGCGGCCCTAAAAATAGATCAATCAAAATGCCGAAGGCCGGTATATGTTGTCAAATGCAGAGGAGAGGATATGAACGGCCTCATCAGAGGTATATTTATGGGGATGTTGGCGACAGTAAACATACAGGCCGCGGTGATTACGGTGTCTAACTGGGATGGGAATAATGTGGGAGCCTGGGGTAACTGGACGATTTCTGCGACCAATTCTGGGAGTGATATTCTGTATTCATGGTCCCGTACGGGAGACCTGGATGGAGGAACCCTTGAGGATATCTTCAGCTTTGATCTTCGGCTGAAGGCGTGGACGGAATCCTCATATGCCGTTCAGGATATGATCCTCGGGACTGCTTATAATTTGGGTGCTGACTATTCGGGTACGAACTCGCCGAACCAGCACTTTGGCCCCGGCGGGGATCTCGATAATAATCAGTCTTTACAGCTTAGTGTCGAAAATATAAACTTCACGCAGGGGGAAGGGTTAGGGTGGACGGCCTCTTTTGACGGGTTTTCGGCGATCTCAAAGTATGGCGGAAACTCCAGTTATTATGTGGGCACAACCGGCGCTGAAGCATTCCTTTCGCAGGGGAATGGAAATTTAGGTTTTACAGGACCACTTGATGTGCTGACGATCACCTCCATCGGAGTGAATAACAGCCGTTTTCGTGATTTGGATTTCAGCTTTATGATGGCGTCACCGGAACGTCCGTCCACGGCCTCCTCATTCTGGTTTATGCAGACGGCAGGGACGGAGGATCTGGTCCTCAACAATGGCCGGAATCTCACGAACCTAAATGATATGGAGTTGTCGTGTGCCAGCATCAGCGAGAATGGCCAATTGATTTATTCGGTGACATGGTCGGGTAACGATTTGAATGATGACGGAAGCGCTGATACGCTGTCATTCGATTTGTTGGTGGAGGGCTTTACCCATTCAACCTATGTATACAGCACAAATGCGAATCAATCGTCCATGACGGCTCTCGGTGAATCAGCTGATGCCATAGAAGTGGATAATACGTGGGGCGTATTTGATGATGATGTGGATGCGGGCGAGAGCCTGCGTTTTAGCGTGACCAACCTTCAGGTTTCCGTTGTGGACTACACGGCAGTATTCGAGGGCTTTACAGGTTTTGAGGTGGAGGAAGCAGGGGGGCGGGGCCACCGGCTCATTATCGGGGAAGGTATTGGGCTGGAAGGGAAAGAATTTGATGCTCCGACTGCCCAGTATACGTTTCCGGCCGTGGATCAGTTTGTCGTGACTGGTGCCGGCAGTTTTTATGATCATCTCCAGTGGGCTGTTTCAGAAATCTATTTCAAAATTAGCATAGTAAATCCGGCCGGTTCCAATGTCTGGAATGTGACGGATTATTCGGACTATGTGGTCGGTCCGCTGATGGCGGATGAATATCCGGCTCAGGCCAGTACGTCCAATTTTCCTTCCTTTTCGTGGGATACAGTACCTCAGTGGCTGATTGTTCGGAAAAAATCAGCCTACACGGACGATGAGATCCGTTCGATGGCGATGAATTACAATCTGATTGTCTGGGAAAAAGCGAATGCGGCCGGTTTCAATTCCATCGAAGAGGGCATCCTGGATACGGCTACCCGCATACGGGCGGTTGAGCCCGCAACGAAAAATATTTTCTATCTCAATTCCTATATTCATTATTTTGGATATGCAGCAAATGCCGCCTATGAATCGTATGAATGGGAGTGGAGCAACCACACGACCGATACGAACGGAAATGAGGTGCTCTATTATCACAAGGATCTTTATCTGACTCACAATTATGCGGTAGCGGATTTGAGGGACTGGTGGGTAAATACCCAAGTGGGTATGGCAACCTATGATGTCATAGATGGTGTATTTATTGATAAAGTAGTGCAGTCTATACCATCGATCTACGATGACTATGGGGAGCCAATTTCCGACTACGCTGCCATGTTGGATCAGCTCAATCAGGCCTTGCCCGAAGGGAAACTATGCCTCGGGAATACTCTGCGTAATGAGCGGAACTATGCCGGCCGTGCCTATATGGAAGTGCAGGACGGTTCCTATTTTGAACGCTGGTCGCTGCCGAACGGCGCCGCCATTCCTGCACAGAGTGAGGCCGAAGCCGTGGCGGTTACCCTTCAATTGCTGCGTGAAGGAGTGTCGAAAGGAAAGATTATGCTACTGAAAAGTGTTGGGTCAACGGCCTCGGAAGAGGCCTTTGCAGACGGTATTGATTATGCTCTGGCACTCTTTCTAATCGCCGCCGAAACTAATGCCTACTTCGCCTACCAAAGCACCGTGGATGCCACGGATGATCAGTGGAAATGGGATGGACACTGGGTTCCCGAGCTGAACTATCCACTCGGTGCCCCTCTCGGGGATCCAATTAAAAATGGATTTATCTACACCCGCTCCTATGAGCATGTTGATGTTTGGGTGGATCTGGAAACAAAGGAAACCGTTTTGGCTTGGGATAGCGAGGATTCAGATGGTGACGGGCTGGATGACCTGTGGGAATTTCGGAATTTCGGGGATGAAACCATTGCCGATCCGGAAGGTGATCCGGACGGCGATGGTCTCACCAACATGGAAGAATATATTGTAGGCACCAATCCTAACCTTCCTTCGTCTTTTGAGATTTCTGATCTGATCCTCGATCAGTCCCTGCAACTTGAATGGGATGCAGTTGATGGACGCCTCTACCAAGTGTACTGGTCCAGTAATCTGGTAGACGGGTTTGCCTTAATTGGGAGTAACCTGGTGGACGGCTTATTTATCGACACGACTGCGGATCGAGAGGTGCAGGGATTCTATAAAATTACGGTGGAACGTGAACCGTAAATTTGAATGAGGAGATAAATCGAATGAATAAAACTGCAGTTGGAGTCGCTTTTGAATCCGCTCTACCGCCAGTCGCAGATCAACAAGACCCGCTACGGCGTCGACATCAGCCGCCAGACCATGGCTGACTGGATGTTCCGCCTCGCACAAATACTCGCGATGATCGACGAAGCCATGCGCAAAGAAATCCGCGGGCTCTACCGAATCGAGGCTGAACTGCGCAACCACCCCAAAACAAGACCGCCGTACCATTCGTCAGCAAAAGAGCCTACCCATTCTTCGCCGCATCGGGTTTCAACTCCAATTCGAACAAGTCGCACACCGACCCAAAAGCCAAACCCGAAAAGCCATCGACTACACCCTGAAACTCTGGGACAAGCTACTCATCTACACCGAACACGCCCAGGTAGAGAACGCCATTCGCCCCACGGCCATCGGCAAAAAGAACTGGCTCTTTTTCGGCAGTGCCGAAGCCTGCCGCACATGACCAACCACACCGCCAAGGACTACACCCCTTCTCAATGGAAGGCCGCCCGCGAAAACATATAGGGTGAAACTTCGGACGCTTACAATTTTAGGACCCGAGAAGCGTTGTGCAACTGACGCTGATCGTATGGAAAATCCGCAAGCTGATCATCCGCAAGATCGGTGAAGATGACTTTAATAGTTATTAAATAGGGCGAAGGAT
>JBAHZU010000078.1:0-26471 GCA_037132875.1 Pontiella sp.
GTGCTGGAAGAACGCGGGTGCGAAACCGATTGGAGCAAATTAGAAACTCAGGTGGTGCTCGATCGCATCCGGTTCATTCTCGATCAGTTGCCCCAGGCCATTCATCAGGCCCATGAACGGATTATCGGGGAACGCCGCGTCGCCAACGCTGATAAGATTCTCAGCCTCTATGACCCCGACCTCCATGTCATTGTGCGCGGGAAGGCCGCCGCTGAAATTGAATTTGGAAACGGGCTCTATCTCGCCGAGCAATCTGATGGCCTCATCGTTGATTGGGAATTCATTCAGGACCAACCGTCCTCTGACAGCAAACTCGTAAAATCCAGTCTCACGCGCATTACCGAAAACTACGGCCAACCCGCCAGCTACACGGGCGATCGCGGCTTCGACTCCCCCAAAAGCCGGGAACATCTCGACGAGCTCGGCCTGATCAACGGCATCTGCCCTCGCTCCGTTCCCTCTCTCAAAGAAAAGCTTGAAGATGAAAACTTCTGCCTCCTGCAAAAGCGGCGCGGCTCCACCGAAGGTCGCATCGACCTGTTTAAAAATGCCTATCTCGGAACTCCCCTGCGAAGTAAAGGCTTCACGAACCGCAAAACACGAATTGAATGGTATGTCCTCGGCCACAACCTTTGGAAACTCGCCACCATGGCCGCGCAAAAACGCGCCGAGCTCGAAGCCGAACTCGCCGCAGCGGCATAACCCATCCTAAATCATGCCCTTCAAAGACACGCGTATGTTCAAATTCGGTCAAAATCAGGATGTCCAATGACTCAAGTCAGTTGGGAGCTCGAAAATATAGCCCATACCGCGTTCTCTGCAGATCAGATGTCAGGCCGATTTAAAACCTCATCAAATGGGACACCCTCTTCTTATACCGTAATGGCGACAACGAATCTTATTGCCGGGCCATGGATCAATATCATTACAGATCTTGCAGGGATTGACGGTCTGCTTTTCGTAACGAACTCTACCACGGAGGTTCGGCAGTACTACCGTGCCTATATCGAAGAATAGATTTTTGGATGTTAAGCGCCTCATCGACGGTCCTATTCAGAGGTTAAATGGGAAAGTCGAAGAGACTCTTTCTTCCGTTCGATAGAGCTTGGCGATGAATTTTACAATTTCACGAAAGAGCGAGTCTCTGGTCTCAACAAAGTTCATTTAAAGATCTACGACCTGTCGAATACATCAACGAGAAGAGATCGATGAGCCGCACTCAAACGGATGCTTCGCAGAAAATAGGCTATGATTCAACGGTCATTAAAAAGAAAATTAAGCTTAACAAATAGCCTGTTAATCCAATCAAAAGTAGAACCATGGCCACCCGATAAAATTGGGTGCGTATATTGCGCTGCCGTAGATGAAGTAATAAGGTCCGTTCAATATCTTCCGCCTTCCAAGCCGTCATCCAACGCAGACGTAACGGACCGGCCACGAGTGCCATGACGGACAGCATCACAAAGGTTAACCCAAATCCGATGAAGAATCGACTGCCCCCATTGGACGCCGCCATACGCGGCCCTGAAAATCCGGTGATCGTTAAACAAATCGTGGCTAATCCCAACAGCATTTGCGACCGAGTTTGCAACAACGTAAACGCATCTTTGAGCACCGTAAATAATTTCGAATAGTCTTCGGCCCCGTAAATTTCCTTCAGAAATTCCAGTTCTTCTCTTTCATTCAACTTTTTCATTAGCGCCTACTCTACGTATAAATTTTACCGGCACGATAGTCCGCCCAGGCCGTTTCGAACCAAAGATTACGCGCTGGAATCGGGCGACGACTCACCCAACCGCTTTTTACGATGCCATCTTCAAGCACCGTCTCCTGCACCTTTTCTTTGAATGATGCATCTTCCCCGGCAAAACTCCACTGTGCGGCATCGAGTTTTTGATGCGCCGGTTTCCCTTCCGCATCCTGCACCATGGCTGATCCCCGCGACCCCACCCCGCTTTTCACGGCGTAGAGCGTGGCCTCCAAATACATCCAATGGGAAAAACAGAGTTGGCGATTACGGAAAGCCTGCACGGCCTGCGTGGAATTTTCCACTCGGCAGCCTGATTCTTCCAAGGTTTGAAACTGCTTCTTCGCTTCTTTCACGGCCTGCGTCAATCCGCTTTCAGAACGAATATGCGCGCCGAACGTACTCATGCGCTCTTGCAGTTCCCCGCGAACCGAACGCCAGCTTGTTTCAGAAACTTCGCACCGTTCCAAGTATTGGAGCACGTCTTCAATCTCCGCCCGAGCGGCGGTGTTGAAATCATCCGGTTTCAGGTCGGTGTTGGCATACACATTCCCGATAAATTCTGCGGCACGGAACGATCCAACTTGCCCGGAGTTTAGCGCCGAACCGCCCGGACGCGCCACACCGTGCGAACCGTTCACTTCGCCCACTGGAAAGAGGTGTTTAATGTTGGTCGATTCCCACCAGTGGTTACCGGCCAGTCCGCCGTTATTGTGTTGCGCACAAACGGCCACTTCCAAGGGCTCTTTGGTGATGTCGATATTGTGGTCTTTATACAGACTGATTGCGCCGGGATTCATGTGCTCCAATCGGGCCATCGGCGTCGATTGAAATGCGCCGGAATTTTCGAGATATTCAAAGGCTTCTTTTTCCAAGGCTTGAAAATCGAATCCTTCCGGATTTTCGCGGTAGTCGAGGAATACGCGCCGTCCTTTTTCTACGGTTTCGATGTAGACGAGGATATCGATGATGGATGAACCCCCGACAATTTTCTTGGAATCAAAGGGCCACTGATAGCCCTTCAAAAACACTTTTGAATTCATCGTTCCAAGGGTTGGAAAATAATCGCTCATAAATTCACGCGGGTTACTTTTTCCATCGGCATCGGTGGAGATAAACTTGGGCACCACTTGCATATAGGTGCCCGATACGTTCCAGCGGAACTTGGTGGAGGCCAACCCGTACTGCGCTTCGGGAAGTCCCTGCGCCATGGCGCCCGCTTGGAGGGCAATACCAATGGCTCCGGTGTGTACTGCGGGATAAACACTGGTTTTATACAGTCCGCCGGGTCCACCCACCGCGAAGATGACATTCTCTGCGGCGAAGGCCACCAGTTCGCCTTCTTCATTCAATGCCACGGCTCCACAGGCGCGTTTGGCCTGCTTTTCGCCGGTTGTCAGCAGGCTGATCACATTGGTCTGTTCCTGCACCGGAATACTGCGGCGCTTCACTTCGGCAATCAACGCACGGCACATATCGCGCGAGGTATAGGGCCCCACAGAGGTGCCGCGTTGCGCGGGATCGTGGTCGGTTTTATAGCCGATGAACTGGCCGAAGGCATCCTGCGGAAATTTGACGCCCAGATTCACAAGATTTAGGAAGCCCCGAGCCGATGCGGCCGCCTCCACCAACGCGAGGTCGCCATGCATGGACCCCGGATCAAAAAAGTTTTTGGCCATCGCCTGCGGCGCATCCAGATCGTTCCCGCACATGGCACTTTTATAATAGGTCTGTTTATCGGATCCGGTGTTGATGGACGTTCCCATTTTCAGCCCTTCCGTAACAATCAGCACATCTTCAATGCCCTGATTCTGCAGCTGCACCGCCGCATTCAGTCCGGCCGCGCCGGACCCGATGACTAAGGTATGCACCTGGGTGACCGGTATCGTTTTTTCCCCAACCTTCAATTCACGTTCTTTCATACCTTCCCCCGTTAAAATTTAAACCCCTGAAACCGCCGACCTCGAAGCATATGACCTTCGAGATTCGGCGGTGAATATCTGACCGGTGCGAGTGCTGGTTTACCCCTGCACTCACCCCGCGGTCGGTCATCGATTAAAGCCGTGGCATCGTCAAACCGCCATCCACATAAATGGCCTGACCGGTGGCATACGGGAGATCCCCGCGCGCCATGGCCGCGGCAAGTTTGCCAATATCTTCTGGGAAGCCCCAGCGCTTTTCAACGAGCAGCTCGGTATTATCAATCAAGTTGTCATATTTGTCCGTCACACCGGCTGTCATATCGGTTTTAATGATGCCCGGACGAATTTCATAGACCGGAATGGCAAACTCGCCGAGACGAGCGGCAAAGAGAGAGGTCATCATGCCCAAAGCTGCTTTAGAGATGCAGTAGTCGCCGCGGTTGGGAGAAACCACCGTTGCGGAGATCGAGCCGACGTTAATGATGCAGCCTTCAAACGATTCGTCCGCCTGTTTCTGTTCCACCATCCACTTTGCGCAGGCTTGGGTCAGGAAATACGGACCCTGCAAATTGATTTTCATGATCCATTCAAAGCTATCTTCCGTGGCATTTTCTTCATCAAGAATATCCGCCCGCACTTTCGGAGCCACGCCCGCATTGTTGACCAGCACGTCGAGACGACCGAAACGCTCTTTAATTTTCAAAATCGTTGCGGCACGGTCTTCGGCCGAAGAAACATCGCCGGAGCAATAGAGCACTTCCGCGCCCATTTTTTCCAAGGTCTGGACTGCGTCCGCCACTTTTGAAGCCTCTGAACGACCGCTCAGCACGAGGTTAAACCCGTCGGCCGCCAGTTTTTCACAAATACCAAAACCAATACCCCGACCACCGCCGGTTACGAATGCTACTTTTTTCATTTCAATACTCCTTATCGTCGTTTTGTCAGAAAGTCAGAACGTTCCAGGTCGAACGAAAACCAGCAGACCTGTGCCCTCGACCTTCGGTCTGCACTAAGCCAAGCCTTTGGCTTTGGCCGCGGCGCGACCTTTTTTCAGTTCGGGTCCATAAATCTCTTTATCGCGAAGCACACAGCCTCCGCAACCGACTCCATCTTTCATAATCTGTGTACACATAGAACAGGTGGTGCAGCATTTGGACAGATCCATTTTCCCTTCCGTCAAAATATCCTTCACCAATTCTGGATAAGCAAAGGCACCACGCCCCAGACCAATCAGGGAACACCAGCCCTCTTCCACCAATCCTGCGGCCACTTCGGGCAGCAGATGGCGAAGCCAAGCCAGCCCTGCGGTGGGCACCGGACATTCGGGCAGGCTCTGCTGCATTTCACGAACCGTCTGCTGGAAACGTTCCACCCCCACTAGCGGATATTCCGGCGGTTTATCCTCGCCCATAAGCGAGTTGTCATGCGGGCGGTTTAGATAGGGCTGGAAGCGCGGAAAACCCACAGACACGTTGAACATAGGCATGCCCATTTCATGGCATTCTGCCATCAGGCGCTTTGGTTCGGTCAGATCAGGTTCCCAGGTTTCTCCAATCGTTGGAACCACCCCCCATCCATAGGGATATGGACACGGTTCCAGCACGGTAGTGCGGGTGGTCACAAAGGTGGACTTCGGCAGTTCATCCATCATCCGCAATGCCGTTTCGCGCAGGAAGCGAGTCCGATTTTCAAACGACCCGCCATATTTTCCTTCTCGCGAATGAGCCCCTAATAGTTCGGCAATGAGGTAGCCATGAACGGCCTTCATATCTACGCCGTCAAATCCGGCTTCGGCCGCCAGCTTTGCCGCATTCACAAATTCATCCTGCAGACGATCGAGATAATCGTCGGAAACCACATCGACGTTCTCCATACTCAATGCTTTATCCAGAAATGGATTATGCTGAATTTTCAGCGGGGTCACCACACCGCCCGGACGACTGTAGCGGCCGGAATGGGTCAGCTGAACCACAAATTTCATATCGTGTCCATAAGCCACCCGTGCCGCCGCTTTAGTTTCGGAGACCAACTGTTTATAGTGGTCCAAGTTGGCTTCGGTCATGCGCATTTGCTTGGCATTGGAACACCCTTCCGGAACCACGGAAACAGCCTCGGCCCAAATCAACCCGCTGCCGCCTTCGGCAAAGCGTTTATAACGCCGATAGGTTAGGTCGGTCGGCGCTCCCGTTGCCGGATCGGCATCCACCCCTTCCATGGGTTGAATCATAAACCGGTTCGGCACCTCTTGCTGGCCCAGTTTCACCTTTTCACCCAATACCGCCAGATTTCCAGAGATTGGAAGTTCCAGCCCCAGCTCATCCAGATCTCCCCTCAGATCATCCAGTGTCTTTAAATTAAATCGTTTAAAATCGGTCATCCCCTGTCTTCCCCTTACTCTTAAGTTAAAATCGTTTTGCCTTACGTATATGTTGGATAATGATGCGGCAATCTTCGAGCACTTCATAGGTGTGCTCAAACACCGCGTCGAATTGGAGACAATCCCCGGCAGAAAGTACATGGTTTTCATAGGGTAAATTAATTTGAAGCTTTCCCTCTAAAACCCAACAAATCTCAAAATCATCCCGATGCGCATCCGGATTAGAGCGCAAAGCGCCTTTCGGAGCATCGGCATAAAAGCACTTTGAATTTGCGAATTCGATTTGCCGAAAGTGGAAGTCCCCCGCAATGCGTTCGGTTTCAATGGTCACCTGAGCGGTGCGCGACTCCACTAAAGCCAGCATTTCTGATGCGGTGAGCCCAAAGGCACGCGCCAACCGAAAGAGCGTTTTCAGCTCTGCTGCGGTTTGATTCCGTTCCAACTTGGAAATCACTGCTGGCGAAATCCCCGTTCGCACAGATAAATCGGCAATTGTCATTCCGGCCCGCTTGCGCAAGTCGCGCACCACCGAAAAGTTATACATATCCATTCCGTTATCTCGCATTCGCATTCTCCCTTTATTCGCGGAAATATAGTCCTTGACTTATTTCTTTGGCAATATATTTTTGGCCTCAATATATTTAAGGAGAAATTTATGCAGATTGACGTCACTCTCACTGCTCAGGACCTTCTTCCTGATCTTAAACGCTTCTGGTCGGTTTCCGGACAGAAGATCAATACCCTTAATAAAACCTATGATTCCAGCAAGGGATCGCCCGTTTTCACGGTTGAGGGCAACTACACCACCCGCGGTTGGACCGAATGGACGCAAGGCTTTCAATACGGCTCCGAAATCCTGCAGTTCGATGCCACCGGCGATGAATCGTTCTTGGCCATGGGCAAAAAAAATACCGTTGAAAAAATGGCCCCGCACATTACCCATTTCGGCGTGCACGATCATGGCTTCAACAATATCAGCACCTACGGCAATCTCCTGCGTTTGATGAATGAGGGCAAGATGGCCGAAAATGAATGGGAACGCAATTTCTATGTCATGGCGTTGCAGGCCTCCAGCGCGGTTCAAGCTAACCGCTGGACCGATCTTCCAACAGGCGGCGGATACATCTATTCCTTTAATGGCCCGCATTCGCTGTTTGCCGACACCATCCGCTCCTTACGTGCGTTGGCCGTGGGCCATCAGCTCGGCCACAGCCTCATGGGAGAGGGCGACAAAAAAACCAGCCTGCTCAAACGGATTGTTCAACACGCCCAGACCACGGCCGACTACGCCGTTTATTACGGCGAAGGCCGCGATTATTATGATGTCTGGGGCCGCACCGCCCACGAAAGCATCTTTAATCAGAACGACGGCAACTACCGCTGTCCCAACTCGCAGCAGGGCTTCTCGCCCTTCACCACATGGACCCGCGGTCTGGCCTGGATTATGGTTGGCGCGCCGGAACAGCTCGAATTCCTGCAAACGATTGAGGATGCCGAACTGGAACCTCTTGGCGGACGTGAAGCCATTGAGGCCATGCTGCTTAAGATGGCGAAAGCCACCTGCGATTTCTACATTGCCAATACCGCAACCGACGGCATTCCGTATTGGGACACCGGCGCACTCAACTCCCACAAACTGGGAGACGATGTCTATGAGCGTATATCCGAACCCTTCAACGATGCCGAACCGGTCGATTCCTCCGCCGCTGCCATTGGCGTGCAGGGGCTGATTCGTCTGGGCCGCTATCTGAATGCCAAAGAAGCCGGCACTGGCGATACGTACATTCAGGCTGGTTTCACCACCATGAAGACGCTCATGAATGACACCTATCTCAGTCTGGATGAAGCACATCAGGGACTGATCCTCCACTCGGTCTATCATCGACCCAATGGGTGGGACCATATTCCAGAAGGCCAATCGGTACCCTGCGGAGAGTCCAGCATGTGGGGCGACTACCATGCCCGCGAAGCGGCGCTCTACGTTCAGCGCCTCGCCAACGAAGAACCCTATTATAAATTTTACCTGTAACCCATAAGGAGAAGAACCATGATTATTGGAGACCTTAGTAAAATCGAGGGCCGCACCTATCCGGCCCAACGCCTAACCCAGAACCTTGTGGGCGGCGCATCCCCCGTGCAGTGCGACAACTTTGCCATGGGCTTTGTGACCCTCGAACCGAATGGAGGACAGGTTCCATGGCATAACCAAGAACAGGAAGAAGTCTATTTTGTGGTCTCTGGAAAAACGGAGATGTGCCTCGGCGAGGAGCGCATGGAAATGGAAGCCGGACAGATTGTCCACATTCCAACGGGCATATACCACCAGATGACCAACATTGGCGATGAGCCCGCCACCTTTATCTATTGCTACGGCCCCGCAGGCGATGTGGCACATTGGCGCGAAGAATTGGCCGGCACGCTTCCAAAGGCTGGAATTGATGTTCCACAACTTCCAGCAGGCGCTGCGCCGCAGTGTACGGAAATGCCCGAAGGCGGACCGATCATTATCTAAACAGCTGGGTGATGTGTGATCATTCACACGTCACAACACCTTCATCATTTAACCATTCATTAAGGAGACCAACATGGAAATCAAGAGAATCGGAATCATCATGAACGGCGTGACCGGGCGCATGGGAACCAACCAGCATCTGGCACGCTCCATTACAGCCATCATCAAACAGGGCGGCATCAAAGTCGGCAACGACCTCATCATCATGCCCGACCCCATCCTGACCGGACGGCGCGACTATGCCCTGAAGGAACTCGCTGAAAAATATGGCAACGAAGCCCGTGGCGAAGCCTTTAAATACACCACCGATGTGCAAGGCGCACTGGATGGTAACTATGGCGAATACGAAATTTTCTTCGACGCATCGGGCACCCTGCAGCGCGCCGGATTCATTGAAAAAGCCGTTAAAGCGGGGAAAGCCATCTATTGCGAAAAACCGACCGCCGTTGAAACCAAAGAGGCCGTACGTTTGGCCAAACTGGTGGACGATGCTGGCCTGAAAAATGGAGTGGTTCAGGACAAACTCTGGCTCCCTGGTTTCCGCAAAATTAAAATGCTTAAAGAACAGGGCTTCTTTGGAAAGATTCTGTCCGTTAAAGGCGACTTCGGCTATTGGGTCTTCACCGGCATGGACTACGACCAACCTGCCCAGCGCCCTTCATGGAACTACCGCAATGAAGATGGCGGCGGCATGATGATTGATATGTTCTGCCACTGGCGCTATGTGATCGACAACGTATTCGGTCCAATTAAAAGCCTTGTGGCGTACGGCGCCACCGATCTGCCCGAACGTCGTGCTGAAGACGGAAGCTCATTCGACTGCACCGCCGACGATTCCGCTTATGCGATGTTTGTCCTTGAAGATGGAACCATGGTTCAGTTCAACAGCTCTTGGTGCACCCGTGTTCGCCGCGACGATCTGTTGACCGTTCATGTGGATGGTGTTAAAGGCTCTGCAGTGGCTGGTCTGCGCGAAGTGAAAACCCAGTCCGCAGCCAACACGCCGAAGCCCGTCTGGAATCCAGACATCAAACAGCCCATCGATTTCCTCGGAGGCTGGGAAGATGTTCCCAACAACATTGAATACGAAAATGCCTTCAAGATTCAGTGGGAAATGTTCATTAAACACGTCGTCCTCGACGAAGAATGGAACTACTCCCTCATGGAAGGAGCCAAAGGCGTTCAGCTGGCTGAGCTCGGCATGCAAAGCTGGAAAGAACGCAAATGGGTTGACGTTCCAGCCATCAAATAAACTCCTTTTCAGGGATTGGAATTTCCAATCTCTGGAAACCCAAAGGAGCGGCCTATGCCGCTCCTTTTCTTTATCTACTCCGCCGCATCGTCCAGCGTCTCATAGACTACTGCGATTCGTTTTTTCACTTGAACAAAACGGATCATTCCAATGAACGCCACCAGTGCTCCCAGCGCAAGCAGAACGATTCCCAGCGTCACCATGCCCCCCTCATCAGGGAAAATCTTCACCAAAGTCCCCCCGGCGGCCAGCAATGCAATGGAGGTTCTCAGATAGGCCAGTAGGGTGCGTTCATTGGCCAGCACCGTTCGGTCGTAGGCCAGATGATCGCGCAGGATCATTTCGTCGGGATTCACGTTGGAATAAGGCATGGTTTTCATTTCCTATTTATCGCCAGCCATCCCCACGCCGCCGATCAATAGACGGGTAAGGATGAGCGCATCGGTGCGCACTTCATATGCAGCAGGATAAAACACTTAGGCATCGAGGGCAATGCCGGAGGTCTCCGCGAGAGCGCAACAGAAATTCACGCTCCCCCTTCCATTCACGCTCTACAGCCCGTTACTGAACCTCGTGGCGCAAGCCATAAATCCGCAACTCGGCCGGTTCGAAAAGCCCGCGTCCATGTCTTTTTATACGCAGATACCTGAATCGATCCTCCTTCCTATTTTTATGCACATCCACCGTCACCATCTCCGTTGAATACTCTGTCGGATCCGTTAATTCGCGCCAGTCTTCCTGATCATTTGAACCATAGAACACCGTGCCAGCCGTCCGGTCTTCAAAGTTCATTCGGCCCTCCATCGCAAAGGCCGCAAACGACACCTCAAAATCGGGCCCAAAGTCGAAAATATAGCCCATGTCTTTAGCTAGACCAGAGAGCGGGTAGGTGTCGTCATTGCCATCGATCAGCAGGCCTATGGAATTTCCAATCTCAGATGAAACCGCCAGTTGAGGATAATCCATGCTTCCGTCCGGGAGTAGCGGCGTCAGCACTTCAAGATCATTGAAGGCCTGCTGGAGCAGGACCAACCCTTTCCAGAATACGGCATCGTCTGAACCGTTGGCGACACGCGCCACTTTTGTAAAGAGCGCTACGCAATGATCCAGCGACTGCTTAACGTAGGCCAGATCGGAATTATACGCCCGTTGGATCGCCGTCATCGCCGTCATTCGGTCTTTAGCAACCATGATCGATACCTTTCGAGGTGCGATAATTTTCCCATCAAAAGCCTCCACCACAAAAGACGTTTCCCCCACGTCCTGCGGCGACCAGGTAAAGGCTCCGGTTTTAGCATTCAACTCCGCATCCTCCGGCTGATCCAGACTGCTGTAAACGATTCGCCCCGCGTTCACCGCAGAAAAATCGAGCAAAATGGAGGCACCCACATAGGCATTGATGAGAACCCGATCACTGCCTGCGGCAAAGGTTGGCGAGTTCAGCTTGTCCCCAGGCCTGCGCAGGAACTCATCCAAGTCCACCGTCGTTTCCGGCGATCCCTTGACCTGGATAAAAATAATATCCTCCACATGCTCAATCGCCGACATCGTATAAGCCACATACCGCCATTGCCCCTGCGTATTCGGAAGCAGCCAAGGCTTCGCGAAGCCTTCCATTTCCAGCGTGACAACACCTGTTGTTCGAATCTTCAGACCGACCTTCTTATGGTCTGTCTTGATGCTGAGTAGCGCAATACGAGCGCCTGCGACAGAAGGCTTCACGCGCAGAAAAGAATTTCCGTCCTCTTCCACCACCGAGGCATTGCCGAATCCAGTAGATCGTTCCACGATCTTGATCACATCCGGCTCCTGAACGGTTTGCGGAATTCGGGCTCCTTCACCTTCGACGGCAGCAGGAATATAGATCCATTCAAAATCACTGCTCACCACGCGCTTCTTGAACGCTTCGTAGAAATACGGAGCCACCTCGGCCACATTGATCCCTTTTTGGTAGGTAAAGTAATAGTAGATATCCCAGTAACCGAGATCCCGAATCCGCCCGCGATAGTTATCGGCGAGTCGGGTGTAAATCTGCTGGATATCGCCATTGGATTCGATACTGGAAGGCGATGGAATCCAAGGGGTATCGTATCCCAGCATAAAGCGGCTCACATAATCCGCCCCGGCCAACAGGCGGTTGTTCAGGAATTCATACGGGCCGACGGCATTCGCCTTCGTAGAGACCCTTCCTCGCACAGGATCCACCTTGGTGCCCTGCGCATTCATCAGCCGGGACGTTCTAACGGCAATTTCCATATCACCGGCGGCATGCGCCTGATCGCGCCCCATTTCCATCAACTGCACAAACGGTTCATCTACCCGTTCGCCCGTCACCGCATTCTCCTCCACCAACCGAAACAAATCTTGAATCGAAGAACTCCAGCCCTTGTTGGGAGCGGTCTTGTTGACGGCAAACCATTCGACCCGTTTTTCGTAGCCCTTTTGATCATTCATAAAAATGTAACATGCCATGGCGCCTGCCAGCGGATAGCCGCTCTGATTCATAAACCAACCGTTCGAATACATGTACATATCAATGCTTGGAACGAGGAGGTTTTCCTCCAAATTGTCCGTATCCTCTTCGGTCCAAGCCCACTCAGGGTCCGGACTGTCCGTGTAGCGCATCAGCTCCGCCGCCATAACCAGCCCCATTACGGCGTAGGGTGCGTGAATATGGGATGCTCCAAAGGTATCAAATTTATCGGGATCCATCTGCGACCAGAGCCGAATGACCGTCATCGCATTTGCCCGATAGGCCATATCCCCGGTGAAGTAATACATCAGCGCCTGTCGGTAGGCTTTATCCCCATCAAGATCCAGTTGCCTCCTGATGCCCCGGGAGTTGAACGCATCGCTGGCTGGCCGGGTTGGATCATCCTTGCTCTGATTGATGATCTTGATTGTTTTGGCCGAATGCCCATGTGAAGCCAGTTTATTAAATCCCGAAACCCACGGATCGCGATTTTCCAGCACCTGCGCACGGGCCGTATCCAGTATTTCTTTGGTTAAGCCAATGCCGGGATGAAGAAACCCATCTGTAACAGTCTCGTTAATCTGCACGCGTTCCGTCGCTTCAACAAGCTGCTCCTCCGCTGCTGCTGCCGCTGAAACGACTGCCCAAAGAACCCATCCCAATACATATTTTTTGCACTTCATTTGTATCCCCCGCCGTCCAATTCCTTCTAAAGTAAGACCGGAAAGATGCCGGCCTTGCTTTTATTACCCCTTCAAACGAAACCCATTCCCCGCCTCTTCAATCTCAACAAAAATCGGCCGTTCATCTGGGGTACGATTCGGGGAGTGGAAGGCCATCATTAGCTGCCCTTCAAATGTGCGGAACATCATCCCATGCCCGCCATCCTTTTTCCAAAGCGGCACATCCTCCTGCTTCCAAGGGCCGGAAATGGTGCCGGACTCCGAACGCGCAAAGCCCATGGCATAGCCCGACTCGCCCATACTGGACCACAGCATCACAAGTTGGCCGCTTTCCATGCGATGCAAATACGGCCCGTCGGTTACATACGCCGGCATGCGATGGCGTTCCCCATCGCCCTCTTCCGACCAGTCTTTCAACGGATGCACCCACGTCGCCTCCGTCGCATCAAACAGGAATTCCGGACGCCCAATCGCCTCTTTCAGATCCTCCGAAAGCCGCAGGGCACAAATGGAGCCATTATGCACCTGCGTCCATTCATGACAGAACACCATCCAAGGGTTCCCGTCATCATCCACATAGAACGTTCCATCAAGGCATTCCCAGTTGTGCGGGGTCACCGGACGATCGGTTAACGGCTGATAGGGGCCTTCAATCGCATCGGAAACCAGGATCTGCGTGCCACGGTAACAACGCTCGGCTTTGAAGGTGGCAAACATGTAAAATTTACCCTTAAATTCATGCACCTCCGGCGCCCAGTAGTTTTTCGTTGCCCAGAAACCTTCCGGAGGACGGAAGGCCTCTATCGGCCCTTCCCACTCTTCTAAATCTTTACTTTTATAACCGTCAAAGCCCGTGCCCGGCGGCAGCCAACAGTTTTTGTCGGTGGTGCCGAACATATAATATACGCCCTCCTCTTTCATCGGCACGATAAAGGGATCTCTCATCTGAATTTCGTTTGTTTTCATCTTGATATAGTTCTCATTAATTCTGAAAATATGACCCGGCCCGGAGGACCGGGCTACGTAGAACGGTGCGCCGCGCCATTTGACCCCGTCGCACCATCTTCCTGCTTTCTGCCCGTTGTGTCTTCGTGGTTAAAAACGTCTGTTAAGCCACTTTACTTGGGGTCCAACTGATAAACTTTCAAATTGCGATACTGATGATGGGTCCGCACCAAGCGGAATCCAAAATAGCCGGACGTAAAGGCCGGATACGCTTCGCGGGTGTACATGGCGGCTTCGGTCTGTTCTTGTTTCTTGCTCGAACGGTCTTCAGACATGATCGTGTCGCCATATTTAATTTCATAGATCACCTTGCCGTCCTGAAGGTACTGGACCAGCCCATCGCAGGCCACCAACTGCACGGTGTGCCATTTTCCAGGAACAATAAGGTGTTCCGGGTTATTATCCTGAGCATTTAATGAAAGGTGCGGGATATCTTTCCCATCGATCCAGCGTGGATAGCGGCGAAAGCGCGTGGTCGTGTTGTACCCTCCGCCGGTGCTGGCATAATAGCCCTGCATTTCATGATAACTCACAAAGTCCCCGTTGTAGTGGGTTTCTGTTTCTTTCAGCACTGCGTCAAAATTGCGCGGATCGGAACAGTTCCAGAAATTATTCATATCGGTGGCGATGATGTTTGCCCCATCGATGGTTTCCAACGGACAGCGCACCTGAAAAACAATCGCAATCGGCCCCTCGAATTTTTTATTCAGCCAGGCCGTGCAACCCATCGCCGGCATATACAGATCCATCATGCCGTCCCCCATTTTCACAACGGCTTCCAGATCCGACTCAACATTCTCCGACATCTGGTACACCCAGTTTTCCGTATCCGAAAAATCGGTCGAATAGAGCTCCTCCCCCACAACAAAGGCCTCTACACCATATCCCAAGACAAGGGGTTTTGACTCTTGCTTAACCGTCGTGCATCCCACGCTTGCGCAAATCACCGCGCCGATCATGACCACATTAATTATTTTCATCCTGCAACTCCTCCTGTACTGAATTTCCATCTTTAAATGCCTAAACTTAACGCTCAGTTCTGCGCATTAGTAGCTTCCAAATAGTTGACCAGTAATTTGCGGGCGATATCAGCCGGCCCTGCCGGTTCGTTAATGGCCGGACAAATTTCCAACGTGGAAAGAATAATCTTCCCCTCGCCCACAGGAACCACTCCAACGGCAGTCCCGAGGCGACAGCCCATCGACGGCCATGCCGCTTCGGTATCCCTCCAAAGGTTCCACCCCCCCGCCGAAAGGTCCAGCTGTTCACGGGCCTGAACCGAACCGGCAATCATCAAACCGCCCAATAACGTACAAAGTTTTCAGATAAATACCCTCATGACACGGCGCAGAGCCCCCTGCACACTCTGACAGCCAGCCACCGAACGAGTGCGCCTAACCTCATGATTTCAACGACCTTCATATTATACGTCATCCTGATGCAGCTCTGTATGAATCAGCTCCCCATTTTTAAATTCTTGCACCTCTATACGGAAATTTTTCCCCGCTTCCAGTCCGTTTAGTTTCAGCTTGTGCGTACGGCCATCCTTGAGTTCTACCGTCAATTCAGTCGGAGACGTGGCGGTTACCTTCTTCACCAGACTCTCCTTTTCAAACGGTTCAATCACGGTCAAATACTGCGTCTGTTTGCCGGTGGTACGGAAGCTGAGGGATTTGCGCCGCTGCGATTCGTCACCCAGCGGATAGTCCCCGCCAACAGACGCTTTGAAGCGAACGGCCTTCAGCCCTTTGAGATCAACCGTGATCGTCCCATCCTGTTTGGAGCGAACCGGATTGGCCGCAACCGCATCTTCAAACAGACGTCCAGCAATTTTGACCGGACCGCCGTAGTAATCTTTTCCAAGGGTTGGAACGTTGGAGATCTGAGCAACGGTTACGTCTAGATCGCTGAGCTTCAGGGTTGTTCCGTCGGCCGTTATAATCTCAGGATTCCCCCAGAAAAGAGTTTTCGGAGCGCTTTTTCCAAAATCGGCTTGGGTGGTCAGGGTCAGGGTTTCCAATCCTTGGATATCGACGTCGATTTCATCACGGCCAAGGATCCAAGCGCCGAATTGACCTTCGGCCAACCTCTGATCGTCTCCTTTAACGGAGTACCAGAATCTACGATTCACGCCGTGCGCTTCCGGCAATGCACCCACCATCACTTCACGCTCCAGCGGCCAAGCGGAATAAACATCTATATTTAATAGGCCGTCTTCTCCATAGATACGGGTGCCCGCATTATCGGCCCCTTCCCCAAACTGCGTTTGAAAACGGACCTTGGTCGTGCCTTTGGTTTCATACCAATCGCAATCGGTAATCAACTGCGCGGCCAGAATTGGATCTGGATTCATCTGCTCAGTATGGCGCACGGGTTCAGAACCTTCATCCGCTTCAAGGCCCAGGAACCCTTTAATGTTAAAGAGGCAATCGAAGGTGTGTTCTTCCGGTGCTTCCAGATAGTCGGCCAGCACAATATACTCGTCGGTGACGACCATCAGGCGCCGCTGAGTGATGCGATCGCCGAACTCGCCGATGGAACCGTAAACCGGCTCTTGATCCGGTTGCGGCATATAGCGCCCCTCTGTCCAACACTTTTCCTGAAATGAGCCATCAAACCAATTATAAATTAAGCCCCCGTACGGGGGATTGGACCAGCGGGCTTTGGTTTCAACCGCCGTCACCTGCATCAGCTCGTTGGTGCTGAAGAATAGCTTATGGCTCTCAACCGCTTCCTGCTGCTTCATGTCCACCACGACCATATTGTGCGGCAGCGAACTCTGCACAAAGAAGGCATACATAAAGTTCGGATAGCTGTACCAGATGTGCTCCGGATTGTAGAAACTGCGGCCATAGCGCATCATTGAGTTCAGGGCCGTGCGGTCAAAGTGACCATGATAGCCACCGTGCGATCCATATTTCAAGACGGCTTGGATGCGTTCGCGTGGCTCGTCCTGCGTGGAGCGTAGCATCGCCTGCCCTGCATTATCAGCAAAGGCGGAGTCTTCACCCAACTTCGGCGTATCTTCCGGCAGATCCACGACTCCGTAGAGCAGATCGCGGTGATCCAGATTTTTAATGATCGCCGCATAGGTTGGGTCCCGATACACGTGATAGGCAATTTCGTAAAAATTTTCCTGAAACTTGTTTTCTAGCGAATCGTTGTTGGCAAACATCACACCGTTGTAATCAATGAAGGGCGGCAACGCATCCCACATGTTTTTAATCTTCGTGAACGGTTTATGCACCGGGCCCCACTTCTGGAACGGCTTGCCGTAGACTTGCTTTTTGCGCGCATCAACGTCCACCGAGAAGACGTTATATTCTTTGGAATAGGTGGCCGGGAAGGCGGCATCGATGTAATCAATTCCAAACGGTTGCAGCGCAAGCGCAATCTGAGTAAACTCACTCGCCACCCAAGTGTTATAACTGATGGAACATTCATACCACCAGCCGTCGGACATGACTCCGTTGCTAAACTGATCCACCATTCCGCCAGTGCCGGTAATGAAGCGATCTGCCGCAACCAAATCCTGAATGGCCAGCGCGGTGAAGGCCGCACCGGTCAGCTCGGAAACGCGCCAGTTTCCGGTGATGGCCCAGTTGAGAGACTGGTCTATAATCTTATGATAAAGCCGGAAGGTGTGAGCAATCTGCAGATGATCTTCAGCCGACAATACGCCGGCGTTATAGATCAAATCATATGAAATCGCCAGATTCTGAAAAAAGTGACCTTCCTTCACCAGATTGCCATTGCCCGCCGCTTTCGTTTTGGGATAGCCCGTTTCAGGATCTGCAAGTTGCCGAAGGAACAACGCCACTTTTTCAGCATGCTTGAGCTCTCCGGTCAGCTGATACGCAACGGCGGCCGCAAATAGATTTTTTTCTTCTGCCATCGTGTAGAGATAGCGTTGATTGGTATGCCTCGACAGGCTGCCTTCATTGATGCCGGGCACCTTCCATTGATTGGCCTTCGCAATATATTCCTGTGCGGCCTCCTGCGCCCAGTCAACCGTTTCCGCCTTTGTGCGAATGGCATCCCACCCTTCTTGATTGAACAGGATATAAGGATGATTCAGATAGCTGAGCGTGGTGTATTCAATCCGTCCCGCATCCTTACCGTTGGCCATGGCACGGATCATCTGCTTCTCGTGCCCGCCCGGCGCCACGCGCGAAGATACCGTTACGTTCACGTTGCAGATCGTGCTTTCACCAGGCTTTAAGGTGACTTCCGCCGGAACAATTTTCGTCGTCATGGTTTCGCGTCCACGGGACATCACCGAAAGATTAACCATCTGTATTTGATCGGTGCAGTTGGAAACCTCCAAAAGGTAGGAAATCACTTCCCCGCCCTTCGCGGAACGGGAACGCACCGCGCTTTCTAGACTGATCATATCCGCTTTCACCAAATGCGGATTACGCAACTTCACCTTCTCGCGGGATCCGTCGGCAAACGCCACGTTCAATTTGAACGTTTTGATGGTTTCCAGGAAAACCGTCCGACGCTGAAAATCGAAGGAGTCGAGCGGAACCGTAACCGTATGCCATCCTTTACCCACCATACTGAGTTTTGAAGAATAGGTATCAATCACATCTTCACTTCCGCCATTCACCGTGCGCGGAACGATTTCAAGCATCGCTTCCGCCTTCAGCGGTTTGTCGTTCGGAAGATACAACTCAAAACGGACGCCGTGCTGGCCATACCAGTTTCCGGAGCCATCGTGCTCCGTAGCCATTCCAACGCGATGCCATCCCTTTTCGCCATCGGGATATGTATAAGACACTTCGCAGGGAAGCGTTAAAGAGGCCTCACCTTTTCTAGAAACTCGCTCGATTCCATTCCATTCACTCAGGTCGGTAAAATCGGCCCATGAAAATGGGGCCAAACAGAGCATGCAGATTCCTACTATCTTTCTCATAGTCATTCCTTTTCATTTATCCAAACGGCATCCATACGATGCCGTCTCGACAAACGATCCCTGACCGACGAGATCGAACTTGTGGGGCAGTGGCTTGAAACCACATGAAACAGTCCCCCCTACTTCTTATTTCTATTCTATTTTAACACCCTAGCGCCAGTCAGCATTGATTTTTTCTCTGAGGGCTCAAGGGCGAACGCACCGTCGCAGGCCGCATCGAACAACATCACGTGGACGCCCTCGCGAGGGCGACTTCCCCCGACTGTCGCCCTGCTCTTTCACTGAGCTGACCTCAACACCCGGCCACCTTGATCTTGCCGAAAATCCCGCCCCACACATGAGAGCAAAAAAAGATGATCCTATTTCACCCGCCCAGGTTGCTAAGTGCATACCGCCCCTGATAAGGGGCATACGCATATTTTACTCTACGCCAATATCATAGAATATCGTGTCCACCTCACTAACGGTCGTGGTATAGGCCGTTTCCCCGGCAACACCTATGATATCCGAGACCAGCACACCGCTCACCGGATAATCCAAGCTAGTATAGGTGTTGATGCTGTATTTCTTACCCTCAATAGATTGCCAAACTAGAACCAGGCCATTCGGTGTACTTGTAATAGAGTTCAATTCCAGAACAGATGTAGAGTCTGTTGGGATCGTCCCGGCCACATACTCTTCCCAGGTCAGCAGGCCGTCGCCATCGTTATCAACAAATTCATCGGCTTCACTCAGCCCATACTCTTCCAGCCATGGAATCGACGTACCCTGAGCCGTAAAATCAGATCCCAAAGTGAAGTCCAGTTCCGCAAAACTATACAACGGATATGATGGCGGCGCATGCAACCGAACATACCGGAACAACGTTGTATTTTGAACGGCAACTCTATTTACAGCCGGATAGTTATCCGCGGTATTGGTTGAAACGGTATGCAAGAGAACCGCATCAGAAAAATCACTGATGTTGGCTCCCTCAATATAGGCCCCTTCAGACCGTGGATAGGCAGAGTCCCAACCGCCACGAATCACAAAACTGATTTCATAAATCTGCTGCTCATTACCTTCTCCAAAATCCAATCCCGCCCAGCTAGTGCCGGATTCACTGGAATCAAAATAGGTATCAATATCACCGTCAAATAGCTGATGTTTGGTGAAACTCTTATTATTATTATACGTACCGTCCGTGCCCATGATGTAGTACGGCGTCGGAAGCGCAGGGTCCGAATCGGAAAGATCGCCCTCGCCACTCTCGTTCACACCGGAAACCTTGTAGTAATAGGTCGTGCCGTTAACCACATTGGTATCCACAAAATAGTTTTCTGCCACTCCAGATATAATTTCCGAATAGCTGCTGTCATCCTCCGAACGATAAACCGTATAGCTTTCTGCTAAATCACTTGTATCCCAATAGACCGATACCAGATTGTTGTTATCCGGAAGCGCATAAAGTCCTTCCGGCGCCTCCGGAATCGTTACCAGGGGAAGATCCGGAGCATCCTCGCCATAGCTCACGACAAGTTGGTTGCTCAGAACGCCAACATCCCACATGTTGGTATCCACACCATCCGCAAACTGAAGGCCCAGATTGACGAAATCGCCACCAAACTCCATGATGCTCCACGTTCCTGTCTCGGCATAGCCCTCCATGAACGAGACATCCAGCAGCGCGCCCGCATCAAACCAAACGTCTCCGTAATAATCGCCCTGGCCATCGTCCAATACATTGATCTGGCTGATCCCATTACTGCCAATCTGAACCGCAAGCGTTCCGCCGGCCTCATGGACCCAACGACCATCGTCTCCCTGCCCCCCGATATTGATTTCGGTGGCCTCCGCGCCAATCACCGTGAAGGTGCCTGAATTACCCAAATAGATACCTGCACGGGTATTCAAGGTGCCGCCAGAGATCTCAACGAAACCCGCTACTCGGCTATCAGCAGGAAGATGAATACTGTAATCATACCGTGCCCCCCGAACGGTCATGTCACCACCCGCAACGGCCAGCGTTCCGGTCGTACCCGTTGTGGTACCCAATGCAATCTGGATCGCATTGACTTCCGAGGTTCCGCCAGTTTGCGTCCACAGACCGACACTTCCATTTTCAGCAATACGACAGAGGTCGTTACCGTTCTGATAAGCTTCCAACAGACCACCGGTCTGCAAGAACTCCCCATCAGCACTCACATCGTCATACTTCATCGAAATCATCACCGCCGTAAAATTAGAAAGGCTTCCCTCACTCAAGATGGCTTTGTCGGCTCCAGTCATACTGATGCGCATATAATCCCGCGCGGAATTCGTCGGCAATGTATCGCCCACCCAGTTTTCGGGATTGATAAAGTTGTTATCCCCCGCGCCATTATCCCAAATATAATTTGTGGCAAAGGCGTCCATTCCACCCATCACCGCCATTCCCAACAACACAAACAAAGCCATCCTGTTTATTTTTTTCATTTCTGTTCACCTTTTATTTTAAACGTACTTCCCCGTCAGCAGGCAACCGTCAATCATCATATTACATTTTTATTACATTTTTAATGTATAAGGCGCCGCAAAGCCGAAAACAACCCTTTGTTACATTTTTATTACATGTAATTTATTATTGTCTGCGAACTCTTCGTAATAAAACTGCCGCGCCGTTTTTTGGCTTTAGCGGGTGTAATAGATTTCCGAAGCCATCTCGCATCTGCTCCGAGAATTTATTGGCGGAAACTGAAATGATGTAAAACGTTAAAAGGACCTATGACCCGGACCTATTTTTCGGCAGGAATTAGCATAGAACTAACGTGTACCGCTACAGAATCGCCACGGGCAGTGTGTGCCATCTTTTCCACAAGGTGTTCCATGGCCAGCAATCCAACACGATTGAGTTGCAGATCGATGGTCGCCGGCCGGGGATGCATCTGATCCATCAGCAACCGGTCATTATTGCACCCGATCAGCTCAATATCCTTTCCAGGATCTATACCACGCCTTCTCAGTCCATTAAATACAGCAAGCATCAGGTCGTCCGCAGCCAGAAACACACCACTGGGTAGCGGATCCATGGCCAAGAGTTGCTCAACAATCGGCTCGGCATCACAAGCCATATTTTGTAGACGCTCAACATTTCCCTCAATAACAACCGGTAGGACCCCCTTTGCGGCTAATGAATCCACAAAGATAGCTCGCCGTTCATTAAACGCCACATGATCACTCCCGACACTCATATAGGCGATCCTTCGGTGGCCACGTCCAATCAGATAATCTGCTGCAATCTCTCCCACGTGCGAATTGTCATAAACCACATGATCAAGCCCCTCGCCCGAGACCCCATCCGCAAGAAAACACCAGACATGCGGAATCCGATCCAGTACCGAAGCGACCTTTGCATAGAGTGCCGGTTCTCCAAAGATCAACACGCCATCGGCTCGACGGCGCGCCAACACCGGAGGGATCACCTCCCCTTTCGGACAATGGGACAGAACCAAATCCATGCCCCGCTCCTCGATGCTCTGCATAATACCATCGAGCAAACGCGAAAAGGCCGGAAGCCTAAATAGCTGAGCAGGTGGTGTGGCTCCCAGCGAAAGAAAATCGATCATGCCAGTCTGGACACCCTTCCGGTTAACCGGCTTACGCCCAGGACGCACAGCACGCGGCACATAACCCACTTGTTTAATCGCCGCCTCAACGATCATCGTTGTCTTAGGTGTCACATTCCGTTCGCCATTCAGGATGCGCGATACGGTCGCCACGGAAACACCTGCCTGTTTAGCGACATCATAGATCGTTGCCATACTCTGCCTTTTTCCTAAAAATACCCTGAATTAAAAACCAATTCATAGGGACATTCAAAGAGGCATTCAATACCAATTTCACACTGCTGACGATTACAGCAACGCTCGTCACATCATTCCGCGCACTTCAGCAGCAATGGCTCGGCCGAGTTTGATAGGCTCCGAGGCTTCGCAATGAATACCGTCCAGCGGGCTTCTTTGAAACGCTTATGCAATTTTTCTCCACCTCAACAAACAAATCATCAAACGAGGTAAGTTCCTGCGGGGGAAATGTTTTTCATACTAATTTTTATAGTATGCCCTACTGAAATAAAGTTGATCGATGCGACAGCGGCTAACATCGTTCTGCCATTCAAACGGATAAGTATATCGAAAGAAAGGTCCAATGGGAAAGCACGCACCATATGTCCTTTTTATATTCCCAGTAAATTTAACAAATTAACTAATGCCCTGAAATACCTATAAACCAATGGTTCCCTAATAAAACTACAATCTGAACCGTCCAATGGATCCTCGAAGGCCATTTCCTTATTTTTGTCCGACCTACCGTCGGTCAGATCCTGATCGCTCGGGAAGTCGTAGTAGAAACAGACTTTTCCATCGGTATACTTCGCCGTAGTCACCCATTTCACTTTGCTGCCCATAATCGATCCATGGTGCACCCAGTTGGTTATGTCTTCACTCGGTTTAGTTAGTCAGAAAATCACACCCGCAGATAAACTGTGGCAGTCAATCTGAGAATCCTATCTTGACCACCCAATTACAAACACACAAAGACCATGACGATACAAACTCTATTCATTTCTCATCCAATTAGGTCGATCCATCACCGTAGGGCGAGGAGGGGATACTCGCCGTCCCTTTCGATTAAAATGCCTGCTTACCGGGAACTGTTTAAGATCCTTCAGAATATCGAAAAGAAAATTGCTAGAGGTCTTATGTTGGATAATTTTCCCGCGCGAATCGGTCACGGTAATCAGGAACCCTCCATATTTAACCCCTCGCATTGGGGCGGAGGAGCGTGTTGCCATTCGATCAACCCGGACTGGATCTCCATAGAACCCGTGAGATCTCTCGTTCACATCGGTGGGGGTAAAGGTATCCGACTCGCGTGCTAATAATACATAGTTATTTCCATCCACCTCTTCTCCAATAGCGAAATACTGAATAGTGACGGGGTAATTATAGTCTCTTGAATTATTTTGTTCAATTACCACGCCAAATGTATGTTCATTTAGATTTTGTGGTCGATCTGAAGAATTGTAGATACCGGGATCTGGCGGGTCGATCTGTTTAGTTCTATTAGAAAAATCAAGCTTAAATTCCGGTGGGCTTTCCAAATCAACATATAGCTGATCCGCATCAGACAGCTGGGTATAAGGAACCTTTTGTTGCTTTCCTTTTTTTGTTTTAATAACAATATAATCAGACATTTTTACAATAAACTCGGCCTCAAATGTGCTGTCGTTTCCCATCGTCCAAAGTCGTATGCGCTCTTTCTCAGCAGGTTCTATCTCGGTTGGCTCAAGTTCCGACTCAACCATGTCAAAACTTGAGCGAGACTTGTTCTTGTAATCTCGAAACACCGGGCCGTTCGTTACAGAGGCATCTCCGGGATCCAGTCTGTTCCAGATGTTCTCTGCCATGGTCAATGTAGGCTCCTCCGTTTTGAACATAGGTAAGGTGGGACCCAAGCGGTAGGGGTTCGTTGGATACTCCTCTCCCTTTACTTCCACGCAGAGCATATAACAGGAAATGCCTCCGTTTACCTCTCCGAAAATCACTTCCATATCTACCGGTTCGCCGGCCTTGAGGGTGATCCAATCCCCAATTACTGCATAGTTATTGCCCAACACATAACGCCGGGAGTCAGCGGCAGATGATCGCCACAAGAAACTAAACCAGTCCTCATTAGTCCCAGGCCAGCAGGCCAGTAAATTAATTTCACCATCCACCCGCACCGCAAATATTTCATCTCCATGCCCCCAAAATCGGAAGGTAATATCCTCAGGAAATACGAGTTCACCTTTGTAATGAACCATGAAAAGATTCGCGGGACAGTCGCTCACTCCAAATGCTTCCGGAGCCCGGTTCGCAGGAATCGGGGGGATCATGAAATGGGTGGCGGGCGGAGGTCCGACGATTCCTCCTCTCTGGCTGGAAACCGCGTTCTATATCAAAATATTATCGGGCCCCCCAGAAGCTTTATGCAAGCAGTCTGATATATCCGCAAAACCCTTCAACAATTGCACCCGCTTCTTTCGGTGAGCAGGATGCAGCGGGAGCTTTTTGGTTGGTCCATTACACAGGGGAAATTGTTCATCGTGATGGAATTACCTTCCGTTTCTGGGTAAATGCGGATGAAATTCTCGCGATCAAACTAAACAATGAGATCGTAGCTGCGTGCGTATGGCGCAATACGACAACGGGAGAAATCACCTACGACGGGAACCCTATGGCCGGACTCTGGGAGACGAGTGACAACATGGCATCCGATCGTTACTTTATGGGAAATAATCGGGCCATTGCCGGCGACTGGATTACGCTTGAGCCGGGAGTGCCTATGGATATGGATATGATTCTCGGTGATAATGGAGGGGAGGCCTGCTTTATAGTTGCTGTAGAAGAGAAGGGGGTGGAATATCCAAAGAACAGTCAAGGAGGCCCTTTGTTGCCAGCTTTTAAAACCGCTGCATTTTCTCGGGATATGCTGGATGTTGTTTACAAAAACCTTGTTGACGGGGAAATATGCCTTACGAATGGCCCTGTATTTAATGATTATGGTTCTACATCAGAACGAATGGCAAAGGGCTCCGAGTCGGATGCTTTAGTTGAACCTAATGAAACGGAAGCCCGAAGTCAGGAATACCGTATTTGGGATTTAGTTGGCGGAAAAAGTATTGAAGCGCGCTTCGTTGCATTGGTTGGAGGCAGGGTTCTTTTCGAATCAAAAAGGGGGAAGCAGGCGAGGGTTTCTCTTGATCAGTTCTCGAGTGAAGACCTTGATTACATCATGTTACGACGCCCTCCCAAGCTCGATGTTGAGCTGATCAAAGATATTAAACAGAAAACGTTTACGATGGAGCTGGTCAGCACATCCACTGCTGTCCGCCCTCCTGAGGACCGGTGTCATTTTGGTATGCGAATTAAACAGCAGAATCCAGGCAATTACAATTATGAGTTATTTGCTGAATGTTTTGTGATCGGCCGTGAGCGACTGGGCAATAAGCATATCTTACTGGATCGTCAGAAAACCTCATTTAGGTTAACCCTCGAAAATGGACGTATGCATGAATTTATGAGCGCACAGGAAGTTATTTTAACGGACTACTTAGTTGCTCGCGAACCGCGAGGGGAGAAATATTCAACATATCTCATTACTGTTACCGATGAGCGAGGGGAAGTCATTGCGGTATCTACGCCTTCGAAATGGCTCGAAGAGCATCTTGTGAATCTTAAACAGTTGAAATCAGGAAATTATATGAACAAGTTATGCGAACGAGTATATCCAACTAGGCCACCAGCAACCTCGTATTAATGGATATTCATGGATGTACTTGTAAGCGACCGAGATTCGACCCACTTAAGCCTCCCCCCATCCGCAAACCAATGACCTAAAAAAATAAGATATAATTTGGTCCGGTTCCATGCCGAGTGACCGAAGGTCGCGAGGGGCGATTTTTTCGGTCGTTAAGCAACGTTTTCATAATATACCTCTGCCGGGGTCCGGTTGTCTAGTGAGGAGTGTTTGCGCTCCTGATTATAGTAATTGATATAGGTCGTAATCCCGTGATGGAGTTCAA
>JBAHZU010000081.1:0-7935 GCA_037132875.1 Pontiella sp.
AGAAATTGCCGTATAAAACAGCCAATATTTACCTTCAGCGACTAAGATATTAGGTGTGAATACACTCGCCTCATCCCAGGCTCCGACTGCGCCTTTGGCAACCGCCCGGCCCTTTTCCGTCCAGTTCACCCCATCCACCGAGGTCGCATACCAAACCGTGGCGTTATAGCCCGTCTTGACGGGTCCTCTCGAATACCAAACATAATAAAGATTCCCGACCTTAATGATGTCGCTCGGATCACGCCGCGAAACCTTCTGGTCGGGTCCAATACCAGTCAGTGTTGTCCGCGAGATCGTGGCCGTGCCATAGGTTTGACGGTCTGCATTGGAAATGGAGCCCGTTAAGAAACAGGCCGGAAGCAGTGCCGCAACGATTAAATGGTTCAATTTCATTTTCTTTCCTTTTTTGAATGGCCTCATCAACCTGTTCCTCACAATGCATCTCCCATTAGATGCCGGTTCGACTCCAGCACATAAACTGGCCCGAGGGTGATGTACTGTACTCTCAAATCGGGTACCTCTGCGCCACGGCCCGCCGTCGTGGTGACGGTATTGTTCCCCTTTTTAAGGGTAAACGACTGCGCTTTTGCCGGCAGGATGCGGACGAGGTTCCAGTTATTGTCATAGACCTGTACGACATTTCCGCTCTCAAATTTCATGTACTCGCCGGGTTGAATCTCCCCCGTCACTGCTAGCTGTCCGCTACCGTTCACCTTAACTAGGGGATCCTTCAGTGCCGTGGATCCTTCCTTAACATAGATCACCACCTGCGGCTCCTGTGCCTCATAGGGATTCAGCAGTTCCATCCTCGTTCCTGCTTGTATGTGCTGGAAACGAGGAATGGCCCCCCATTCCTGGTCGATATGGATGAGGGGATCTTTCCCCGAAATCCGGCCCATCACGCGATGCGGAGTATAGATATAGCCGTTCTGAGGATCCTTACTGAGCACCAGAACATCCTCTCCTTCATAATGATTGCTACCTCGCCGTTTCTTCATCTTGGTTTTAATGTAGGCCACATCGACATCATCATAAACTGGAGCCAGCTCGATCCAGTCTTTAAAGAGTTCTAGTGCCTCATCGATCAAACCGTAGTTCTCAAGAATGTTCATCGTTAGAATGCCGCCACTCCGTCCCCCCGTAAAGTTGGGTCGGCGACCGCCGAGCAAAATTCGATCTGCCACATCAAAATGTATATCCAGCATATGGGGTGAAAAGTTTCGTTGCTCCTTTTCGGAACCCCTCCCCATACCGTGTAGGCGGGGACCGATCCGAATGCCCCAATATCCCGTGGCTTTGCTTGCGCGTTCAGCGATACTGAACATTTTTTCAAAATTTGCCTTAAGACTCCCTCCCACTCTGCTTCCGGTAACCGGCTGATCCACACGGCTATACACATAGTCGGTGTAATCGCGAAGATACCAAGGCGCTTCGACCTTGTGGCCTGTGCCATCAAAGTGCAGATGCCCTACGTTCACCTCGTTCAGGAAATCACCATATGCACTTAAAATTTCTTCAGCCAAACTATTGAGTTGACCAAAGTCGTCGGCAAAGTGGACAAAACCATATGAGTGGCTCACACCCGCGATCTCAGCGCCGGTTCGGTGAGATTTCGGTGTGGTCGAAAATTGCCCGCGTTTACAATTCGAAAAGGTCCACACCCCATCATGGCCGTTTGTTGATATCTTCTCCGTCTTGATCAGCTCGTTTCCGATACGGAGAAATCCGGAATCTCTTTCCCATACATAATCCAGACCGGGGTTGAAGAGAATGGTTGTGTCATTCAGATCAATGTCTTTCACCAGCGTACCCTTCCCCCAACTCAGCAAACGGGTCTCACAGTAGGAATCTGAAAAGTAGCGTTCGTCATGGCGCCCCATCTGAGGAACCAGACTCTTAAGCTGCAGATGGGCGCCATGCTTCGCCAAATAATTGGAATATTTAAGTAGGTCTTTTTTTCCATTGGGAAAAGCATCCGCGTTGACACTTTCGTTAGCGAGTTTTCTAAGGGTGTACTCGCCTCGCCAATCGGTGGAAAACATATAAACTCGGTTGGCTCCATAGGGAATGACTAATTGTTCCGTCATCTCGTAGAGTTCCTCTTTATTCTTCGGCGAAATACATACCACCACCATCGTTTCAAACTTCTCCACCCACCGGTCAACCCACGCCATTACATCCGCTTCAGACCATCTCTCCTGGCCCGCCGGGCGCACCATGTGGCCGGCTAAGCTCTGAGCGGACCAGATCTCTGCCAGCACCGCATCACGGGCCCGGCCACTCAGCTTATTATTATAAAGCACGACACTGCCTAGTGTTCCGTTGGGCCGAGGCCGTCCCCAAAGGGTTGGCCAGCGGAGCTCTGTATTTTTTCTTCTGCGGCGGTCGGTATTCGTTATCATTAAATCATTAAGCGTATAAGCCGCGATGTCTTTGGAATTGAGCACCAGACTCAACTGGTACTCTCGGCCCGTTCCGATGCCCTGAGCCTTTAGTAAATGGATCGCCAGATGATTCTCATACGTATTGATGCGAAAGGTAAAACTCGGCAAACCATCGGGCGACGACACCGTAATTTCATCTCCCGATGTAGAGATTTTATTCAGCAATATTTCTGAATCCTCCTCGCCATTGATATAACGCAGATTAAATCCAGATGAATCCGGATTTAAAAATTCGACTCCGCCCAAAACCAACCCCGTCGGTTGGGCCGCGGCATCAAACGTAAGCTGCGAGGCCGCGTACGATACGGCAACGTGCGAAAGTCCGATCAAGCAACAAATCATCGACTGGATAAAACGGGTTACTTGCAACGAAGGTCTACTCTGACGCATAAGTTTCATGATGGATTCCTCCAAGCGATCAGGCATGGCTTTGCAGCATTGACCGTGCATATAGAGGATACGGCAACGAAACAGGACTGAAGCAGTCTCAGAAATAGGATCCTTTCTGTATTCATTATTTTCTGCCTTATTCGTGCATCTCTTTTCGGAGGGTTATCTGTTCGAACGGTAGGTTTTCAACAAGGCCCGCATTTCCTGCACCACTTCGGGATACTCGTTGTACACGTTTTGCGTTTGATTGACATCAGCCTCGAGATTGTAGAGCTGAGCGGGCGGAGCATTTTTTTTGATTCTCCCCTTTTCAATATCGCTGTTCACGCTTCCTACAAAGGAGACCGCTGGGGGACCACCGGCTCCATGGCTACCAGGCTTACCTTTAAACCCGCCACTGCCCTGTGCCGGAATATACATCCACTTGCCTTTGCGGATGGAAAGATGACTGGCCCGACGAGGAATGAGAATCAGCTCTTTTCGCAACGGCTCTTCGGGATCGCCGACAAGCGCGGGCAGCACATTAATGCTGTCAGCACGTTGCTCTTTTTCCACCTTCTGGCCGGTCACTGCAGCAAAGGTGGACAACATATCTACTCCGCTGATCAACTGATCGGATACGGTGTTCGGCTTAATTTTTCCCGGCCATTTAGCAATGAATGGCACGCGCTGCCCGCCTTCCCACACCCCGAACTTAAAACCGAGCAGATCGCCATTCTGGCGATGCCCAGCCTTAAAGGCATCCTGTCCGCCCCGATTAAACATGCCGCCGTTATCGCTGGTCACAATCACGAGCGTATTCTCGGTTAGACCATTTTCCTCTAGACACGTCATCAACTCGCCGACCATCCAGTCGAACTCGTGAATAAAGTCGCCATAGAGCCCCGCCTGACTGGAGCCTTTAAACTGCGGAGCCGGAGTAAACGGGTGGTGAATATTTGTGGTCGGAAAATAGAGAAAAAAGGGATTTTTCTTGTTCTCGACAATCCAGTTCACCGCTTTCTCGGTCAGCAGCATCCCCGTCTTTTCATCGTCGTAGATCGCGTGCGCCTTCTTGGCTCCGCCCACCTTGTTGGCCGTCTTTTTCCCGGCAGCCGCGGAATAGGTCGTAGTTACAGAATACGGCTTTTTGAAAACAAGCGGGTCGTTTGGATCATAGCCAACGATTCGGTCATTTTCGACATAGACATAGGGATAACCACTGTTCACCTTGGGCACACCAAAATAATAATCGAAACCGAGTTCTAGCGGCCCCGGACGGAGCGGCTTGCTCCAATCGGTTTTTCCGGTTCCGAACCCCAGATGCCATTTTCCGATGGCCGCCGTGGCATAGCCTTTGTTTTGGAACAGCTGCCCTAGAGTGAGTTTATCGGTATCGATCAGCAGTGATTGAAAATGGCCGCAGGGCCCCCAAATCCCCTTACCATCTTGCGCTCTAAACGGATATTCACCCGTCAGTAGTCCATAGCGTGACGGCGTGCAGACGGCCGATGCCGAATGGGCATCGGTGAAACGGCGCCCTTCGGCCGCCAGCTTATCGATGTTCGGTGTCTGCACCTTGGTTGCACCGTAGCAACCTAGGTCTCCATAACCGAGATCATCGGCAAAAATCAGAACCACGTTGGGAAGTGTGTCAGCATGGGCCATCCGCCCCAATAAGGCGGAAAGGCACAGCAGGCCGATTGTTAAAGCAGTTGTTCTTCTCATCATTAATTGTCCTTTCCAGCAAGTACCGCCGCGACTATTTGTGCAATCCGTTTTGCTCCGTTAGCGTTAGGATGTAGGCCATCGAAAAACAGTTCCACCTTATTGCTCAGTGCCCGGTTAAGATCGATGACCTCGACGCCTGCTCTAGCAGCAACCTCTGTAATCAACGGAATAATTTCGTTTTTAACAACCGTATCGGTCATCCCCTTTCTTTCCGTATAAATGGGTACGGGATAGCATATCCACACGGTTGGATTGCCTTCCAAATTCTGAAAGGTGCGTATCAATTCCAGATAATCTGGAACAAAATCTACTTTATGTGTTCCCACATTTTCGGGCCTAGAATCATTCGTACCCAGTTTGATGATCACGACGTTCGGTTTGAATTTAAGCGCCGCTTTATATGATTTCGTCGTCCAGTAAGGAACCCGCCCCTTTTTCAATACCGTGGCGCCGTTCCGTCCAAAATTCCCAACGATCCACGGATCACCCAACAACACTTCAAGCTGGGCAGGATAACTCTCCTTCGCCCGGTTATTTATCCCAAAACCATAGGTGATACTGTCACCAACACAGGCGACTCGTATCGGCAGGGATTGCCATGAGGCCTCTTCCGAAATCGCGGCACTCGCAGAGATAGAGAGCAGGACTGCACAGCTCAACACGCTGAATATTTTTTGTTTGGTCATTTCGTTCAACCAATTCGAAAACATAATGGATTAGCCCCCTTTAGCATTAGGATTTACTAAACCATGGGGGCGTTGATCCGTCCCGATGACATCTACATCGCCGATTTCGGCACGGGCGCGTTCCGCTTCTTTCATCAATGTAGCCGCCACTTCCGGATATTGGGCAATGACGTTATTTTTTTCGCTGACGTCGGCATCCAGATCAAATAAAAGCGGTTTTTTTAGCGAGAGATACGGTTTTCGAGGTCCGCCCCCTTTTTTTGCCCAATACGGCTGATCGGCTTTGGTCCGAGGAAGATGAAGTTTCCACTTCCCCATCCGCACAGCCTGCAGGTTCAATCCGTTATAGTAATAAAAATATTTATGAGGACTCTGCGTGGTCTTTCCCGTTAGAAGATCAATGATATTTTTCCCATCAATCTTCCGGTCGGCAGGCAGTTCAGTACCGGACAGATGGCAGAAAAGTGGCAACAAATCCATACTGGTGATCATGGCATTCGAAACCTGTCCGGCAGGAATATGTCCCGGCCAATAGAAGATCCCCGGAACCCGATGACCGCCCTCCATGGTGACATACTTGCCCCCACTCAACGGCTTCGCCGATCCATCTCGGGCGGGGCCGTTATCCGACAGAAAAACAATCAGCGTATTGTCGGCGAGTCCGGCCTCGTCCACCGCTGCCAGCACCCGGCCCACACTGTGATCAAGCTCCAGCACAAAATCGCCGTATGCCCCCGCCCGCCCCGTCATTCCAGAAGCACCCTTAAAAGGGTTGCTCGGCAGAATCGGGCTATGGGCAATGTGATGGGCAAAATAGATAAAGAACGGTTCCTTTCGTTCCTCTTTGATAAAATCAACCACCTCATCGGTGTAAAGTTTTGTTACGTCTTCGAATTCAATGCCTGCTTCCTGCACCTCATAATTCCGATAGAGGGTTATCGCATCCGGTCTGGTCTTGCTATAATTGCTGTGCAGCCCCAGATAGTCATCAAATCCGGCGTCCAGTGGATGGGAACCTTCCACGTGGAAGCCGAGATGCCATTTGCCCACCATTTTGGTATAGTAGCCCGCCGACTTCAGCAGGTCCGCCATGGTGAGTTCTTCCGGAGCGAGCCCATAGTGGGCGTATTTCGGGAAAGGATGCCGCGAAATGGGGTGCCCAGCACGCATCGGATACCGCCCGGTCATCAGCGCCGCCCGAGAAGGTCCGCATACATTGGCCCCCACCAGACAATCGGTCGACCGAAAGCCACCGTTTGCCAGCCGGTCGATTTCTGGAGAGCTCAGCTTCGAGCCATAGCAACCTAAGTCGCCATATCCAAGATCATCCGTAAAGATGAGGATAATATTTGGTTTATCCGCAGCCTGCACCGTGCCGATATATAATAGACCGACCCAGGCGAGTATTAGTGAGTTTTTAAGCCATCGAGCGAGGTGCATCATTTTTGGCTCCTACTTCCAACGTTTAGCGATTTACCCAAGCTGGGCCTCCAGTACATATCCTCGAATCAATTGCCAACACAAGAGCCCGGATCAGCTGCGATTACCGCCCAGCCATCAAAGCGGCCAATAGGATCGCAATCGCTGACCGAATTTCTTCCGCTTATTTCCCTTCCTTCAGATCAAACCGCGCGATAAATGGAAGCGCCCTCTTTGCTCTTCCAATTTCAACCCCCCATTCTGGGATATTCCCTGTTCCGCTATCGGTAAACGCTTCCGGTCGATAGACACCGCCAGCCCAAGGATGATTAATCACAACATCATGCGTCTTGGTAAAATTCATGCCGTCTTCCGCATACAGGAGGGAATGCTTAATATTCTTTGGCGCGCGCGCTCCGATCATGGCGACCACGCCCGTTCCCTGCGGCCAAACCAACACTTCATGGTTACCAGGAATCACCGGATTGCTTTCAACTTTGATATAAGGGCCTTCAGGTTGATCGGCGATGGCCAGACCCATCTGGGTTTCTGATGGGCTTTTACCCAGCTGGCGGCCTTTGTAGTAAAACCAGTATTTCCCATTGCGGACCATCAGGCCGGCGTCGTCCACCAGGTGGCTGTCAAAATCTGCTGGGTTGGTACTATTTTTCAAGGCGGGGTTGGTGTCGAGTCGCTCCCATGGACCATCGGGCGAATCCGATACCGCAATTCCAATTTTTGAATCCGGATTAAACGGTTTTTTGTTAAAAGGCTTAGAGATTCCTGTGTAGAACATCCAGTATTTCCCCTTGGCCACGAGAATGTTGGGCGTAAAAACACTGGCCCCCTCCCAGGTTCCCGGCTCGCCCTTCGGCAGCGCCATCCCCTTCTCGGTCCATTCATGGCCGTCCAGCGAGGTCGCATACCAAACGGTTGCATCATAGCCGGGAGAAATTTTCCCTTTTGAGTACCAGACATAGTAGAGGCCGCCGACTTTAATTACATCGCTCGGATCACGGCGCATGACGCCCTTTTCCACTCCAATACCCTGCAACTCTGAACGGATCACTTCAACCGTTTTCACTTCTGTCTGTGCCTGCGCCGTTCCGCACCAGCAACTGGCCAATCCCATCAACAAACTTAAACCCTTCGTATTCATCCACTATCCTTTTCCTAAAACCCACACGTATCGCGCACGTTAGTTCATTATTTACCAGCTACCAATACCATCCCAGCCCCATGCACACTATCGCCAGAAAAGGGTATTTTAGACTGATTTATTTCAA
>JBAHZU010000041.1:0-10425 GCA_037132875.1 Pontiella sp.
TACGCTTAACCTTCTTTGTTCACTTGCTTTCGTAAGCTCCGCCGAAAGCTCAACACTCGGTACGCCGTGAGGAGCTTAACTCACGACGACGGGGACTTTCACCCCGCCAGATAAATGCGCCGGCGTGGCGCACGAACGTTAATCCTGACCCGCTTGGGAATCAGACTTTGCCTTCAAAACGGGTGTTGTCCAAGTAGGGTCAATGAGCTGGATTACTTAAAAGTTACGTTTTCCAAAATGGAACTCAACTCCAACCATTCATCTTCATTTGTATACGTCCCAATCGTCGTGAACAGATCACCATCGACGGGCTTGAACCACACCTTCTTTTTCCAAAGCACTTCACCTTCTAAAGTCGCAAGGTTATAGGTGCCATCCTTCCGCATACGGGTAATACTTGCTTTAGGTAGCCCATACGCCAACAAGAGGTCATAAATAAAGTCCTCATTGGACGGCATATCCGCCACCAATTTTTTCACATTAACCAGCACATCGTCATACTTCATAAGAACCCTGCCCCAATTAAAAAAATAGAATGCTTTACACCTTACCGTTTAAGGGGCGGTTAACAAAGAAAATAGGCCCCGTGATCCACGTCCCCCTTATCGCCCCACCGCTCAGCGGAGCGGACAAAACCAATGGGTCCTGCATGCAAAAAAGGGAATGAGCGCGAAGCTCATTCCCTTTTTTCGCAGTCACACGGCTTAAATTCCGCGGAGCAATGCAGCCCTAACGAAGCTTTTTGAGACGCGAGAGCACATCGAGCACGCTCCCGGTCGAATCCTGCTCCTTCTCAATCTTGCGGACTTCGTCCTCAACATTTAAACGATGCTCCTCCAGCTTAACGAACTGATTGATCGTCTTCTTGAGTTTATTCTTCGTCATTTTTTCCGCCATCTGACTGAAGTCTTCAACCAACTCCTTGGGCTTGCGGGAATAGAGCAACGACATCGAGAGCAGCGGCTCTTTCAGATCTGGATTCAATACAACCCCATAGGTAGGCTTCACATCGTCGTCCGAAAAATAGTCCAACAGATTGTAAAAATAGGGCGTCATCTCGCGGTTGGGAACCTCCAAAAGGAACATCGCCTCAATCGGCTGTTCCGGCGGAAGCAGCAGCGAATTAATATTCTCCTCCAGCAGCTCCTCAAAGGGGCGATCCGGCGTGTATTCAAACTGAGAGAAATGGTTAAAATACGGCTTGGATAAATAGACACGGAAATCCTCGCGATCAATATGTCCATCGAGCAACTCCATTTCATCGCTTTTTTGAGGAATGGCAAAGAAGTTGTTCAGGCTCGTCACGGTCATCGTATTGTAATCGTGCTCAGCAATGCGCCCCTCAAACTTTAGCTTGTTCGAGAACAGCATGATATTCCCCGTATTGCCGGAGTCGATCGCCTTTGATACCGGCCCTTTAAGGAATGCGATCGTGTTTTCCACATATTCAGCACTTTCACGTTCCGCGTAGGGCAGCACAAAACAGAAAACCGTTTTGTCGCTCAGAGAAACCTCGGAGCGCTCGGCGATATGCTCCAGAATCACCGAAGAGATCCCGTTGCCGGTCCCGCCGCCGGTCGAGGTGAAAAGCACCTGCCCCTTAATTAATTCATACACCTCGTCTGAAATAGAGATGTAGGCGGTCTTGCCCACCTCCGGATTTTTGCCTGCGCCCTGAAAGCGGCCTCGCGTCGAATGCGCCACCGCCATGATTTTATTTTTCGCATCGGTTTTATCCAGTTCCGACTTCGACACGTTAATAATCGTTGCACTATCCGAATCCATCAACGATGCCAATTTTCCGCCTGCGCCACCAATTCCAATAGCCATTACATGCCCTCCATAAATCTTGATTGTTTCGTCTGAAAATTACTATTTTCAACGAGCGCTTCCAACGCTTCCGCGCCGTGTTCCGCCAGATAGATATTCTTCCGGTTCCGCTCTTCCTTTAGGTCAATAAAACAAAGCATGTGGAGCGATTCAACATAGCCCATCACACTTTGTTTTGTGCGCGTGATTCCCAGATCTTTCAGGTCATCAAACGCATTCGTCATATTGTACTTCAGCCCTTTCACCTCGGCCTCGGCCGCCCAGAAAAGAATCAAAAAATGATACTCTCGGAGCCGATCCAGTTGGGCTTTAAACAACTGATCCATTCCACCTCCCGCGTCTCCTGTGCCCCAAGCACTTTGATCCGCCCTTTCGTTGCAACATAAGATACCGTCTCCTCCTGCAGCAATGCAATCACGAACCTAAGTCATTTCCACTCCACTATAGTATACTACACTATATAGCTCCCCTAAAAACAGCATATATACCGGGGTTTTTGATATTTTAAATTCCACACCGCCTCTCTGCCAGCCCGAATTAAACGAAAATATTGATAGTGTAGTTTACTATATTATACTTTTTATATGAGTTTAGAGCCTTCGGACCCCATTTAATTCAAGGGCGTTTTCAATGAGGGTTCATCAATGTATAATTCACGAACTTTACTAAAAATATCGACCGAAACAGCACGAAGAAAACACACCCACTAAAGAGCCTATCCCCCCAAATGGAGAGATTATCCGGCGGGCTCTCATCCACCGAAAACTCACGTGCGCCCAGATGATCTCGGGCCTCCTTATCCAAGAAGATCCGCCGCATCATCCGGCATACACCCCGCCCGCTTTGCATGCGTGACAAAGCCTATAAACGACCCAAAATCCACCCTTCCCACAGCGAATCCAGGCTCACCGCCCATACGCTTTATTAACCCTATAGAAAGGAGCAGAACGGAGGGAAACGGAGACTCCAATCCCTCGGAGCAGGCATCCACCCCGTTGGATTCAATCCCCCGCATCTGCGACCCACTTGGCCACGGCATGAGGAGAAACGCATTGGAATGAGAGTTCCAAGGGCTGGAAAATCTTAGCGAAGAGCGATCGCAATCAGGCGCGCGATCCCCGCCCCAGTCTCCATTGCGCGGCGAAAGAAAAACTCTTCCCACCAATGAGCTGGCGAAGCCTCAACATTGCAGGTACACTATACTTGTATTAAACGTGCAATTCTAAAGGTAGAAGCAAAGGCATAATGAAGAAATAAATGTTCGGCCCGTTGATCAATAAAAAGGAGTTTGGGTATGTGGAAGAGATGCTTAAGTGTTTTGATTTTCGCGATCGTTGCAGGGGCGCAACCGGCAAATATTCTATGGGATTTCAAGGGCGCAGCAGGGGGGCATAATGCAGATGCAACGCTCGCCGATTTTGTTGCGATGGGCATTACGGAAGATTTATCAGAATCGACGGTATCCGCAGTCGCAGGAGGGATCAACCATTTAGGCTACGAGGTTATTTCGGATGGCCTCATTACGCTAACATTCCTATCGCCCAGGAATCCCTATAGCGGAAGTTTTTCGTATGATCAGGACAACCACTTAATGGCCGATTATTTATACAAGTGGAGAGGGGCCTCTCCCCATGCGGAGGAGATTCAACTCTCGGGATTGAGCGCGGTGCTCACAACGAACACGACGTATTCATTTTATCTCTTCGGCGCAGGGGATCGTGCGAATCAATCGGCTACATTTACCTTTGAGGGTACGCCCAAGGTGACGAGTGAAGCTCATCCAGCATCAGGTTTGTCGAGCGAGGTGATGGTTCAGTTTTCTTTCACAACTGGAGAGACGGAGGTTGCGGATACGCTTAATTTCATCTGGGATTTTACCGCCGACAATAGCTATACAATTTTTAATGGCTTTGCGATCGTGGTCGCATCAGAGCCTTCGTATGGCCTCCTATACGGCATTCTAGGCGCGATTCTGTGCATTTCCGCTGTAGGACTGGTGCTCGCTCCGCGTCGCTCCAAACGATAGGGAAATCGCTCGTTCGCGTGCAACTCTTCTGCGGTCCGTCACGAAGGGGGACGGCGGATGGGTCGCCCTGGAATTATTTCATGGGCGGGATCATTCCGGCCTCGGCACGCCGTGCGCTATTGACTGGCACGGCGCGTGCGATTTATCCGTCGCCAATTTCGCCGCTCAAACCCCGAACTCGCCCCGCGAGGCGGGGGGTCCCGAACGGCACCTTTGCCCAGGATATGCTACTCCTCGCCGAAGTAGAACCATTCGCCTTTGTATTTTTTAAAGACCGATTCTTCGTGATACTGAGCGAGCTTGCCCCCAGCAATATATTCCGCCATGAAGCCAATGCGGTCGCGCTGCGTTTTCAGGATGTGAAGACGAACCCACTGCACCTGTTTCATCCAGGCCGCAATGGACTCGGCCAATTCGGGGGAACGGGAATCGGGATGCGTAGTGCTCACCAGATAGTCAACATCCTCCTTCACATAGGCGGAGTAGCGCGAGCGCATGAGCTGCTCGGCGGTGCGTGCTTTTTCTTTGCCAGAAATAATGGAGTAGCAGCACGCTTCAAATGCAAGCCCATCTCCACAGGGACATAATAAAGCATCCAATTTCATCTCAACCTCTCTTGGCGCTGGCCTCACAAAGCCGCCCCCATTGCGGAGTTCCGCGCAGGGTGCGAGCCGTTGATTCCTTTGCGTTTAAACATCCGGGACGGTCCTTATTTCCCCTTCCGCCCTCGAAGGCGGAGCTCATGCGTTTTTTCCCGCAGGGTGGCAAAAAGAACATACAGTGCCGGCACCAGCACAATCCCGAATAGGGTGGCAACGAGCATCCCGAAAAATACCGTGGTCCCAATGGACTTCCGACTCGCAGAACCGGCTCCGTTGGCAAACATCATCGGCAGCACGCCGAGAACAAATGTGAAGGCCGTCATGAGTACGGCGCGGAAACGTTGCCCCGCTCCATCGGCTGCGGCATCGAGGATCGATAACCCTTCTTCGCGGCGTTGCTTGGAGAACTCGATGATTAGAATCGCATTTTTACTGGCGAGCCCCACCAACAACACCAAGCCGAGCTGCGCGTAGATACTGAGCGCAAGCCCAAAGACCAGCAATCCGTAGAGCGCACCCACCACGGCCACGATCGTGGAAAGAATTACAGGAAGAGGTGTGGACCAACTTTCGTACTGCGCAACGAGGAAGAGATAGGCAAAAATGACCGCAAGACCTAGCAGAATATTTGCGGTGTTCGCCACTTTGGCTTCCTGATAGCTCATGCCGGACCAATCGAAGGTGTAGCCCTCGGGCAACACTTCGGCCGCAATCTCGCTCACCTTGGCCATGGCATCGCCGCTGCTAATGCCGGGATTCAGCATGGCCGTAATGCTGGCAGACGTGAGCTTGTTGTAGCGCTCCACCATCCGCGGCTCCAGGGTGGTCCGAATGTTCACGAGACTGCCGAGCGGCACCATATCGCCGGAGCTACTTTTGACATGAATCTTGTCGAGCGCTTCCACGTTTTTACGAAACGCCCAATCGGCTTGAACTAGGGCACGGTTCACCTGCCCGTCGAAGTTTACATCGTTCACATATCTCGACCCCAGATAGTTCTGCAAGGCATTGAAGATGGCACTGACTTCGACATTCAGCAGCGAGGCTTTAACTCGATCAATATCGAGATGCAAATGCGGCGTGCTGGCGGAATAGGGACTGAACGCAAACATAATTTCCGGGGCCATATTCAGCTGCATCAAGAAATTATTCATGACGGCTTGCAACTTATGCGGGTCATTATCATTGCTGGCCTGCAGCCGGATATCGAGCCCGGAGCTGACCCCCAAGCCCATGATGGCCGGAGGCACAAAGGTGTTGAGCTGAGCACCCGGCTCCATGAACAGCGCCCCTTGGATCTTCTGCTGGATGGCCAACACATGTTGGGAGGGGTCTTTACGCTCTTCCCAGTTATCGAGCCCAAACAGGAAAAAGGCCAAATTCTCGGCGGAGCCGCCCATCATGCTGAAACCGGTTACTTGAAGGGTGAAATCCACGCCGTCCACTTGTTCTCGCAGCGGCGCCACCACCTCATCCAACAGCGCTTCGGTGCGGGTGCGGGTGGCTCCCTCTGGCAGCTGAGCCATTCCGAAAATTACGCCGGCATCTTCTTCGGGAAGAAAGCCGGTGGAGCTGATCTTAAACAAACCAAAGCCTGCACCAAAGGCAACGAGTAGCACCAAGGTGGTCAGCACCAATCGACGAGCCAAACGCATGCTGGCCGAAACATAATACCCGCGCACGTTGCCTAACAGGATATTGAACCAACGCAGGGGGCCGTGCTGTTTCGGCTTCACAACATGCAGCATGGTTGCACACAAGGCCGGACTGAGGGTGAGTGCATTCACGGTGGAGAAAAATACCGCGGCGGAAATGGAAACCGCAAACTGCTGATAAATCTTTCCGGTAATTCCAGACATAAATCCGATCGGCACAAAGATGGCGAGCAGCACCAACGTGGTGGCAATGATGGCCCCGCCGACCTCTTCCATGGCTTTGATGGTTGCGGGCTTGGGTTCAAGCCCCTCGCTCTCCATAATTTCAAGCACGCGCTCCACCACCACAATGGCATCGTCCACCACCAATCCAATGGCGAGCACCAACCCGAAGAGCGTTAGCGTATTCACGCTGTAGCCCAACACGGCAAGCACCACGAACGTTGCACAAAGTGAGACCGGAATGGTGATGGCCGGAATGAGCGTGGCCCGCCAATCCTGCAGGAAGATATAACAAACGGCGACCACCAGAAAAAAGGTCAGCGCAAGCGTCATGGCAATTTCGCGAATACTCGAACGCACAAATTCCGTTGCATCATAAGGAAGCATCGTTTCAAGTCCAACCGGATAATTATTCTCCAGCCGCGCCAATTCACTTTTGATGGCCTTCATGGTCTCAAGGGCGTTGGAACCCGGCGTGCGGGTCATTCCAATCGCAACACAGGTGGATCCATTAAATTTCGAGCTCATGAGATAGCCATCGGCCCCCTTTTCCACCCGCGCCACATCGCGCAGATAGACCACGGCCCCATGGGCGCCCGAACGAACAACAATGTTTCCGAAATCTTCTGGACTGTTCAGACGGCCCTGCGTCTTGAGCGTGTAGGCCACTTGGGCCGAGCCATCATCTGGCGTGGTTCCAACGGAACCGATCGAGGCCTGAATGTTCTGGCGACTAATCGCACTCACCACATCCTCCGAGCTCATGCCCAATGCCGAAAGGCGGTCCGCATCCATCCAGACCCGCATACTGTATTTCGGGCCATACACCTGGGCCCGGCTGACTCCGGGAATCCGCTCTAAGACGGGTTTGATTATTTTATAGGTGTAGTCACTCAGGAAAAGCATATCGCGGCTATTATCCGGCGAGCTAATCACCACAAAACCTAGCATATCCGAAGACTGGGTCTCCACGATTACGCCCTGCTGAATCACCTCGCGCGGCAAAAGCGGCTCGGCCTGCGCCACGCGATTTTGCACCTTAACCTGCGCCAGGTCAGGATCAGTCCCGACCTCGAAGGTGACGGTCAGCTGATACTGGCCCGTGTTATCCGAGGAGGAGGACATATAGATCATATCCTGCACGCCGTTAACGGCATCCTCAATGGGCCCCGCCACGGTGTCGGCCAACACGGCCGCACTTGCGCCGGGATACATCCCGCGCACCACAATGGTGGGCGGGGTAACCTGCGGGTATTGTGTGATGGGTAGCAACGTGACAGAAAGCAGCCCGGCGAGCATCATGACAATGGCCACCACCCCGGCGAGTCGAGGTCGCTCGATAAACGTACGCGATATCATTGAGCCGCCTCCAGCAGAGTCACGGTAGCCGTCAGGCCTGGACGCGCTTTTTGCACGCCATCCACAATCACCCGATCCCCTGATTTGAGGCCCGACACCACCATCCGGTCCGACTCAATGGTCCGCCCCAGCTCCACCCGGGTCATCCCCACAAGCCCGGCCTCATTGACCGTCAGCACATAAGAGCCCTCGGTATCCATCAGCACCGCACGCTGTGGAATACGCAATCCCATCGGACGATCCGATGGACCAATCATCAGATTAACATATCCACCCGCAACGAGCATTTCATCGGCATTTTCGAAAAGATAACGAACAGCCATCGTTCCCGTTTTCATATTCATGGCATTATCCGTGAATTCAATTTTTCCAAGGGTTGGAAGCGTCGCGCCATTCGGCAACCGAACTTGTGCAATCAAAGCATCCGCATGGCCAGCAAGCGCCTTTTGCCGCGCATCGAGATACGCCCGATCGGTCATTGCAAACACCACCCGCATCGGATCAACTTGCACAATCCGAGCCAGCTCGCCTGCTGCAGAACTGACATAGTTTCCCTTCGTGATCCGAGCCACACCAATGCGCCCATTGATCGGCGAACGAATTTCCGAATAGGCCAAATCAAGCCGAGCCAGATGCACCGTCGCCTCGGCCTGCTTCATGATGGCCTCCGCTTTCAAATGAGCACTCACCGCCGTATCAAGATCCGACAACGAAATACTGTTGCCCGCAGCGATCAAGCGATCCATAAACGTCTGGGCCCGGCTCAGTTCTGCCTGTGCACTTTCCAGCATGGCCTCATCGGCCGCCACTAAGGAACGATATTTTTTCTGATCAATGGTAAAGAGAAGATCACCCTCCTGGACCAGCGAGCCCTCTTTAAAGTGAACACGATCCACATAGCCCGAAACTTCCGAGCGAACCAGCACCTCTTGAACCGGCTCGATGGTGGCAATAAACTCACTCCGCGTATCCAAAGGAACCACTTTCAGTTCGATGACTTTCACAGCAGGAGGCGGAAGCTTGCCCATTCCCATCATTCCCGCACCGGGCGGCGACAGGAAGAGGGGCAATAGGAAGTTCAAAGAAAATCCAAAGGCGACCGCCAAAAGGATCACGACTAATTTAACCAACATTTTTAACATCTACTACTCTCCCCACTAGGTATCTTGAATATCCAACGGCAAACCCAGGACCAACTGAGTCTGCTTCACAATCAAATCTTCCATTCGCTGAAGATAGGCGTCTGAATAACGATCCATTTTCAGCGTCCTCAGCATCGTCTTCATATAATCCGCATGCCCAAAAACAGGCATTTTCATCAACATGGCATGGAGGTGGATGTCTTCATCGCTCATCTTCGGGTCAATGAGCCTGAAAAATGCAACCAGATGCTCCATGCTGGGCTTTAAAATCTCTTCTTCAAAAAGGGTATAGAGCTTATCTTCCCGCTGCAGGAGTTGATAAATCACCGGAACATGCCAGCCCGGGCGATCAGACCGAAACATGTCTGTAATTTCCCCCTTCACAATCTCACGAATCATACGGGATAATTCCTCGCAACTCGTATCGGGCGGCAACACCATGGCCTTTTGATCTTCCTTAGATTGACAGCCGGAGAAGGCCGCCAAAACAACCTCCTCAAAAAGACCCTCTTTACCCCCGAAATGATAATGAATGCTTCCGATATTTTCACCGGAACGATCCGCCACCATGCGGGTGGTAATGTTGTCAAAACCGACCTCCGCCGCCAGCTCACCCGCCGCCGCAATTATCTTCTGCTTAGTAAGACCACCTATTGCATACCCAGACATCTACACCCTTCCATTTTAATCAATCGACCAAACTTATTCAAACGCCCATTTAGGTCAAGCGATTAACTTTTAAATTTCCACAAAAGGAATCCACATAAAGGCCCACTCACCGTGCGCCTCAGCCCCCTCTTCTCAGGAAAGGGCAGGCATCCTTATCATCCATAAAAATCATCGGAGCAAGCGAGGGCCCATCGTTTCGCACTCGCTGAATGCGAGGAAAAGGGGTGCGGGAAAAACCCGTCGAATCAAAGCTCAGCCGATCCTGTTGGATCGCGACAAACCCATGGGCTGAAGACGAATAGCGAGCCCATCTCACGATGGAAATCACAAAACACCACTCATACCAAAAGAGAAAGAGTCGATAAAAAAGGGTGTTTACGGAATGATATTCCCGTTCCAGCCACGGGATGTTCGAAGAAAAAGGACTTCCGGGGTCATTGATCTCCCAGAATGGCGGAGGCCTTGCACATCTGCCAGATACCTGCGGGGGTCAAAAGGAAGGAAGATTCGCCCGTCAGAATCAACTCATCATCGAATCATTATGGAGCCCGTCCCGCCCGATCTGAAATCAGCTCGAAATCACCGATTGACTTGAGCGGAGACGCTACCCCATTTATATCTTTAATCCACGGCAACCATAACATTGCTGGCTTTAATGATCGCATAGGCCGTTCCGCCCACTTTAAGGCCTAAACTTTCACAAGATGCTTTCGTAACGACGGATGTAATTACCACATCAGGGCTCAGCTCGATCACAACCTCATTATTTACAGAACCTTCGACGATAGATTTGATCGTGCCACCAAGTGTATTACGTGCGCTAATTTTCATGGTATTCTCCGGGTATATGTTGTTATTGCGGTACGGATAACGAATCGTGAAATGGGTCCACACATCATGTAAGCACCCAACCATTAAAG
>JBAHZU010000107.1:0-27671 GCA_037132875.1 Pontiella sp.
GTCTGGGTATTGATGGCCGAGTTCGCGGGACGGGCATGCTATGGTGTGGTTTGGAACTTAAGAATGGGAGCATCCATGAAGTCATTTCGTAAAGAACTCTGGTTTGAAGCCTCGCAGCGGCGGCAGATTATTCACATTACCCCGCAGATCGAGGAGTGCCTCTTGGCCTCTGGGATTAAAGAGGGGCTCTGTTTGGTGAATGCCATGCACATTACGGCATCGGTTTTTATTAATGACAATGAGGGTGGGCTGCATGCGGACTATGAACGGTGGTTGGAAAAGTTGGCGCCGGAAAAACCATACGATCAGTATGCCCACAATGGGTATGAGGATAATGCCGATGCGCATTTGAAGCGCACCCTTATGGGGCGCGAGGTGGTGGTGGCCATTACGGATGGGAAATTAGATTTCGGGCCTTGGGAAGCAATTTTTTATTATGAACTCGATGGTCTACGCTCGAAGCGTGTGCTGGTAAAGATTATTGGTGAATAAAGCCCTTTGTGTAGATGCAGCCTGCTCTGTCGTCCTGCTGAGCATGGCGTTGGAGTGTTTTCACTTCTGAACCGCTGCGTGTTGACCGGGATTGGATGGGCTGCAAAAATACAAAATCCGGTGGTTCGGAAATAAGTGATTCCTTAATCGATCTTGGAACGTTAGGGTGTCTTTCTGTATATGAATCTAACTTTTAAAATTCTATGGGCTGTTTCGTGCGCACTCCTTTTCTGTGGTTGCGGTACGCCGGTGGTGGATCCTGCATCTGAGCCGATGGCTGTATCCGTGCTTCCGGAGGAGGTGTTTCCCGCGTTTGGAAAGCTTACGCTGATTCGTACCGAGCCGGAGCCAACTGCGGATGAAGTGCTGGTGTATGCCAATAACGTGCTTTTGGCGGTTATTGGGAACTCTTCCTATGTGGAGCTGGATGTTCCGGCTGGCACGCTGGTGCTGACGCTGGATTGGGAGGATACGCCGATGCAGTTTAAGGAGGAAATTGAATTGGATACGTCGTACGCGATCCATAAATTCCTGACGATCAGCCATCAGTTTGATGTCACGGAAATTTCTAAGAAGGATGGAAACATCGATTATACGATGGAAGAGACGTTGATTCTTATCGAGTTGTCAGAGCAGTTTGCCACCAATGTGATCAAGAATTTGAATCCAGATTTCTCCTATGTTTTTGGTTCCGATGAGTGATCATTTGAGCTGGGCTCTGAGGGTTGGGCATTAGCAATTTGGCCAATCCGGTTGATTCTCGTTATGCTGCTCATTGAGCTGCGCTTGTTTTTTCCGATCTTTGGACGCCTGCCGAATGTTCTTAAAAAACTTCTGCATGACAAAACGGCATTCGCTTTCCATTAAGCCCGCTTCGGTTTCGACGGCGTGGTTAAGGTCGGCTTCGTTGAGAATGTTGAATTTCGAGATGGCGCCGCCGCGGATGGGATCGGTCATCCCCCACGTGACTTTTTTCATGCGGGAGAGCACGAGTGCCCCGGCGCACATGGGGCAGGGCTCTTTGGTGACATACATGACCGCCCCGATGAGCCGCCAGTTGCCGACGGCTTGGGTGGCTTGGGTGATGGCGAGCACTTCGGCATGCGCGGTGGGATCTTTGAGGGTTTCGGTTTGATTGTGCGCTTTGCCGATGACTTTTCCGTTGAGCACAATCACGGCGCCGCAGGGGACTTCGCCTTCGGCGGCGGCGAGCTCGGCTTCGCGCACGGCCATGCGCATGAAGAGGGTGTCGTCTGAAAAGTTATCCATAGCGTGTAATCCTAAAAAAAAATCAGTTTCCAAGGGTTGGAAAAATCCTTCACGCGTTACAGTCAGGTGGGGATAATGACGTTGAGTGCGCTGGGTATGACCTCGATGGTGACATCGTTTTCGGTGTTGAAGATTTCGCCATCGATCTGGACGGGGGAGTTGTTCTGCCGGCGCACGGTCATTTTTTTGAAATGCCGGTTCACTACCAATGGATGCTGGTGGAACGTTTTTTCAATGATGCGGTGAACCTGCGCGAGTACCATGGGGAGGTCATTTTTTTCAATGGCAACCAGTTCCAAAAATCCGTTGTCGGCTTGGGCATCGGGGGCCACGAGAAAGTCGCTGCCGAACTGAGATAGATTCGCGATGGTGAAAATGAGTGGATGTTTGAAATCGAGGTGTTCATCGTCGATTTCAGCATGAAAGGGTTGGGCCCGATATTCCAGCAGCTGTTGAGCTCCGGCGAGCAGATAGGGAACAAGGCCGCGGAAGGGATATTTTTCGAAGGATTCTACCAAGGCACCATCCCAGGCTAGGCTGCAGGTGACAAAAAAGAGTCGGCCATTGGCTTTGCCCACATCAATGGGTGTGGAGTGGCCGTTGAGTAGGGCTTTGGCTGCGGCGATGGGCTGCATGGGGATTTTGAAGTGGCGGGCAAATCCGTTGCCGCTCCCTGCGGGAAGTACGCCTAGGCTCACGTTGGTTCCCACGAGTTCGCTACCGATGGTGTTGACCATGCCATCGCCGCCAACGACGAGAACGGTGTCGACCCCTTGCTCTATGGCCCGGTGGATCTTTGCGGCACCGTCTTCGGCCGATCGGCTGAATTGATAAAAAATATCATGTTCGCCGTTGTCCCAGACCTCCTGTACCGCGGTGATATAGCGGTAAGGTCCGCCCATGCCAGACTTTGGATTAATCAATACCAGTACTTGTTTCATGTTGTCTTCCGGTTTGCTTGTCTTAAGAAGGGTTTATAGCACAAAGGGGGTGGATTGTGAACCGTGCGTTGCTGGAATAAAAGGGGTGATTTATTTTGAACCGAGTGTCCGGCTTTGGGTTCGTTGGGCGTCCTGTTCTTATTTAAGGGAGATATGGAAATTAGAATACCACTTTTAATGGGAGGGGCGATGTGTGTGCTATTGCTCTCTTCCTGTACTAAAATAGGGACGTATGCTGAGGAGCGAGCTGACCGTGCTGCTTACGGAAATATTCGGGGTGCACAACTCAGTGGGTTTGGGGAGTCGGATGAATTTACGATTGGAGATAATCGGCATGAAATGGTTCAGCGTTTGCTCGAACTCGATGAGTCTCAGTTGGAATCGGAGGTGCTTTCGCTCACGGATACGTTGATTATTGCCATGGCGAACAGCCGTTCGTATCAGTTCCAAAAGGAGGCGCTTTTTATTGAGGCGTTGAGCCTGAGTGAAATCCAGAAAGATTTCAATTGGAACTATGATGCATCGGCCAGTGCCGAAACCTCGTACACGTCGATGAAGGATGGTACTGCGGAAACCTTTGGGGATAACGGAGTGGATTCCAGTTTCGGGGTGAGTATCGGGCGTACGTTGGTTTCTGGGGCAAAAGTGAGCCTTGGTTTCTCTCAGAATCTGCTGAGTTATTTCACCAACCCGAACACCTCTTCCGAGAACAATGCGCTCTCGTTTAATATTGTACAACCGTTGCTGAATGGATTTGGTCCGTTAGTGACCAAAGAACCGTTACGCCAAGCGGAGCGGGATATGGTTTATGCGGTTCGGGAGTTTAAACGGTATCAGCAGGATTTTGTTATTGATACCACCGAGCAGTATTATTCAACATTGCAGTCCCGCGATCAGCTGATCAATGTGCAGAAAAACTATGAAGCTTCGGTGGTTAACCGAGCGCGTTCCGAATCCTATGCGAAAGCCGGGCGCATTGCTGCCTTTGCGGCGGCGCAGGCAAAACAGAGCGAGCTGGATGCGGCGGATAGTTGGGCGCTGAGCAAAGCGAGCTATGATAAGGCACTGGATGATTACCGATATAGTCTGGGATTGCCGGTTGAATTGAATGTGATTCCCGATACGAATGAACTGCAACGTTTGGTGATTCAGGGGCTGGTGGAAATCGATATTAATTTTGATGAAGCCATGACGTATGCCCTGTCGAATCGGTTGGATTTGGTGACCAAGCGGGAACAGGTTGAGGATCACACGCGGCAGGTCGAGATTCAGCAGCGTAACTTCCTGCCCAACCTCAGTGTTTCCTACAACGCGGAACAACAATTTGATTCGTCGGATGGGGGCGATATTTCACAAAATCTAGGGGTGAGTCTGGATCTTCCTTTTGACTGGACGGAAAAGCGCAATGCGTTCCGTATCGCGCAAATTTCGTTAGAACGGGAGATTCGTGCGTTGGATGAGGATGAGTCGGATGTGGTGCGTACGGTGCGCGATCTGTGGCGCAAGCTGGAACGAAACCGATCGGTTTATAAAAACCGCATGCTCAGTGTGACGCTTTCCGAGCGGCGTGTTGAAAATACGCAATTGCTGTTGAAGCAGGGGAAGGCCGAAACGCGCGACCTGCTCGATGCGGAAGATGATTTGCTCAGTTCTCAAAATGATACAACGACGGCTTTGATTGATTACACGATCAACCGATTGAATTTTTGGAATGAGATTGAACGTTTTGAAATTGACCCTAAAGGGATGTGGTATGGAAAAAATAATGAAGAAGAAACCGTTGCAACGCCGTAGAGTACAGGTTGGAATTGGCCTTGCCGTTGTTGCGGTTCTTGTGTGGATTTTTAAGCCCGGTGCAGATGATAATCGGGTGGATATGGAGACGGTCCATCTGTGTACGGTGGAACGCGGGGATCTGGTGGTGAGCATTCTCCAGTCGGGTGAGCTGGTGGCGAAGAGCAGTCGGCTGATTTTGAACGAGGCGTATCGGGATTCTAAAATCATCTCTATTATTGAAGATGGGGTCACCGTGACGAATGGGCAATTGCTGTTCGAATTGGAATCCACTCAGCTGGAAGAGCGGCTCTTGGACCAGCAATCAGATGTGGCTGAGGCGGTGGCCAGTTTGAAACTTGCTCAGGATAATCTGGCGATTGCAAAGCTCAAAAATGCAACGGATTTGGATAGTGCCCGGTTGAAAATTGAGCTGGCTTCGCTTGATCTGAAGAAATATGAAGAAGTTGAATATACCCAAATGGTGGATACCGCGACCTCGGATATCTATCTGGCGGAGCAACAGTTGCAAACGGCCCGCATTGAACTGGAGGGTACTCAGGAGCTATATAGCAAAGGATATTCGAACCAGACAGAGTTGAAAGCTGATCAATTTGGTGTGGAAAGCAAAGAGATTGAAGTGCGGAATAAGAAGAAGGATCTCAATATTCTGCGAGAGTATACGCACCTTAAAAGCAGCAAAGAGCTCAATAATGCGCTGAAAAATGCCATCTCCGCCTTGGAACGTTTGGAGAAAACCATCATGGCGGATGTGGCGAGTAAAAGCGCTTCCATTGCATCGAAAAAAACGCGGTTGGAAATTGAAAGTAATCAGCTGGTGATTCGCGAGGAGCAGTTTATTAATACCAAGGCGTATGCCGATTTTGAGGGCCAGGTTTTTTATCCCCAACAACGCCGCTCTGGGAGCTTGGGTAAAATTGAAGTGGGTTCAACCATTCGGTTCCGTCAGCCGCTCCTATCGTTTCCTGACCTCAGTGCGTGGGATATCAAGGTGGGTATTCCGGAGGCCATGATTGATAAAATTTCTATGGAACTAGATGCCGTGGCCACGCTGGATGCGGTTCCTGGGCTCGTGCTACAAGGACGGGTCCGCAAAATCAGTGCGGTACCGGATTCTCAGAACTGGTACAGCTCTGGCGTAAAAACCTATACCATTGTGATTGATGTCTTGTCGGATGCCGGCGGACAGCTGAAGCCCGGGATGTCGGCGACGGTTGAAATTATAACCGATGAACTTCATGATGTGTTGTATATCCCCATTCAAGCGGTCGTCTCTAGTGAAGATAAGCACTATGTTTATATTGTGGATCATGGCTACAAAGAGCTGCGTGAAGTGGAGATTGGGAAGTTTAATACCCAGTATATTGAAGTGATCAACGGCGTGGAAATTGGTGAAGAGATGATGCTCTATGCTGAGGTGGAACTTGAATCTGAAATGAATCTCCAAAAGAGCCCGCTCACCGAGGAATCTAAGGCGCAGGATACCAAGGCCGCAAAATGAACGAAGCGATTGTAGAGCTAAAAAGCGCGGTTAAGGAATATGTTAATGGTTCCTTGCGAGTCACGGCGATGCGCGGCATTGATTTGCGGATTAATCGGGGAGAATATGCGGTGATTATGGGTTCATCGGGTTCGGGGAAATCAACTTGTTTGAATATTCTGGGCTGTCTGGACCGTCTTTCCAGCGGAACCTATCTGCTCGGCGATCAGGATGTATCTGATCTGAGCGATGATCAGTTATCGGAAATCCGTTCTAGGCGATTGGGTTTTATTTTTCAGTCGTACAATCTTATTCCGCAGTTAAACGTGCTTGAAAATATTGAGGTTCCGTTGTTCTACCAAGGGGTTCCGGAGGCCGATGCGCGGGTGACGGCCGAAAAGTTGGCCAAACGTATGGGGCTTTCTTCGCGCCTGAAGCATAAACCCATGGAACTCTCCGGTGGGCAACAACAACGGGTGGCCATTGCCCGCTCGTTGGTTTGCGATCCCATTTTGATGCTGGCGGATGAACCAACCGGGAATCTGGATTCCAAGACGGGACAGGAGATTCTTGAACTGATTGATGAGCTGCATGCGGAGGGAAAAACCATTGTGATGGTTACGCATGATGATGAAATTGCTCATCGAGCTCAGCGCGTTGTTCAATTTATGGATGGAAATATTATTTCCAATGAATGGAAGGGAGCAGCTACATCATGAGTTCAATGCGGTTAGAACGAATGATTAAGCTGGCCTTTAGGAACCTCGGGCAGTATCGGCTTCGGGCTGGTTTGACCATGCTGGGTATCATCTTCGGGGTTTGTTCGGTGGTGGCCATGCTGAGTGTTGGCGAGGGAGCCAATCGCGAGATTCAGGAAAAGATTCAGCGGATGGGTAGTCAAAATATTCTGCTGAAAAGTGTCAAGGTTCCGCAGGATGGGGGTGGCGGGAGTGGTCTCCAAGTGGCAAGCTATGGTCTAACCTATGCCGATGCCGATGATCTCGCCCGTTTTGTGCCGAACCTCGTGGCGAGCACTGCCATGAAAGTGCTTCGGTATGATGTTCGTTTTAAAACGCGCCGGATTCAGACGGATGTGATTGCCACGACCCCGTGGTATCTGAGTGTTCAAAATTATAGGATGGTTCGCGGGCGCTTTATCACCAGTGCCGATATGGAATTCGGTTCCCCGGTCTGTGTGGTCGGAACTCGGCTGGCCCGTGTTTTATTTGCCGGATTCGATCCTATTGGGCAATCCATTTCCATTGGTGGAGATGCCTATGCCGTGGTTGGAATTGTTGGCGATATTGCGCAGGGTGAAGCGCCATCCGGACGCGAGCTGTGGCTTGATGGAGAAAATCAGTCGGTCTATATTCCATTGCGTACTTATCTGCAAAAACGCGGCGACCTTTTCATGCAATGGGGTGATGGCGGGGGAACATTTGAAAAAATTGAACTCCATGAATTAATTTTAACGATTGATGAGCAGGACAACGTGGTGCGTGCCGTGGATGCTGCCCGGCGGGTGCTGAAAAAAAATCATGAGAAAGAAGACTATAGTATTATCGTACCGTTGGAGCTGATCCGTCAGGCGCGGGAAACGCGTCGTCTTTTTAATATTGTATTGGGATCCATTGCTGCTATCTCATTAATTGTGGGTGGCATTGGCATCATGAACATCATGCTGGCAACGGTCAGCGAACGTACGCGCGAAATTGGTATTCGGCGGGCGCTTGGGGCTCGCCGAGCGGACATTGTTCTTCAGTTCTTGATGGAAACACTGATTTTGTCGATTTCGGGCGGGGTCATTGGCCTCGTATTTGGTGCCCTGATTCCGATTATGATTACCGCGACTACGGATGTTCAAACGGTACTTACTTTTCCGGCTTTCGCGGTAGCCTTCAGTGTGTCCGTTACGGTTTCGGTGGTGTTCGGGATTTATCCGGCCCGACGAGCGGCCATGATGGATCCCATTGACGCGCTCCGCCATGAATGACACTGCGTACTAAAATGACCGATGGATCTGTTCATTCGATTCCACGCAACGAGATATTGAGTGCGGGGTGTTTTCTTCCACGCTTTGGACGCTGGGTTGCACGTTCTAAATCGTTGAACAACTCTTTTTTAATACGACGGTGAAGGTTCGGAAAGGGCCGTCGGAAAGATGAACTCAAAATGTGGGAGGAAGCCGTGCTAGGTCGGTTCGCTGAACTCATCGGCATAGCGGGCGATTCCCGAGATGCCATCGAGGGCTCCGGCGTGTAGTTCGAGCACCATGAAAGCGTCGTCTTGAATTTGATTGGCCCATTCGGATTGAATGCCAAATTCAGCCGCGGGTTTAAAGCCGAAGAGGGGAAAATAATCCGCGTATCCCAGCACGATGACCGCGTCGTAGCCGGTGGATAGGCATTCGTCGAGTCCTTCGCGCATTAATTCGGAACCAATGCCCTGATTTTGGTATTCCGGCAACACGGCCATCGGCGCGAGGCCGGCGATCTTTGCTTGGCTTCCATCGATGGATGCGATGGAGAACATGATGTGGCCGACGGTGGTTTGGTCCTTTTCGGCAATCAGCGATATGATTACCTTCTCTCCTGTACGGAGGGCCTCGACGAGATCGGCCTCGTCGGGCTGATTAAACGCTTCTTCGATGACTTCGCGGATTTCCTCGAAGTCCTGTTCGGTTTCTTGTCGGATAATGGCCATGTCCTGAACTGTAAAACTCTGACGGAATTGTGCAAGGGAAGAATTTAAATTTCCTTTCGTGTTCGGCATGACTTCGGCGTGACAAGGGGCAGGAAATGGATAGTATGCCGCGCATGTCACTTTATAACCCAGATACCATTGCGGCCATTGCCACGCCTCCCGGCGAGGGCGGGGTGGGGATTGTTCGACTTTCCGGCCCCGCGGTGTGGGAAATTGCAGATCGCCTTTTCCAACCTTTGGATAAAACTCCCATTTCAGTTCGTGAGCACGGAACCTTTGCTTACGGAAAAATAATCGATGGGAACGGCGAGGAAATCGATACCGGCCTTGCGTTAATTATGCGGGCACCGAAGAGCTACACCCGTGAAGATGTGCTCGAAATTCAGGGTCACGGGGGAGCGGTGGGTATGCGCCGAATTCTCCGCCGCTGCCTAGAGGCGGGCGCACGCATGGCCGAGCCGGGCGAGTTTACCAAGCGAGCCTTTCTGAATGGACGCATTGACCTGCTACAGGCGGAGGGCATTTTTGATTTGATTCGTGCGCGGTCGGATCGTGCGGCATCGGCCGCATTGGAACAGATGGAGGGGAAGCTAAGTTCGCAGTTTAATGGAATTTATGAAGCCTTTTTGGAAGTGGCCGCCAATTTGGAAACGACCTTGGATTTTGTGGAAGATGAGCTGCCGGATGATGTGTTCTCTGGCATTGCTGATCTGCTCGACCGAACCTTCCATACCTTGGATCAATTGTTGGACACGTGGGATGAAGGCCGTTTGCTGCGTGAAGGGGCTCGGGTGGTCATTTTGGGCCGTCCAAACGCGGGGAAATCCACCTTGCTTAATGCATTGCTTGGTTTTGACCGTGCCATTGTTTCGAGCACAGCGGGTACGACGCGCGATACGATTGAGGAGGGGTTTGTGCTCGATGGGATTCCTCTGCGTATTATTGATACGGCGGGGCTCCGTGAGACCGACGACGAAATTGAGGCCGAGGGAGTCCGGCGCGCGGAAGCACATTCGAGAGAGGCCCATCTTTCGATTTATATGATCGATGCTTCGCTTCCGCTGCATGAGGACGATCGGCTCCGGCTCGAAAAGTTGGATCCCGCCAGGCATATTGTGCTGCTGAATAAAGTGGATTTGGGCAAACAGGTGGATGTGGAAGGGGTGGACGCTTCGTTGATTTCCGGTGAGGGGGTGGAAACCCTGAAACGGGCGATGGCTGATGCCCTCGAAAAAGGGGCCGATTTGCAGGCACCGCCGCATGCGGTGATTTCTGAGCGGCATCGACATTTACTGATTAAGTCGCATCAGGAAGCACAGCAGGCCCGCGCTTTTTTAAATCAGAATGTCGAAGAAAATGCCGTGTTGGCATCCGAGCATTTGCGATCGGCATTGGAGTATTTGGGACAGGTGACGGGGCGGCAGTATCATGAAGAGCTGTTGGATAACATTTTCTCGCGCTTCTGCATTGGCAAATAAGGGTTGAATCTGGCCTGTATAGGGGTAGATTTTCCAATCTTTGAATTATTTATGAGGATTTCGCTATGAGTAGGAACTATGCACCGATTGTTCAGTGGGGCACGGATAAAGAATATAAGAGGGTGGATAACTTTCTTTTGCGCCCTTCAGTTGAGGTGAAAGCGATGGAAGCAGCGGCCCGGATTTTGGCTGCTGTGAAAGAGCGCGGCGATGCGGCCGTGATTGATTGCGCACACCGGTATGACGGGTCCACTATTTCCTCCCAAAGTATGCGTGTGACGGAGCAGGAAATTGCGGACGCCGACGCGCTGGTGGACGATGCATTCAAAGCGGCGGCGAAGGAAGCCCATAAACGGATTACGGAATTTTCTATTGGTGGTCTGCGGGAAGACTGGCAGATGGAGACGCCGAAGGGCGGTATGCTGGGTGAAAAATTTGTGCCGTTTGATCGCGTGGGAGCTTACATTCCGGGCGGTGCGGCTCCATTGGCTTCGACGGCATTGATGACGCTGACATTGGCGCAAGTGGCCGGGGTGAAGGAAATGGTGGCGTGTTCTCCGGCGAATACGGAAGGCAAACTGAACCCGTATATTATTTATGCGTTGAATTTGGCCGGCGCGACCGAGATGTATAAGATCGGTGGCGTTCATGCCATTGGAGCCATGGCGTATGGAACCCAAACAATTTCCAAGGTTCGGAAAATTGTCGGACCGGGCGGACCGTATGTGACGGCTGCCAAGCGTCAGGTTTATGGCGATGTGGCATTGGATATGGTTGCGGGCCCCAGCGAAATTGCGGTGCTTTGCGATTCAACGGCCAATCCGGCGCATGTTGCGGCCGATTTACTTTCGCAAGCGGAGCATGGAACGGGATCTGAAAAAGCACTTTTGGTGACAACTTCTCTGAAGCAGGCGGAGGCGGTGCGGGCTGAGATTTTGAAGCAGGCCAAGGAACTGAGCCGCAGCGAGCCGGTGAATATGGTGATGGAAAAGGGCATGCTGTTGGTGGTGGTGAATGATCTGAATGAGGGCATGCACCTGTGTAATCTCTTTGCGCCGGAGCACATGGAACTGATTTGTGAGGACCCTGAACGTTGGGTGGATAAAGTTCAGAATGCCGGTGCTCTCTTCATTGGTGAATGGACACCGGAAGCCGTGGGCGATTTTGCGGCGGGTCCGAGCCACGTGTTGCCTACGGGTGGAACCGCGGCCTATTTTTCTGGTTTAACGGTGGAGGACTTCCGCCGTCGGGTCAGCTTGATCCAGTTTACGAAAGAGGATCTTGAAGATGTGTTGCCGGTGGTTGAAGCCTTTGGGCGCGTGGAAACGCTGGACGGCCATGCTCGGTCGGCCTCCATTCGGTTTGACCAATAAGCGAGTGGATTAATGGAACGTTCATCAGAGTTTGTGGATCAAATCTGGCTGGAAGTGGAAGTCCGAGAAGATGACGACGGCCTGAAAAGCTACAGCGGGTTGGCTGACAGAAATCAGTTTGAAGAAATGGTTACGGCTGGCGACCACTGTGCCCTGCGTTTTCTGAAACTGGAGCATGTGTTCTGGGTCCGGACGGATAAGGAATCGGAGTGGGCAGAAGAAAAGCGCCGGGTCATGGAATATGGTAAAGGCCGGTGGGGCAATCAGAAAGGTACTCTATATCTGAGAACCGAAAACATTATCTTGATTAGTGAATTGCATGGCGGAGCGGAACTGCAACGTCGGTATATCAACGAGAAATAACTATGAGTAATTTAATTAGAAAGTCCGTTCAGGCCATGGAAGGCTATGTGCCTGGCGAACAGCCGAAAGATGCTGATCTTATTAAACTGAACACGAATGAAAATCCGTATCTTCCATCGCCGGATGTGCAGGATATTCTCTCGATGATTAATATTTCGGTGCTTTCGCGCTATCCGGATCCCGTTTGCATTGAGCTGCGTAAGGTGATTGCGGAACTGCATGGCTGTGAAATTGAAAATGTGTTTGTGGGCAATGGTTCGGATGAACTGCTGGCTCTGAGTATTCGTTCGTTTGTGGAACGGGATGGATCGGTGGGCTATTTTGATCCATCGTATTCATTGTATCCCATTCTGTCGGATATTGAAGATGTTGAAAAGAAACCGATTTCGTTGGATACGGGCTTTGGTTGGCAGATGCCAGATGATTATTCCGCATCGCTCTTTTTTCTAACGAACCCGAATGCACCCACTAGTTTTGTTTATGACAAGGCAACGGTTGAGACTTTTGTGCGGAACTTTGATGGAGTCACGCTGATTGATGAAGCCTACGCTGATTTTGCGGATGACGACTGCATGGAGTTTGCGCTGAAGTATGAAAATGTGATTGTTGCGCGGACTCTTTCGAAGTCGTATTCTCTGGCAGGGATTCGCTTGGGTTATTGCGTAGGATCTGCGGAGCTGATCGGCGCGATGTTTAAGATTAAGGATTCCTATAATGTGAATTACTTGACGCAAGAAATTGCCCGTGTTGCAATCTTGGATCAGGATACGATGACGGCGAATGTTTCGGCAATTATCGAAACGCGTAAGCTGGTCGTTGATAAACTTTCCGAGCTGGGCTTTCAAATGGGGATATCGCAGACCAATTTTCTTTGGGTTAAACCGTTGGGGATTACGGCAAAGACGCTGGTTGATGCGCTGCGAAATAAAAATATTATTGTCCGCTATTTCGGCAACGATGAGCGCACCAAAGATTATTTGCGGGTCACGATTGGAACCGCGCCCGAAATGCTAAAATTTCTGGATGAAACGGAAGCCATTCTAAACGGGGAAAACTAGGGGCTGGCATCTGCCCGAATTGGAATGTGTGCCCGATGATGGGCGTTGAACTTTACCCTCTGAAACCCGCCCTCTACTTGACTCGGCGGAGGGTTCCTGCATAATACATCGCTTTAATTAGGTGGGTCTATTTTATGATTAAAGTATCTGGGGTGACGAAGAAATATCCGGCGCGTTTGGCGGTGGATGATATCTCGTTTGACGTGGGCCGAGGAGAGATCGTTGGCTTTCTTGGTCCAAATGGGGCTGGGAAAACGACAACCATGCGGATGCTGACGGGATACCTTCCGATGACGGCCGGGTCTATTACGGTGGCGGGGTTCGATATTTCCACGCATCCGCAAGAAGTGCGCCGCCGAATTGGCTATTTACCGGAAAGTTGCCCGCTCTATCCAGAAATGCGTGTGGATGAATATCTCAAATTTAGAGCCTCGTTGAAAGGCGTGAAAGTTTCCGCGCGCCGCGCGAAAATTAATGAAGTGAAAGAGCAGTGCGGCCTCACCGAGGTGGGCAAACGTATTATCGGGCAACTTTCGAAGGGTTATCGTCAGCGCGTTGGCTTGGCGGATAGTCTGGTGCATGATCCGGATCTGCTGGTGCTTGACGAACCGACGGTGGGGCTGGACCCCTTCCAAATTCGCCAAGTTCGCGAACTGATTACTTCGCTGGCAGAGCGGCATACCATTTTTCTTTCCACCCATATTCTTCAGGAAGTGGAGGCCATCTGCGAGCGGATCCTTATTATTAACGAGGGGAAAATTGTTGCTTCAGACACGGAAGAAAATCTGCATCGAAATCTCCATGCGTGTTCCATTATCGAAATGGAAGTGATGGCGGAAAAAGCGGCGGCCATAAAGAAAGTCACTTCGATGAAAGGGCTGGATATTCGTAGTGCAACTGAACTGGCTGATGGTTGGCTTTTGCTTGAAATTAAGGCGGATTCCGCCGCAATTCGTGTTGAACTTTTTAATCTTGCGGTTGCTGAGGGCTGGGCACTTCGAGAGCTCTCAGAGCAACAGCATTCGTTGGAGGATACGTTTGTGCAGATTACCCAGAAGAAAGGGGCGAAATAATGAGCGTATTTATATGTCTGCTCAAAAAAGAGCTTCGCACCTGTTTTTATTCGCCCATTGCGTATGTGGTCATGTTTTTCTTCTGGGCATTGACCGGGGGTAATTTCATTTGGCTGCTGAGTCAGCTGGCTCACGGCGAGTCATTAACCATTGCAACTCAGCTCATGTTCAGTGGTCCGCTATTGACGTTTGCGCTGCCGGTTATTGTTCCGCTGATCACGATGCGCTTGTTTGCCGAAGAGCGGAAGTTGGGAACACTGGAAGCTTTATTGACCACTTCGGTACGAGTTTCTGAGCTGGTATTATCCAAATTTTTCGGAGCATTGATTTTTTATATGGTACTTTGGCTTCCTGCCATCATTTATGTCTTCTTTCAGTATCAGCTGGCTCCGGCGGATGTGACCGGATTCCCGGATATGGGCGCATTGCAGTCGGGTGCGCTGGGCGTGCTCCTGGTGGGGATGCTCTATATTGCGGTCGGTTTATTTATGTCGAGTTTGACTTCGAATCAGATCGTGGCGGCTATTGGTGGATTTGCGCTTCTCTTTGGGTCTTTTCTCGGGACGATGTATATGGCGTATACGGCCCAGAGCCCTGATGTGCGGATGGTTGGGCTGTATTATTCTTCATTTGCACATATGATGGATTTTGCGCGGGGCATTGTGGATAGTCGGATTGTAATCATGTATGTGACGCATACGGCATGGTTCCTCTTTGCGGCGGTGCGGATGATCGACAGTAAACGGGTTTAGACAGGATTTCCAATGAAACGTTTTTTAATCAATTTAAACTCCATTGCTGCAGTGCTGCTGGCATTTGTGCTGATACAGATGATCGGTTTTGTGGCGGCCCGGAACCCGGTACGCACGAATTTAAGCGGCCGAACGTATTACGACCTCTCGGAGAAGACACTCCGCTTGTTGGATGAGCTGGAGCAGGAGGTTCGGGTAACCGTGTTCTTTCAGGAAGAACATAAATTGTATTTTGATATCCAGAATTTATTAGAGGAATATAAGTATTATTCCCGAAATATTCAAGTGGAATGGGTGGACCCCACCCGCGACCTCGCGCGAACGGAAAAACTGGCGAATCAATATGGGTTGACCGAAGCTCAGGTGGTGGTTTTTTCTCTGGGGGAGCGTAGTAAGGTGGTTAATCTGTCGGATCTGGCGGACCGCAGGCGGGAAAAGGGGTGGCGAAATCCCATCATTTTTGCCTTCAAGGGGGAGCAGGCTTTTTCGAGTGCGATCTATGGATTAATGCAGGGCGATACGCCTACGGTTTATTTTCTGGCGGGGCATGGCGAGAAAAGAATTACTGAATTTGATCCAATGTCTGGATATTCAAAATTAAAGATCATTGTTCAACGCGACAATCTGAATGTTAAAGAGTTGATGCTGAGCCGAGAAAAACAGATTCCAGAAGATGCTGCCGCATTGGTGATTGCTGGTCCTGAAAAGATGATGAGCTCCGCTGCGGTTGAAATGATTGAGGATTATCTCAATCGTAGCGGTCGTCTGCTGGTGATGCTCGATGCGTTGAAAGAGACCGGAATGGAACCGATGTTGAACCGGTGGGGTGTGGCTCTACGGAGGGATATTGTCGTGGATCCAGAAAATACGTTGCGGGGGAGCGATGTCCATATTCGCCGCTACTCCCCGCATCCGATTAGCATGGAAATGGACTCCATTGTTCAGTTTATTTTACCGCGCTCGGTGATGCCGCTGATCGGAGAGAATCAGAATTTTTCGGTGGATCGCCCTTCTGTTGTGCCCCTGTTTTTTACCTCAGATAAAAGTTGGTCGGAAATGCAGGTGGAAGAACCGACGGCTAAATATGATCCCGATAAAGGGGATTTTATGGGTGACGATCCAAATCGGCCCATTTCATTGGGGGTTGCCGTTGAGCGCGGTGCATCTCAAACCGTGTTGGATGTTCAGATCCGATCCTCACGGATGGTCGTGTTCGGGGATTCTGATTTCGTGAGTAACGGGAGTATGGTCGGTGGAAACTCAGACTTATTTATGAGTGCTTTAAACTGGTTGCTTGACCGCGAAGAGTTGATGGCAATTGCACCCAAGCCGATTGAAGATGTGAAGCTGAGTCTTTCGCGCAAACAGTTGCGTCGTTTGTTTTGGATTAATGTAACAGGAATTCCTGCCGTGGCCATGCTTATGGGTCTTGTGGTATGGAGTCGTCGAAGAAAATAGAGGCAACATGAAGGATCGTTCTACACTAATTATTTTATTCTGCATCGTTATTTTGGGTGTCTTTATTTGGGTGCAGGAAAGTATGCGCGCAAATTTGCCCTCTAAGGTGGCCCAACGGGTTCAGTTATTTAATCTGGATGCGGAAACGTTGATTTCAATTGAATTCACGCGTTCCAATCAGGTGGTTCGCTGTGTGAAAGAAAATGGCGTATGGATGGCTGGTGATCGGGATGGAAATTCCGGCCGGGCAGACGAAGCGCTGATCAATCGGATGGTATCTGGGCTCAACTCAATGGGAAAGGGCACCACGATTACGGGTGAGCAGTTGTCTGTTCGAGGAATGGATTCCGCCGAGTATGGTTTCGCGGATCCGCTGATCTCGATTGTCGCGGTGGATAATCTGGGGCGGCATACTTGGCTTGTGGGTTCTGCAACCCCATTGGGCAATATGGTGTATGTGAAGTCGGATGAGGATGAAAATATCTATACGGTATCGGATAAGCTCCTGATTGTGGTTCCGAACTCTCTAGACCTTCTTCGGGATCGCATTCTGTTTCCCGGAAATGTAGCCGGAGTACGTCGTATTGAAATTCGCGGTTCGGCAGGTTTTGTGCAATTGGTGAAGGATCCGAACAATGGATGGCGGATACAGCAACCCGTATCCGCTCAGGCCGATGTGAAGCAAGTGGATCTTTTTGTCGAAAAACTTTATAAGCTCCATGTCGAAGATTTTGAAGCGGATAATGTTTCCGATTTTTCCGTGTACGGTCTGCAGGGAGAAACCCGCCAGATTTCGTTGGGTCATACCGATGGAACATCTCGGATGTTGGTCATTGGCGATGATATTGCGGATCAGCCGGGCTTTGTTTATGCTCGTCATGCAGATGATACGTCGGTTTTTTCACTGTCTGCAGATATTCTGCAGTTGTTGAATATGCCTTCTGATCGTTTTCGCGATGCCTCGGTGCTTTCGGTGCCCCCAGAGAGTATTTCCTCTATAAAAATTACACACGGAGCAGAGCAGCTGGCCATGGCCTATAATGGTTCCGATGCGTGGAACGTTACAAGTCCCGTAGTGTGGGAAGCGGACCCTAAAAGTATTTCTGATTTGGTGGTCCTTTGGGTTAATGCGGTAATTACCGAATATGATGTGGCGACAAATCGTGTTGCTGCAGCATGGGTTATTGAATTTGGTTCTGCTGAATACGGCAAAACCAATCGCCTGGAAATCCTTCCGACCCATGGGAGCAAAGGGGGGTTGTTGATTAGGCGCGATGACAACCCTGCCATTCATCAGATTAATCTGCCGATTGTTCCGGGAACTATCATTGACCCGCTTATCTATAAGTCGCGGAATGTATGGGCGTTGGACACGGATCAGATCAATCGGATTGCTCTACAAAAACAAGGTTTGGCGCGACAGGTGGTTCAACGTTCCGGAGAGCAATCCTTTGTTCCTGCCGGAACGAATGTGAATGTGCGGTTGAATGAAGCCGTTATGCAAAAGCTGTTGCAACAATTAAAGCGCGTGGATACATCGGGGTATATCGCATATAATCCGCGGAAGCTGGATATTTATGGATTGGCGAATCCTTTGGCTGAATTACATATTGGTCTTTCTACACCCAATGAATTGGGTCACGTGCTGTTGATTGGTCGGGAAACTATAGATGGTTTCTATTCGATGGTGAAGGGGCGTGATGTGGTTTTCTATCTGGAGAAGTTGGTTGTTGATGTATTGACTACAGACTTTATTTTGGACGTAAATTCAGCAACCCCTGCAGTCGAATAGATGAAAAAGATAAGAATTAGCAAACGAATTTCCCTGACTACCTATAAAGTAGCTCGGAATCTGGTTCGTTTGTTTAGTGTTGTTTTCATTCTTCTCATATTTTCATTTGTTTTTCTTCGGTTGTATGGCGTTCCTGATCCCCTATTGCGGCATATAATTAAGCGAGCTAATGAGGCCGGTATTCCGGTTGATATGGATGCGGTCCAGCTTACGCTTCGAGGTTGGAAGGCCTCGAATGTAACGTACTACAGCGGTAATCCGCACGATTTAGGTCCGCTACTTCAAGCGCGAGAGGTCTTCTTTTCCCGTAAAATAGATTTGGGAGAGCAGGATTCAGACGGATGGAAACTAGACCTCGCGGCGGTTGGGATTAAGATCCGCCCCTCTGTAGAATGGGGCGTGAATATACCGGAAGAAAGTGAATCTCGTTTTATAGAGTCCGCTCGTTTAACCCTTGGATTTTTTCCGGATCGGATTGAATGTGTTGATGGGGAAGTGTCCTGGATCGGTATTGATTTTACGATGAATGGAAGCTTCCTTAAAAAAGAAAAGGATCGTGCCCCTTTTCAGGAGGCTCAGCCACCCCTGGAAAGTTCTCAGGATTTGGCTATTATTTCCTCCGTGTTAATCAGTGCTGAAAAGTTCAAGATCTTGGAAGCCCACTTACAGCAACTGAAGATACTTGGAAAGGCTCAGGTTAATGTATCCTTTTCAATTGTTGCGGATAACTATTCGGAAAGTGTGGTCGAATTCTCACTTTTTGCGGAGGAGTTGAGCATTCATGCGGTTGAGTTTGATCGTTTGGAGGTCATCGGTGCCTATGAATATCCTGAACTTGAATTTGAGAAGTTCAGCGCGTATAGAAAGGGCCGATCGCTGGAGCTCGACGGGACTTATAATTTTGAAAGTAAATTAATCGAGGCGAATCTGAATAATTCGATAACTTCTCGAGAACTCTTATCGCTTGCTCCGCAATCTATTTTGGATCTTCTGGTTAAGATCCAGCTTCAGTTTGATGAATTGCCGGAGTTTTCTCTGAAGGTGGGCCCTGAAAAAGCAACGGAACTGTTAAATGCTATTGAGGGAAAATTTTTAATTAAGAATGTTTCATATTGTAAATTGTTGATTGAGTCCGTGGGAGGGAACATCCGCCGCTCGAACAATTATTTGGATTTAACCGAATTGCATGCCACCATCCGCGGACAGGAAGAACGCGCGGAGGAGGTGGGGAGTTCTTTACAGGGTGGAGCTGTTACCGGGCGTGTTTTTTGGGATTCATATCGTGAAACGTTTGGAGTGGAGGCGGAGGGGAGTCTGGACCCTAATTTGTTCTTACAGCCATTGGCCATTATTCCTGTAGCCACCAATGCCATTGGCCGTTTTTGGTTCCCTGAAGACGCTCCCGATATCAGTATTGAGCTCGGCTCAAACTATACGGATCGGAAAACATTTTTTATTAATGTGCACGGAAAAGGAAACCAAATAGGGATTCATGATGGTTTACTCTCTTCCGTAAATATATCCGCATTTTATTCGAACGCGCTCTTAAGGATTGAGCCCATTACGGTAATGAGTGGTGTTGATTTCATGAAAGGGACGGCCGAAATTGATTTCCGAAATTCAACGGTTCATTTTGATATATTCGGAAGCCTTCCTCCAGCGTTATTGGAAGACGTGACATACGCGGACTTTAACCTATTTGGGCAGAAAGTTCATACTTCGGGACAGACTCGGATAAAAGCCAAGGGGGCATTGGACTGGAAAACCATGCGGGCCACGGACTTCAGGGCTGAAGTAGAAGCGGAACACTTTACACTTCCCATTGCGGCACTGGATCACTTTTCTGCGGTTGTCATCGGTGACGGTTCACACATCACGGTTTCTAATTCCGTATTTGGAATATATGGCGGAGAGGGGGATGGACTCTTCAGTATTCGCTTGGAGCCCGGGGAAACGAATATGCCGTATGCTCTCGAATTCAATATGAAGGGAGCTGATTTCAAACAGTGTCTGGAGTTTGTGAAGCTACCCACCCGAGAACGCACCAAAGGGTTGGTCTCCGTTCAGGCCTCAATTGCAGCAGATATGCGCCAAAAGTTTTTTGAAACAGCCAATGGAAATGGAAGGGTTGCTGTAAAAGATGGCGAATTAGCGGATATGCCTTTATTCACAGGATTTTCTCGCTTGCTAAGAAAAGTGATTCCAGGATTTAGCACCTTTTCGATCACGAGTTTTGACCTTGATTTCGCCCTTAAGCAGGGAGAAATATATACGGATGAAGCCACCTTTGAGGGCGATGTATTCAATGCAATGGCCTCTGGTAAGTTTTCACAGCGTACGGGTTATGATGCAATAGTTCAGGTGCAGATGATGAGTGATAAAGGGTTGCAGAAGGTTATCCGTATTATTACGAATCCTTTCTTTAAGTTATTCAGGCTACATCTTAGCGGGCCCCTGACATCACCCTCCTGGAGATTGGATAACTTCACGACAAATAGCTCTGATGAAAATGAATCGAATGATTCGGATTGATTTCTAAGAGCTCCGAAAGATTAGCCCCCCGAACCTGAACCCCGCGCGGATGAGGCGTTGAAACGCAGGCTTCGTGTCCGTAAAATTCCGTGCTGGCAGAACCCCAAAACTTTGCCTGTACTCGGGAAACTGGATGGCATCGAGCCGAGTCAGCGGATCAACGAGGCTTCAATGCGCAATACGTGCCTGGCTCGTCCCTATGAAAATATCCGTACGGTTTGGTGAGAGGATTAATCCTGCCGGTCTTATTTGATGGTTGTCTAGATGGAATCTCTATATTCGTGTGCTCCAAAATTCACTTGTCTTCCGGATTTGGCTGGGTAGGGTGCGTGGTCCTGCGCAATGGGCTACGGCCGCTGTAAGGGATTTTAAACAGACTCTGAAGATTTCGAAGGGATCGGAATGGAGGAATTCATGCAAAAACGTCTGGGCTTTATTGGCCTGATTATAGAGAACCGCGAAAATAGCGCGGCCCATGTAAATGCACTGTTATCGGAATTCGGCGAAATGATTCTCGCTCGAACGGGAATTCCATGCCCCAAACGCCACTGTTCTGCGATCACGTTGATCGTCGATGCCTCCACCGACGAACTGGGTTCGCTCACGGGACGGCTTGGCCGCATTCACGGGGTGTCCGTAAAATCCATGCTCAGTAAAATGAAGTAGGCGTGATTTCAATTAAGGAAGGGCACGAAGAATAGGCATGGAGTCCAGATATGATGTGCACGAGAACAGAATATGATTTATTAGGCGAAAAGGAAATCCCCGCGGATGTGACTTGGGGAATCCATACCGAACGGGCCCTAGAAAATTTTCCAATGTCTGGAAGTCGTGTGGCCCCCAGCCTCATTGCTGCATTGGCCGAAGTGAAAAAAGCGTGTGCGCTGGCGAATAAAGAACTGGGGTTGATCGACGCCGCTAAAGCGGATGCCATCATTCATGCGTGCGAACAGATTGAAAGGCATCCCGAGTGCCCTTTACCCGCGCTGCAGGGCGGTGCCGGAACCTCGTCCAACATGTTCATTAATGAAGTCATTGCAAACCAAGCTGGGCATACAATTCACCCGATCGAAGATGTGAATTTAAACCAGTCGACCAACGATGTTTTTCCAACGGCGGTAAAGGTGGCCGCCATCTACGGACTGCGTAGCCTTTCCGCAAAAGTGGAAAAGTTGCAGGGCAGCTTCCAACGTTTGGAAATACGATTTGCACATATTCTAACCCTTGGAAAAACTGAGTTAGTAGACGCTGTTCCGATTACCTTGGGGGCAGAATTTGGTGCATTTGCCGAAGCTTTTGCGCGCGACCGATGGCGCACCTTTAAGGGCGAAGAACGCCTGCGAGTGGTGAATCTGGGCGGCACCGCCGTTGGTACGGGCCTCACGGCACCCCGTAGCTATATTTTCTTGGTCACGGATAAGCTCCGCGAAATTACGGGCCTCGGTTTAAGCCGTGCTGAAAATATGGTGGATCAGACCGCCAATGCCGATGCGTTTGTGGAGGTGTCGGGCCTGCTTAAAACGAGCGCATCGAATCTGTTAAAAATCTGCGGCGATCTGCGTCTACTGCACATGAATAAAAAAATAAAGCTGCCGGCGGTGCAGGCGGGTTCTTCGATTATGCCGGGAAAAGTGAATCCGGTAATCCTTGAAAGTGTCATGCAAATTGGGATCAAGGTACAGGCGAATGACTTCATCATCACGGAATGTGCCTCGCGCGGCAGTCTCCAGATGAATGAATTTATGCCGTTGCTCGCATCCGCATTGCTCGAATCGATGGAGCTGCTGGGCTCGGCCAGCGAGATGTTGGCCCGCCATGCGGAACAGATTGAAGCGAACGAAGCGGAATGCAAAAAACAGTTCTTCCAATCTGTGGAAATCATCACGGCCTTTCTTCCAAGCATTGGATATGAACGAGCCACAGAATTGGTTGAAGTCTTCAAAGCTACCGAACGAATGGATTTTAAAGAATATCTGATGGAAGAACTCGGGGCCGAACGGGTTGAGAAAACATTGACTCCACAAAACCTGATGGCCATGGGACACCGCTGATGCAGCAAACACCAAAAAGCTTAAGACTGCACATTGCTTTGTTTGGGCGGACGAATGTCGGAAAGTCCAGTTTCCTGAATTTGGTGGTGGGGCAGGATGTATCCATGGTCTCTTCGCAGGCGGGTACCACAACCGACGTGGTGGAAAAATCGATGGAGCTGTTGCCCATTGGACCGGTGGTCTTTTTGGATACGGCGGGTATTGATGACACGACGGCGCTGGGTGAAAAACGCATCGCTCGTACCGAACGAGTCTTTGATCGGGCCGATGTGATTGTGTTGGTGCACGAAGGCGATGAAGTAACCTCCTTTGAAGAGTCGGTGTGTGCTAAGGCCGAAGCCAAAAAGATTCCGGTCATCAAGGTTGCAAATAAGTCGGACCAGACCCCTTCGGCAGATCCATCCTACCTGTCCTGCAATTCAACCGACCGTTCTTCGCGCGATATAATCTTGGCGGCACTCAAGGCCGAACTGCTTCGCGTTTGCCCGGATGAATTTATCACCCCACCATCGCTGATGGGCGATCTGGTGAAGCCGGGTGGATTGGCCATGCTGATTGTGCCCATCGATCTGCAAGCTCCAAAAGGGCGCCTGATTCTGCCGCAGGTTCAAACGATCCGCGATGCGCTGGATAATGATGCCGCCACGCTGGTCTGCAAAGAACGAGAATATGCGCACATGCTGGCCATGCTGAAGCAGACTCCAGATGTGGCAATTTGCGATTCTCAGATGGTGCTGAAGATGGTTGCTGATACGCCGTTGGACATTCCCTGCACCACCTTTTCAATTCTATTTGCCCGTTTGAAAGGCGACCTTCGAAAATTTGCAAAGGGGGCCGCGGCCATCGATAAACTGGAACCTGGCGATAAAGTGCTGATTGCCGAATCGTGCAGTCATCATGCGCTGGAAGATGATATTGGCCGGGTCAAAATTCCGCGCTGGTTGCGTCAATATGTCGGCGTGGATGTGGCGGTTGAGGTCTATTCCGGCCGAGACTTTCCTGAGAACCTCTCCGAATACAAGCTGGCGGTGCAATGCGGGGGCTGCATGCAAAATCGCCGCGAAGTGTTAAGTCGCATCGAGAAATGCGAATCGGCCGGCGTGCCGATCACCAACTTTGGTCTCTGCATTGCCCAGACGCAGGGCGTGCTCAAGCGCGTTCTTTCGCCATTCCCTGCCGCATTGGATGCATATGAAGAGGAAATGAAAATAAAATGAAACGTGGATTACCCAAAATTGAAACCGCAGGTTTAAAAAGCTTCATTCCTCAGGATGAAATATTCCAATGGTTGGAAAAAACTAAAAATCCAACTCCCGAGCGAGTGCGAGAAATTATTCGCCGTTCGCTGGATAAAAACCGCCTTGAACCAGAAGAGATGGCCACGTTAATCAATGCGGATTCCCCGGAGATGGCTGAAGAAATTTTTGAAGGAGCCCGCGAACTGAAGCGCCGCATCTATGGGAACCGCATTGTTCTCTTTGCCCCCCTTTATGTGGGCAACGAATGCATAAATAAGTGTGAGTATTGCGGCTTCCGTGTTGATAACGAAGAGGTGCATCGAAAAACCTTGCAGACGGAAGAACTGGTGGCGGAAGTTGAAGCCTTGGAAGATCTGGGCCACAAGCGTCTGATTATGGTCTATGGTGAGCATCCCAAATCCGACGCGCAATATATTCACGATTCCGTGAAAAAAGTCTATGGCGTTAAAAAAGGGCCCGGCGAAATCCGCCGCATCAACATCAATGCGGCTCCGCTGGATGTGGAAGGATTTAAAAAAGTGAAGGAAGCCGATATCGGTACGTATCAGATTTTTCAGGAAACCTATCATGAGGAAACCTATGAAAAGGTGCATACCGCCGGTCCAAAATCGAACTACCTCTGGCGCCTGTACGGCCTAGACCGGGCCATGGAAGCGGGCATCGATGATCTGGGAATTGGAGCCCTGCTCGGTCTGTACGATTGGAAGTTCGAAACCATGGCGTTGCTGTACCACACCATCCATCTGGAAGAGCGCTTTAATGTGGGGCCGCACACCATTTCTTTCCCCAGATTGGAACCGGCGGTGGGAACCGATATCGATTCGATTATCGAAGAGCATAACGTGTCCGACTTCGATTTTAAACGTTTGGTGGCCATATTGCGTTTGTCGGTTCCCTATACTGGCCTGATTCTAACCTGCCGCGAGACCACGGAGCTTCGCAATGAAATGCTCGCATTTGGGGTCAGTCAGATCGACGGCGGGTCGAGCATTGGCGTGGGTTCGTATGCGGTAGAGGATTCGGAGTCCTTTAAAAAGAGTCAATTCCTGTTGGGCGACAACCGTTCGCTGGACGAAGTGATTCGTGAACTGTGCGATGCGGGATTCATTCCTTCATTCTGCACGGGTTGCTATCGAAAAGGGCGCACTGGTGAACACTTCATGGAATTTGCTGTTCCGGGTTTTGTGAAGCGATTTTGCACCCCCAATGCCGTGCTGACCTTCCTTGAATATCTAAATGATTATTCCTCTGGCGAAACCCTCAACGCGGGCCTGAAACAGATTGAACGCGAGCTGGAAGGCATGCCGGAGGGCAAGGCGAAAGAGGAACTGAAGGAGCGCATGACCCAGGTGCGCGAAGGAGAACGCGATCTCTATTTCTAAGCAATATCGTCATGCACTGGAACCCCAATCAGAAATAAAAGGGGGAGTAAAATGGTTTTAAATATACTCGATAAAGCAATGCGCAAAGAAGCCTTGTCTGAAAACGAAATCGTGGAGCTTTTATCCATCACGGATAAGGACGAGCTACAAGCGCTGTTCGATACCGCCTATTTGCTGAAAGAACAATATGTTGGGCGCGTGGCTTATTTCCGCGGTTTGATTGAATGCAGCAACCTGTGCATCAAGGATTGCTACTACTGTGGGATTCGGCGCAGTAATCAAAAGGTGGAACGGTTTCAGATGGATGAAGATGAAATCTTCAAAGAAGCCATCTGGGCCTTCGATGCGGAATATGGTTCCTGTGTCATCCAATCCGGCGAACGTCAGGACGAAACCTATATTGCCATGATTGAGCGGGTCGTAAAACGGATCTCCGAAGCCACGCACGGCGAAATGGGTATTACGTTGTCCTTGGGCGAGCAAACTGAAGACGTTTATCGACGCTGGATGAACGCCGGAGCCCAACGCTATCTGCTGCGGATTGAAACCACCAACCCAGCTCTCTTTGCAACGATTCATCCGGAAGATCATTTGATGGGTGTTCGGTTAGAATGCTTGGCTTCGTTGCGGCGTATGGGCTATCAGGTGGGAACTGGAGTTATGATGGGACTGCCCGGGCAAACCATGCAGGATTTGGCGCGCGACATCCTATTCTTGAAAGAGATCGATATTGATATGGTGGGCATGGGGCCGTATATCCCGCATGCTGATACCCCGATGGGGCAGAAAGTTCCTCTTTATACCGACGAGCAAAAGAGCCAGGCGTTATTGCTTGGATTGAAGATGATTGCGGTGACTCGTATGGTGCTACGCGATATTAATATTGCCGCCGCCACCGCTCTCCAAGCACTGGAATATACTGGTCGTGAGCAGGGGTTGAAGTGCGGAGCAAATGTGATCATGCCCAACCTAACCGAGACCGAATTTCGGCCTAAATATCAACTCTACGACAACAAACCGTGCATCGATGAAAACTCCGCCATGTGCCGGGGTTGTCTGAGCGGGCGTATTAAAGGCATTGGCGAAGAGATCGGGTTCAATGAGCGCGGCGACTCGAAGCACTATCAGAAACGAACCGCAAAATAAGGATTCAATTTTTTAGTCCTGCACTCATCGTGTGGCAAAATCCGCCGCGTGCGCTTTCCAAGGGGTGAAATGTTCGGCATAGTGCTTCTTCCAATCCTTGGAGGAACCCATGCTGATTCCCATGCTTCTTATGGCCGTGCTGGTGGCTCTCGGAGCCATCTTCATACTTTTACTCACCGGAAATACCAAGGTGAATACGCGTTTGGACGAATTTAGCCGTCAAACAGGCACTCAGACAGAGCAGGGTGAACAACGGATTCTGAAGGTCGAAGAAATTTTACGAAGCTTGGGGAAAGAGTTGCGCAACGATGTCGAATTGGTTCGGGTGAAGGTGGATGAATCGTTGGAAAAAAACTCCCGGCAACTGGGCGAGCGCGTTAAAGAGCTGATTGAGACCAATGAAAAAAAGCTTGGCGAAATCAGCGAAAAGGTCGAGGAACGGCTTGAAAAAGGCTTCGAGAAAACCAGCAAAGTTTTTGAGGATGTCCTGAAACGCTTGGTGGAAATTGATAAGGCCCAGGAAAAAATTGCAGAGCTTTCTGGTAATGTGGTTTCGTTGCAGGAAGTCCTTTCCGATAAACGCTCGCGCGGCGCCTTCGGCGAAGTGCAATTGAATGCATTAATCTCCAATATCATGCCAGAAAATAGTTTTTCGCTGCAGTATACATTTCCCAACGGCGTGCGTGCCGACTGTGTGCTATTCCTTCCCGAACCGACCGGAATCATTTGTATTGACTCCAAATTTCCGTTGGAAAGCTATCAGAAGATGGTCGATTTTAATTTGGGCGACGCAGATCGGAAAACGGCTGAACAGCAGTTCCGGCAGGATATCAAAAAACATATCAAAGATATTTCCACCAAATATATTATCCCCGGCGAAACATCCGACGGTGCCATGATGTTTATTCCCGCCGAAGCCATCTTTGCAGAAATCCATGGCCACTATCCGGAGCTGGTGGAAGAGGCGCACCGGGCCCGGGTCTGGCTGACTTCACCCACCACGATGATGGCGGTGTTGACCACCTCTCGCGCCGCGCTGAAAGATGCCGCCACCCGCAAACAGGTGCATATTATTCAGGAACACCTCGTGGCACTTTCCAAAGATTTTAAACGATTCCAAACGCGCATGGATTCCTTAGCCAACCGCATCCGCCTTGCGCATGATGATGTAGATAAGGTCAATGTCTCCGCAAAAAAAATCACCAGTCGCTTCACTAAAATTGAAAAGGTGGAACTGGAAGATCAAGATGTACAATCCTTGGAAGAATCTGAAGG
>JBAHZU010000021.1:0-57444 GCA_037132875.1 Pontiella sp.
ATGTGGCTTCTTTTAATACGCGGCTCACATCCTCAATGCTTCCGGTTTTCATAAGGTTTGCGCGCAATTCGGCGGCTCCATGGAACCCTTTTGAATAGATGGAGTAGTAGCGGCGCAGAATGTGGAAGTTTTTGGAGCTTCCCCATACCCGATCAAACATTTCAGTATGTTTCCAGAGCATCTCCAGCTTTTCTTCTGGAGCACGTTCGCGCTGTTCTTCCATAAACAGCCAGGGGTTGTTGAAAATGCCGCGCCCGATCATGGCGCCATCGAGGTTGAACTCGGCGCATTTGGAGCGGGCTTCCTCCAAGGATTGGATATCGCCGTTTCCAAGGATTGGAAGATCAAGATCCAATTGATCGCGCAGACGCACGGCTTTTGAGATTTCGCTCCAGTCAGCGAGGCCTTGCGACATTTGTTTCTGGGTGCGTCCGTGGATCGTGAGTGCCGCAGGTTTGGTTTCAAGCACATGACCGATCCATTCTTCGGTGGCGACGGACTTGAGGCCAATGCGGGTTTTTACAGAAACGGGGAGGTGAGTGGCTTCTTGGGCCGCTTGGATGATTTCCTTTGCCAGCACCGGGTTGCCAATCAGGCCGGAGCAACAGCCTCGGGCCACGACCTTGGGCACGGGGCAGCCCATATTGATGTCGATGCCGTCGAATTCCATTTCTTCGGTAATTTCTTTAACGACCTGCTGATAGTTTTCCGGAGTATTTCCCCAGATCTGGGCCACAATTTTGACGTTCTTTTCTTTTAGAAGAGCCCGCTCTTCCTCGGTGACTCGCAGGCGATGAATGATTCGCTTTCGGGCTTTTTTATGCACCAGCCCGTCGGTGGAGACAAATTCGGTCATAACCACATGCAATGCGCCAGGATCAGCCACATCGAGTAGCAGCGCGCGAAGAACGGTGTCGGTGACATCTTCCATCGGTGCAAGTGCAATGATGGGGCGGTCCATCGTGTTCCAAAAACTGGCCATAGGGGTGTCTTAAGCGAGGGCGGGTTCTGCGGCGCCTTTGGCTCCCTGAATTTCGATTTCAAAGCCTGCGTCTTCGATCATGCGTTTATCCGCTTCATATTCGCGCCCGCCGGTCGTTAGATAGCCGGCGGTGAAGATGGAGTTTGCGGGATAGAGGGCTAGCGCCTGAAGATCGCGCAGGGTGGTTTCGCGTCCGCCTGCCATGCGAACTTCCGCGGCAGGAATCACAAAGCGCATCATGCAGAGTGCGCGTAGGGCATCGTTCGGCTTCAGTGGATTTGGTTTGCCGTAGAACGGGGTTCCTGGCCTGGGGTCCAAGAAGTTGACGGGGACGGAGTCCACATCGAGGTCGGCCAATGAAAAGGCCAGATCCACCCGGTCCTGCAGGCTTTCTCCCATGCCGTAAAGTCCGCCGCAGCAGAGGTCTAGCCCCACTTGTTTGGCGACTTTGGCGGTGTTAATGCGTTCGTCGAAATCGTGTGTGGTAACTACTTCTGGGAAAAAATTCCGGGAGGTTTCTAGATTATGATTAAAGCGGTTGACGCCCGCTTCTTTCAGTTGAAGGGCTTTGTCTTTGGTCAGCAGGCCGAGGGAGGAGCAGATTTCGAGGGTAGGGTATTTTATTTTGATCTGACGGGTGGCTTCGCAGATGGTTTCCAGTTCGTTCGGGCTGGGAGCGCGAGTGCTGGACACCATGCAATAGCGTTTGGCATTGCGATCGGCCGCGGCCTGCGCGCCGGCCACAATGGTTTCGACCGTCTGCATGTCGTAGCGTTTGACATCGTTGATGGCGCGGGTGGATTGCGAACAGAAGGAGCAGTCTTCTGGGCATTTTCCACTTTTCACGTTCTGTAATAAGTGGAGGGAGACGGTTTTCCCGAAGTATTTTTTTCGAATACGATACGCGGCCTGCAGCACTTCTAGCAGTTCGTCGTCGGACGACTCCAGAACGGCTAAGGCTTCGGCTTCGGTAGCTTGTCCGCCATCCAATATGCGGTCGCTGATTGCTTTCCAGTCCATGAAATTTCTCCAAAAATGGTTGTGGGGGCGGATATTACCACGGGATTTTCAGTTGTAAACTGATCAAAGCGCAAAAGATGATCAGAAAGAGCGTGAATGAAATTGACTCTCGGTAGGGTATCGGTAAATTCCTGCTGATTCATCGCTAGGGGTGCCCGGTTTTTAAGAGGAGGCGGGCTGAGATTAACCCTTCGAACCTGTTCGGATAATGCCGGCGTAGGGAAGCGGATTTACTTCCCCTCCTGCAGGTCCAAACCGTGGAAATTATTTTTTAACCCAGGAGCTGGTCATGATTCAGGAAAAAAATCAATACAACGATTACGGAACAGATTACCCCAATTCTCGTAAAGTGTATATCACGGGAAGTCGCCCTGATTTAAAAGTCCCGATGCGCGAAATTCGCCTCACTGATACGAAGAAATCCGATGATTCCATTGAAGAAAACCCGCCAATTATAGTCTATGATACCAGCGGCCCAGTGACCGATCCGAATTTTACACTTGATCTTGAAAAAGGATTGCCAAAGCTGCGCGAGGCTTGGATTGCGGAGCGGGAAGACACGGTTGAGGTTGAGGCTCGTGGATATCAGCCGGGCGACGACGGGCAGGGTGGCGATATGAATCGCGTTCCGTTCCAATCGTTGGATAAAATGGTCCTGCGCGCCAAAGACGGGGCCAACGTTTCGCAGATGCATTATGCCCGTAAGGGAATTATTACGCCGGAAATGGAATACATTGCCATTCGCGAAAATCTCGGACGGACGGAAGTCTTTAAAGCGGTTTATATGAAATCGGACCACGATGTTGGGCTGCTGAGGCAGGCGCAGACCGCCGGTATGCGTTCGCCGAATCATCAGCATCCCGGGCAGTCTTGGGGAGCAAATATCCCCGATCATATTACGCCAGAATTTATTCGTAAAGAGGTGGCCGAAGGTCGTGCGATTATCCCGCTCAACATCAACCATCCCGAAGCGGAACCGATGATTATTGGACGTAATTTCCTCGTAAAGATTAATGGAAACATTGGCAATTCTGCCGTTTCGTCCAGCATTGGAGAAGAAGTGGAAAAGGTGCAGTGGGCCACGCTTTGGGGCGCGGACACAATTATGGACCTCTCCACGGGAGAAAATATTCACGATACCCGCGAGTGGAATTTGCGTAACTGCCCCGTTCCGGTGGGTACGGTTCCGATTTATCAGGCGCTTCAAAAGGTGGGCGACAGTCCGGAAGAGCTTACGTGGGAGCTTTTTCGAGATACGCTCATTGAGCAGGCGGAGCAAGGAGTTGACTATTTCACGATCCATGCCGGGGTTCGTCTGCGCTATGTGCCGATGACGGCTCAGCGGGTTTGCGGTATTGTGAGTCGTGGCGGTTCCATTATGGCGAAGTGGTGTGTCACACATCATAAAGAAAGCTTCCTTTACGATCATTTCGAGGAAATTTGTGAAATCTGTAAACGGTACGATGTTTCCCTTTCTCTTGGCGATGGCATGCGTCCGGGCTCCATTGCGGATGCGAACGACGAAGCGCAGTTGGGCGAATTGGAAACGCTGGGCGAGCTGACCAAGATTGCGTGGGAGCACGATGTTCAGGTGATGGTTGAGGGTCCGGGCCATGTGCCACTGCATGGGGTGAAGGAAAATATGGATTGGGAGCTCGAGGTCTGTCATGAAGCGCCCTTTTACACGCTGGGCCCGCTGACTACGGACATTGCTCCGGGCTATGACCACATTACCAGTGGCATTGGTGCCGCAAATATTGGGTGGTATGGTTGTGCTATGCTCTGCTATGTAACGCCGAAGGAGCATCTTGGCCTGCCCGATAAAGAGGATGTGAAGGATGGCGTGATCACGTATAAAATTGCGGCCCATGCCGCCGATCTGGCCAAGGGGTTTCCAGGAGCACAAATGCGAGACAACGCGCTGAGCAAGGCCCGGTTTGAATTTCGCTGGGAAGATCAGTTTAATTTGGCGCTCGATCCGGTCACGGCGCGTTCCTATCACGATGCCACCCTGCCGACGGAAGACGCGAAGACGGCTCATTTCTGTTCGATGTGCGGCCCAAAATTTTGTTCGATGCGTATCTCGGAGGACGTTCGAAAGTATGCCGCGGAGCAGGGCGTTTCCGAGGAGGAAGTGATTGAGCGGGGCATGCAGGAAAAGTCCGCTGAATTTGCCGAGCAGCAGGCGGAACTTTATACATAACGCGCTCATGAGTGAACGAATTCTCGACTTGGGCTCTTAATATAGAAAAACCTATTATTCCTCGATTGCAATAAACGGTTGAAATGATAGGTTTACGCCCGCTTTTAAAGAAAAGGAGTTCGAAGAATGATTGAACCAGGTAGTACTTATGTCGTGATGGGTTTGCTCAACACTGAATCGATTGCATATGCCGCAGGCAAAATGATTGAAGAAATGGGTGGAAACGTAATCTATTCGGTTCAGAGTGAACGCATGAAGCGTATCTTCTTCGACCGTAGCAATGATTTGACGCCGGAACAAAAAGACGCGATGCGTTTTGAATACTGCGACGTGACGATTGAAGATGAAGTGCGTAAGTTGTTCGATCGAACCGGCCCGATTAATGGCGTGCTGCATTCGATTGGATTTGCAAATCCAAAAACCTGTCTTGGGCCGACCATGTATACCTCCGCCTATGAAGACATTAAACAGGGCTTTCATGTCAGTTGTGCATCGCTGGCAACCGTGTCGCATTTCGCTATGGAACAAATGCAAAAGGGTGGATCCATTGTTACCCTGTCCTTCGAGTCTCAAGTGGCCTTCGCATTCTATAACTGGATGGGCGTGAATAAAGCGGCTTTGGAAGCGCTCGTTCGTGCCTTGGCCCGAGAGTATGGGCGTGAGCATGTTCGTGTGAATGCAATTTCTGCGGGTCCATTGGCCACAAAGGCTGCAAAATCTATTCCGAACTTTGAGCATTTGGCGGAAACCTGGCGTCAGATGAGCCCGTTGCCGTGGGATGTGGTCGCGGATCGGCAGGAAGTTGCCAATGCTGTGCTCTTTTTGCTCGGTAAATATTCTAAAAAGATTACCGGTCAGACGATCTATGTGGACGGGGGTGCCAGTAGTATGGGTGGTTCATTACTGCCTCACGAGCGGCCACTTAAAACAATGACCGCACGGGAAGCTGCGAAACAGAACGTCGCAACCGAAGAAAAATAACTTCCAACCATTGGAAGCGGGTGTAATGCGTAATTCGTAACTTTTCGGATTGCGCATTACTCGTTACGGATTACGAAGAGGATTCATCATGGGATTGAGTATAGGTATTGTCGGGCTTCCAAACGTTGGGAAATCTACGATTTTCAATGCGCTAACGCGCGAGCAGAACGCCGAGGCGGCCAACTATCCGTTCTGCACCATTGAGCCGAACAAGGCCGTTGTTCCCGTTCCTGATGCCCGTTTGTCAACGTTGGCGAAAATAGCCGGTTCGAAGAAAATTCTTCCGGCCACCGTCGATTTTGTTGATATTGCGGGTTTGGTGAAGGGGGCCAGCCAAGGGGAAGGGCTCGGTAATAAATTCCTGACCAATATTCGCGAAACCGATGCCATTTTGCAGGTGGTTCGATGCTTTGACGATGGCAACGTGGTGCATGTGGACGGCTCTATCGACCCGATCCGCGATGTTGAAATCATTGAGGCCGAATTGATTATTGCGGACTTCCAAATGATGGAAAATCGGTTGGGTCGCGTGCAGAAAGCATCGCGGACCGATAAGGCCATTGCGGCCACGCTTCCGACTTTTGAGGCCTTGCTGAATCATTTGGGAGCCGGAAATATGGCCTATAAATTTGCGGAAAAGGATTCCGAACAGGCCAAAGGAATCTTCAAAGAGTCGCAATTCCTTACCGATAAAAAAGTAATCTATTGCTGCAATGTCGATGAAGATGGGCTGTTGGAGGATAACGATTACATCAAATCCGTTAAGGCCTATGCCGCTGAACGCGGTGCCGACGTGGTTAAAATCTGCGCGAAGATGGAAGAAGACCTCAATGGCATGTCGGATGAGGAGCGGGAAGAATTCCTGAACGAGTTTGGTGTGAAAGAGAGTGGATTGGATCAGATTGTTCATACCGGTTATCACACGCTTGGGCTTATTAGTTACCTAACGCAAGGGCCCAAAGAAACTCGGGCATGGACCATTCATCTTGGCGATTCCGCCCCGCAGGCTGCCGGTGTAATTCACAGCGATTTCGAGCGGGGTTTTATTCGGGCCCAGGTCATTGCGTTCAACGATTTTGTGGAGAAGGGTGGCGAGCTGGCCTGTCGTGAAGCGGGTTTGCTTCGCACAGAAGGAAAAGATTATATCGTGCAGGATGGGGATGTCATTGAATTCCTATTCAATGTCTGATTGCTAGGTACAGCAACTCGAATTGGCCCGTACATTTTGTGCGGGCTTTTTTGTTGGATTTGATCGGGGCATAAAAAAACGCCGCAAGGAAAAGAGGAGGGAAACCTTGCGACGCTGAAAACACTCACCCCAACAGGAGTTGATGTTTTATGGAGTTGCTACTGATCGTTAGACCGTATATCGAAAAATTGTTCAAAAAAAAGCCAAAATATTTTGTGAGGGAGCCTGAGTGAAAAAAACAGCGCAAGGAAAAGAGAAGAGAAATCTTGCGCTGAAAAATGGGAACCCAACCAAGATACCCCTTTTAAAAAGGGATCGACCCTCGCCGATCTTCGGTGCTTGATAACTCGATTACTTCATCATTTTCACTTGTATCTGGCCAGCATTATTTTCATTATTTAAGGGATAAATTATTTTGTGAAGGTTATTAAGGTTTGTGTTTCCGTGGCGTTTACTGATTTTTGATTAGGGATTCCTGGGTGTGGAATAATGGGGCGATGGGATGACCGAGGCATAAATAGGGCCTCTTTTCGGGGCAATAAATGGAGGGGGAATCGGTTGCGTATTTGGAAATGCGTATGAATAGATTGTCACAGCTAGTGCGGTTGGGTACAGTTTTTGTCTATTTTAACAAAAGGATATATTGCATGAAAAAGATCATAATCGCTCTATTTGCTACTTCATTCTTGTTGCTTGGAACGGCTCGCGCTGCTGATGACATGGCTTTTGTCGACATGCAGGAAGTGTTCAAGCAGTTCTATAAGACACAACTGGCTCAGGATCAGATTCGTCAGCAGGCGGACGATATTAAGTTGGAACGGGATGGGATCGAGGCAGAAGTTCAGGTCATAAAGGAAGAAATCGAGGTGCTACGAGCAGATTCTCGTGATACGACCTTGGGGGAGGAAATTCGTGAAAACAAACGAAACCAGCTGGAGGAAAAGTTAGTTGCTTTGCTGGGAAAAGAACAGGATATGAGCGATTTCGAAAAACTCAGAATGCGGCAGATGGAGCAGCAGAATACTCGAATGACCAAAAAGATATTTGATGAAATTCATGAAGAGATAACGCTGTATGCTCGGGCTCAGGGCTTTTCCTCGGTCATTGACCGTTCGGCTCAAAGCCGTATTGGAACGGATATCGTTCTGTATACGAGTCCGGAAGTGGATATCACGGCGGATGTGCTTGGGATTTTGAACGAAGGACGGTCGGGGACGAAGATCATCAATCCTTAATTCAAGGTAGAACAATAGATCGAGGAGTAAGGATATGAAATTATCGGAAATTGCAGTGCATGTGGATGGGACGGTCGAGGGCAATCGTGATATTGAAATCAAAGCGGTGGCCAGTCTGAAAGAAGCCTCCGTTGGAGATATCAGTTTTCTCGCCAATCCAAAATATGCCGCCCAAGTCGCGGAGACATCCGCATCGGCGGTGATTGTTCCGATGGATTGGGATCGGCCTGTAAAATGCGCACTCATCCGGTCGGATAATTCGGATGAGGCCTTTGCTCAGGTTGCAGAACTTTTTTACGAGCCTGTGCCGGCCGTGAGTGCGGGAGTGCACCCTTCTGCGGTGGTTGCTGAATCGGTCCAATTGGGCGGGGGTGTATCCATCGGTGCTAATGTGGTTATTGACGCGGGGGTTGTTATTGGTGCCCATACGATCATTCAAGCCAATTGTGTGATCGGCTATAAGGCCGTAATCGGTGATAATTGTCATTTCTATCCGCTCGTCTCGCTTCGGGAATTTACAGAGGTTGGAAAGAACGTGATCATCCATAACGGAACGGTGGTGGGTTCCGATGGGTTTGGCTACGCGGTGCAGGACGATGGTTCGCGCACCAAAATCCCGCAGATTGGGAACGTCGTGATTGAGGATGATGTTGAGTTGGGGGCAAATGTGGCTATTGATCGCGCCCGCTTTGGAAAGACCAAGATTGGTAAGGGGACCAAGATTGATAACTTGGTTCAGATTGCACACAACGTGGTGGTTGGGGATCATTCGGTGATATGTGGCCAGGCTGGAATATCTGGAAGCTCAACGATTGGCTCACGAGTTATTCTAGCTGGGCAAGCTGGATTGGCAGGACATCTTGAAGTGGGAGATGGTGCAATTATTGGGGCGCAAGCAGGGGTTATGAAGAATGTTCCTGAGAAGGAATTTGTGATTGGTTCTCCTGCGATGAGTCATTTGCTGGCGAAGAAAATGATAGCGAACATGATTACGCTTCCAAAATTTAAAGACAAGGTGAAGCGGATGGAGGCCAAACTTGCGCAACTACAGGTTGAGCAGGAGTCGTAAATAAAGGAGTGTGATATGTCATTTATGTCCGAATTGGTTTTATCTCGTTTCAAAATTGTTACAATCTGGATTGTGTGTTTTTATTGGAAATAGGTGTAACTATTTAGAGCGCCATGGGATAGGGGTTTAATGGGCGTTTGGTATACTACCTGCTCATACGCAGGAGATTTTAGAACGAAATGCATTTATTATCACAACCGGTGTTTCCACGGTATGGAAGACTGGATTTGTTTAAGAAGTAGGGTGCGTTGTCTCCGGATTCCGGGGCAATTAATTATTAAGGAGATAGCATGAAGAATACCATCGAAGGATTCGGCGAACTCGTTTTTGGCCTTCCGGTCATGGAAGCCCGTTTGTCGGCTCCGACTTTCGCCTCATTGCAGAAAACGATTGATGCTGGATCCACGCTGGATCCAAGCATTGCTGACGAAGTTGCTGATGCCATGAGAGTTTGGGCCATGGAAAAGGGGGCCACTCATTACACGCATTGGTTCCAACCGCTTACTGGTTCTACGGCCGAAAAACATGATTCTTTCATTTGGCCTGATTTTAAGGGTGGAGTCATCGTTGGTTTCGGTGGGGAAGAACTGATTCAGGGCGAGCCCGATGCATCCTCTTTCCCTTCCGGCGGTCTGCGTGCAACCTTTGAAGCCCGCGGCTACACGGGCTGGGATCCAACCAGCCCTGCTTTCATTAAGTACGACACCGTTGGTGCAGCCACCCTCTGTATTCCCACGGTATTCTGTGGCTACAATGGTGAAGCACTCGATAAAAAGACGCCATTGTTGCGTTCCATGAAAGTGCTATCCGATCAGACCATCCGTCTTGGCAAGCTCTTCGGTATTGACTGCGGCGACACCATGGCTAAAGCGACCCTCGGCGGTGAGCAGGAATACTTCCTGATCGACCTTGATCTGGTTGCAGAACGTCCGGACATCCTCCGTACGGGCCGCACGCTGTTCGGAAAAGGGGCCACCAAGCACCAGCAACTCGACGATCACTATTTTGGAGCCATCAAACCACGCGTTGCGGCATTCATGGCTGATCTCGATGCCGTACTCTGGCAGTATGGTGTTCCGTCCAAGACCCGCCACAACGAAGTGTGCCCGGCACAGTTCGAAATTGCGCCGGTTTTTGAAACCCTCAATATTGCTGTTGATCATAATATGATCACCATGGAAGTCCTCAACGTGACGGCTGAAAAGCATGGCTTTGCCTGCTTGTTGCACGAAAAACCTTTCGCCGCGGTCAATGGTTCTGGCAAGCACAACAACTGGTCCATTGAGGGGCCGGATGGAAAGAACTGGCTGAAACCTGGGGACAACCCGCATGAAAATGCCAAGTTCATGACCATCGTTGTGGCGCTCATGAAAGCCGTGGACACCCACGCGGACCTGCTGCGCGCAACCGTTGCAACGGCCGGGAATGATCATCGTTTGGGGGCCAACGAAGCTCCTCCTGCGGTGGTATCTGTTTTCCTCGGTGAACAGCTGACGGATATTGTGGAACAGATTGAAGCCGGTGGTGCTAACGAGTCGAAAGATGGCGGATTCATTCATTTGGGTGTTGATCTGCTGCCGCAGCTTCCTCGTGGAAATACCGATCGTAACCGCACCTCTCCCTTCGCGTTCGTGGGTAACCGCTTCGAGTTCCGTGCGGTGGGTTCCAACCAGAGCCCGGCCGGAGCCAATGTGCTGTTGAATACCATTGTTGCAGAAGCTTTCGATTACATCTGCACAGAAATGGACGCCGCGGTTGCTGGTGGCAAAGAATTCAACGCGGCGTTGCAGGATGTTCTCGCTGCGATTATCAAAGAGCACAAGCGCATTCTGTTTAATGGCGACGGATACACCGACGAATGGCTGGAAGAAGCCGCGAAGCGTGGTCTTCCGAACCTGGTGACCACCGAAGAGGCCCTGCCGGCTCTGCAAACGCAGAAAGCCAAGGATCTGTTTGCCAAGTATGGCGTGTTGTCCAACGAAGAGCTGGAGTCTCGCTACAATATCTACACAGAAACCTATGAAACTCTCATCGGTATTGAAGCAGCAACTGCTGTGGATATTGCTAAAACCATGCTGGTTCCAGCTGCGGTTATGGCGATCAATGAATACGCATCCGTTCCGGCGGTTGCCCGTATCACCGCGGAAATGTCCAGCTTGCTGGAAGCGTCTGTTGCGGGGATCTCCAAACTGGAAGCGGCTGAAAAGCCAGCCGATCAGCTTGTTGCAATGGATGAACTCCGCGCATCGATCGATGGGCTGGAAGCGATCGTTCCTGCAGAACTCTGGCCGTTGCCGAGCTATGATGAACTGCTCAAAGTCTAATTGACTTCGACCGATCACCGAAAGGCCTCGCTTCGTGCGGGGCCTTTTTTTATGTTCCTTCCTTATGAAACGAATTGGTATCACAATAGGCGATGTGAATGGAATTGGGCCGGAGGTTGCGTTGAAGGCTGTAGGCCGGGGGCGCTGGCCCGCGGACGTGGAGTTTGTTTTCCTGGGCTCGGAGACTCTTATTCGGGAGCAGGCGAAGGCCATGAAAATTCCGGTGTCGCGCAAGATCAGTTTCCAAACTCTGGAAACGGCCTGTGGTTGGATGCCGGGGGAAATCCGAATCGATGCTTCACAGCATGCCGCAGAGGCCATTCGTGCGGCCGTCGCAGGCTGCCTTTCTGGCGAGCTGGAGGCCATGGTCACCGCACCCATCTGCAAAGAAGGATTTCACCGAGCGGGGATCAATGTGCCCGGTCATACCGAATATCTTGCGGAATTAACGCAAACTAAAAATTTCGGGATGATGCTCATGGGCGGCGGCCTGCGCGTTATGCTGGTGACCCGCCACCTCCCCATTTCGAAAGTGCCCCAAGCGCTAACCCAAGAAAATATTCTGGAACACATCCAGCTGACGGGTGAAGCATTGCAGTTATTTGGGGCTGGCGATGGGCTGATTGGAGTCTGCGGATTGAATCCACATGCCGGGGATGGCGGTGTGATTGGTCGCGAAGAGATTGACCTGATCAATCCTGCCATTAAACAGGCCCGCAAAAAAGGATTCCATGTGACAGACGCCATTCCGGCGGATACCATTTTTTATGAAGCGCTGCGGGGAGATTATGCCGCCGTGGTCGCCATGTATCACGATCAGGGGCTCGGGCCGCTGAAAATGATCGGCTTTGATGAGGGCATCAATGTAACCTTGGGCCTCCCGATCATTCGCACTTCGCCAGATCATGGAACGGCCTTTGGCATTGCTGGAAAAAATGAAGCCTCCCCGAAAAGCATGAAATGCGCGATAGCATTGGCCATTGAAATGGCCTCCAAGCCCAATCCATGGAGTTCGATAAAATGATTTCCCTCTCCCGTAGAGCCTTGTTTTATCTAAAATTAGTTGGGGTACAAACCCTGTAGAGCAGGAAAATATTATGTCTAACGAATTTAAATTAACCAGTCCAAAAGAAGTGCGTGCCCTGCTCGAATCGTTGGGGCACCGTCCGAATAAAGGGCTGGGACAGAACTATCTGATCGATGCCAACATCCTTGACATTATTGCCAATACAGCAGCAATCCAATCGTCGGAAAACGTGTTGGAAATTGGTCCTGGCCTTGGCGCGCTGACGGAACGGCTGCTTCCAAAGGCCGGAGGGGTCACCTGCATTGAAAAAGATCCGACGATGGTGAAATACCTCAAGACCCGTTTTTCGGATATTACACTCATCGAATCGGATGCACTGGATGTGGATCTGGATCAGCTTTTTGCCGGAGGAATCACCAAGGTGGCGGCCAATTTGCCCTATTCGGTCGCGAGCCGTTTGATGGTCGATATTGCCGAATGCGCGCACCGTCCCGAGTTGATGTCGCTCACGATTCAGAAAGAAGTCGGAGAGCGGCTCTGCTCGCCTTCGGGCGACAAACACTATGGGGTTCTTTCTGTACTAACCGGTGTGTTCTATGAAAATACATTCATCAAAAAGATCAGCCCAACCTGTTTCCTGCCTGCGCCCAAAGTGTGGTCGGCGGTGGTGAAGATGAAACGGCGCGAAGTGCCCATCATTGAAAGCGATCTGTATCCCGCGTTCAAAAGAATTGTAAAGCACTGTTTCTCGCAGCGCCGCAAACAGATTGGCACGATTTTGAAGAAAATAGATATCTCCCCGGTCGATGATATTTTATTCGATGCCGGAATCGAACATACCGAACGCCCGGAAAGAATTGAAATCGAACGCTGGGTTAAGCTGGCCCGCATTCTCGGTTAGCAAGCCTTTCTGCTCGGTTATAAACCAATTTTATATTTATAATAGGCATGCATTGCTTTGTGCGCATAAGTTCCACGTCTGGATCGAAAGGGAATGAAACGGAATGTTTTTTGGAAAGAAAAAAAAGAAGGAAGAGCCCGCCGTTGTTTTGGCCAAGGATGAGCCGGATTATTGGCGGTCGCTTCCGGTGGGGAGCACCGTTACGTTAACCGACGAGGCGGCCATTGAAGAGGCCATGCGCATTGGGCTTGGGGTGTCGGGACTGGATTATGAAATCAAGCTGGCGGAGCTTGCCCAAGATCGGGGCAAAAATGCCGAATGGTGGTTCTACTATCTCGAAGGACACAAAACGGAAAATCTCTGGCTGATGGTTAAGATCGTCGGTGCCGATATTATTCCGGTGGTCTATTTTGAAGTGGAAAATTTCCCCGCAACGCTCCGTAGCCGGTTGATTGCCGATGGACAGGTCTGGTTGTTTGAAAAGGGCGAGGTAGGCGGCGAACCCCACGCTCCGATTTTTGCACCGGATATTTTCCAGACGTTGGAAGATGAGGAGGGCGATGGATATGAAGTCCACTACCGCCAGAAACCACAGGGCACCGTCTATGGCCGCTATTCGCGGGTTCCTTCGGATGGCAGCCTGGATGAGGTGTTTATTTCCTTTTCTGAATACGAGGCCGATGAGTCGTTCGAAAATCCGGAACTTTTGGTGATGGAAAAGGGCGGCGAAGACGATCCCGCCGGCGGATTGGTCAGTCTCTATGTGGGCGGTGTGACCGTCTTTAATGATATTGAAGTTTTAAGAATGAATGCTTAACCAATGAAAGCGAGGTTCGAAATGGCAGATAAGATCGATACACTGGAACAGGTTGCGGATGTGCTGGAATTGCAGGGCTACGATGCCCGATTACTTCCCGATGAAGCCGTCATGGTGGATGTGGGCGGATCGGAACACCCCTTTGCTGCGGTGATCACAAAAAATGACGATGGCGCAGAATTCGTGCTGACTTGTCAGCTGGCCGAATTGGGCGATATCGATGAAGAACTCTCAACCCAGTTTATGCTGGAGGCACTGGATGCCAACACGGCGATCCGTCCGTATGCCTTTGCAATTATTAGCGATACCGATAATCCCGAGCTGGCAGAACCGGAAAAATGGCCGGTGGTGCTGACCTCAAGTCTTCCGATCGGCGATCTCTCCGAGGGAGAACTCTGCGTGGCCATGGATGGGTTGTGGAGCGCATTGACCGCTGCCGCCCCAGTGTTGAAACGTGGGCTCACCCAATAATCATTTAGTTTTAGAAGGAGTAGAATCATGGCAAGTTTATTTAAGGCAATATCGAATATAGTACGTGGTGCGAAGGATGATTTGACCAAGTCGATGGCGGATCCGGTTCGCGATGGCAAAATTGCAATTGCGGATAGCGAAAAGCAAGTGGGAGAATTTACCTCCAAGATTGCTCGGCTTGTGGCAGAAAACAAACGGTTAATCAAGCAACGCGACGCCGCGGCCGTGGAGGTCGATAAGTTTGCCCGCATTGCTCAGAGCGCGGCGAAGGCCAGCAACGAGACCGATGTTCGGTCGGCGTTGGAAATGAAAAGCAGGTCCGACGAACGGGTTGTTTCGCTGACGGCTGAAATCGAAAAAAGCGAACAGCTGACCACCATGCTGCGCGAACAATTGGGTAAGGCCCGTGCGAAGGTTGCTCAGGCGAAAAGTAATATGACCCGGATGTCCGCCCGCGTGGAGGGGGCTAAAATTCGCACCGAGCTTGCGAAGGCATCTTCCGAATTCAATGCAGGCAAGAGTCCGCTGGGCGCACTGGACGATCTCGAAAAGGCGGTTGAAGAGCAAGAGAGCGAAGCGGAAGCCTGGGAAGAAATGGTCGGTATGGAAAGCGATGGCAGTGCCGCTGACCTTGCCTCCAAATACGATACGCCCGTCAGTGCGCTGGACGATGAAGTTGCAAAGCTCATGGCGGCTAGCAAAGGAAAATAGGAATTTAGGTTTCGGAATGGAGGCCGAGGGGTAATCCCTCTCCATTCCGGAACTGTTTTAAGCAAAGCCCTGGGGGGCAGTTCAATGATCTATCTATCATGGAGCCTGTATGCGGCAGCCTGGCTGGCGGTCGCTTTGGTGTTTTTATTCGCGGCAAAAAAGTTATTTGATCTGCTTACGTCCTATTCATTGGAAGTGCAGCTTACCGAAAAGGACAACCCAGCCATTGGCCTGATACTTTCCGGGTTTCTGATTGGGGTGGCCGCCATTATTTGCGGGGCCTTTTCGGGCGAGGGGAGCAACGAGGTGTCGATCGCGCTGTTTCTTTCCGAGATCGGTGGGGTGGCGCTGTATGTGACCATTGGCATGGCGCTACTATTCTTTGCCGGCATTGTGAACGATAAGCTGGTGCTGCATAGTTTTTGTAGCCAGCACGAAGTGGTGGAAGAGCGTAATATGGGGGTCGCGGCTATTACGACCTCGGCCTATATCTCTTCTGGACTGATTATTGGTGGCGGCATTACCGGGAGCTTCAGTCTGGAAACCATCTTGCTTCCTTTTATTGCCGGCCAAGTTGGCTTGGTTCTTTTTGCGCTCTTTTATCAGAAGCTGACCAGCTACGACGACCAGAAGGAGATCGGCGAAAAGAAAAATACGGCGGCCGGTGTGGCCTTTGCCGGAAACCTGCTGGCCTACGGAATCGTCCTGATGAAAGGGGTTTCCATGGGGGATGAAGGGATGGAGATGCCGATCGATCGACTCTGGCATTTCCTCTACTACGCCATTATCGGGTGCATATTACTTGCTTTAGTTCGGGGGGTCACCGATCGGGTATTCCTGCCGAAGGAAAAGCTGAGCAAGGAAATCGTGGAAGACCAGAATCTGAGTGCCGGCTTTGTGGAAGCGGGCTTGGCTTTAGCGGTCAGTGCCGTTTTAGTTGTGTGCCTCTAGAACAAGGATTGAATCATGAATAATAATGAAAAGCTGATTGTGGGCGCTGTGGCCACAGTCGTCGGTTTCAGCATGGTAGGGAACTGTTCGAAGGCCCGGGCCAGGCAGGACGTCGGGAGTTGGGAAAATTCGCACGGCACCCAGGGGTTCATTAATCTCAACGATGTGCGCGAGGCCTTTCGCTCCAATGAGTCGATGCAGACTTTTGAGAATCGCGTAAACGAAATTTTTGAAGGCGATAATCTGATCGTCTTTGAGGCGAAGGAACTGGGGAATGGATTCGAACTCAAAGGGTACGAAGATCTGGATGCCAGCAAGAGCAAGACCTCAAAGGACGATCTGCTGTTCACCCTGAGCGTGAAGGGCCGTACGGCCGAACTGAAAGGCGCAGGCGTTAATAGCTACTATAAAGACACTTGGATTTATGAGCCCCCGCCTGGGTCGGAGGAAAGAGTGCGCGACGTGCAGCATCGTTCCTCCTTTGCGAGTTCGCCCTTCTTTTGGTGGTGGGTGCTTTCTCCAGGATGGGGAGGCTACTATACCCCGATGGGCCGCTATAACTCCATGTATTCGCATCGAACCACCTACCGAAATTCCGGATCCTATGGAAGCCAGGTTGGGCGTAATGCCGGCTTCGAAGGGCAGATGGGAACGAAGTATGGCAGCAATTTCCGAAATTCGATGGGAAGCTCTTCGGCGCAGCGTAAAAGCTATATTCGCACCGCCCCTAAAAGTCCCGGATTTAAAGAAAAGGTGGCCGCCTCCAAAGGAAAAACGGGAGCGGCTAAGAAATCTCAATTTCGTTCCAGTAGTCGGAAGTCGGGCTCGTTTCATGGAACGAGTAGTAGTAGAAGTAGTTCTTCGCGGGGCTATGGCGGCTTCCGCGGTTCGAGCGGCTTCTGATGGCACCGCGTTATTCCAAGGAAATGCCGGGGGCCGAGCAGGTGCTTTGCTCCGGGGATGTTTCCGGATATGCAGACGAGTCGTGGGACCTTCGAATTTCGGTTGGGGATGCCCCGCTGGCCGAGGCCTTCTTTTTCAGCGTTGAATCGTTGGCCGATGCCAACCGCTCGGTGCGCGAACTGCTGGAACAGTTTGCGCTAAATCCAGAACGTGAAGCGGAACTGAACGTGGATGAATATCCCGATCTTCCTTTTCTTCAGCAGGAGCTCATCCAATATTTCGAGGCCGCAAAGCGCGGCCAGTTTAAACTGCAGGTTTTTGTGAACCACGCAGAAGGGAAACTCGATCTGGATTCCGCCGCGATCACCTCCCTGGCCCGCTGTACTTTTCGCAATAAGACGTGGGATTATCTGGTTCTCGATCTTATTTTTGAGGCCGTCAATGCGCCCGTGGATGCACAGGCCTTGTCGTCGTTTATTGCGCGCCATCCAACCCTTGGAAAGCCTGATGCTCTGCGGGAAGAGGCGGCAAATTTGGTGACTCAATATGAAAAATTCGCATCGGTTTCGGTGGCGCCTTGCGCCCTCGGTGTACCCGATGGTTTTGATGTTCGGTTGCAAATGATGGAGTTCGATGGGCTCGATCCCGAGCAGTGTGTGCTTGTTGGCCTGTTGGCCGAAGGTGCGCTGGAATGGGCGGACGCCTTTGAATCGGTCTGCGAGGCCTTGGCCTTCAAAACGAACTTTACGTCTGAAATCCTTAACGAACTCAAAGGCATTGAAAATACTTAGCCTAAAAGATGTTCGCGGCAATGGAGCCGCCTATGAGCTGTGCCTGCCCGAGGGCATGGAGCAGTGGAACATCCAATCTTTGCGCACCTACCTCGACTTGCCTTTGACCGAAGCGCGGAGCCAGGGCTTCATGGCGGAGCCGCCAAACCGGCTACGCCATGAAACGTTGCGGCGGTTAGTCACGCATGCTTCCTCGGCCTTTCATCGTCCAATCGAGTTTGTTCAAAATGGGGTGCTGCTCGATAATCTCGATGCCATTGATACATCCAACGCGCATACCGAAATTTGGATGGAACGCACCGAAACCACGTCGGCGGGAAATCCTCGAACACTTCCGTTGGCCGCGAGCAATCGCCGCGCCTTTTTGGGATGTGGTGCCGAGCTCGTTCGCTGTGTGGATGCTCTTTTTAATTTTTCCGGCTATGCCATCCATAATCGGAAAGGCGAGCGAATCGAATCGTTTGCGGAAGTCGTGGATGACTTTGTCGGCTCCTTCGACGAAACCAATCAATTGCGTCTTCTCTTTCGCCTTGCGGAAGTGGTGCATGCCCAGCCCTTTGAGAATAGTTCGAAAATAATAGCGGGAGTTCCCTTTTGTTCCGGGTGGGAAATGTGGGGCCGAATGGAGCAAGGCGGCGGCGGAATTTGCGCCGAAAAAACCGCGGCCCTGAAATGGGTCTGCGATATCCTTGGGGTGCCGACCTTCTATGCCGCAGGATCGCAGTACACCATTCCCGATGATTTTGAAGTGCAACTCAAACGCTACATCGTCTCCGAAGGGGCTGCGCCACAGCCCATTTGGATTCAGCATTTACTCCTAGGATTTCGGGTGGGTGAATCCGACTATTTGGTGGATGTATCCAATGGAAACCTTCCGTTGCTTTTCATTACGGGAGACGATCTGCAGCGGTATCTAAAATCTGGCTACCGCGCCCGCATGGTCTATAACGTGGAGCAGATGAATCTTCGGCGCATCTCCACGTGGGCAGGCGATGCACTGCTGACCCTGTGTGAGTTTCATGTGCCCGACCTGCATTTTCAGTATATTTTCAATCAGGCGCTTGGCTTGCACATTTCGTCGGAGGTCTATATCGGGGCCTTTTTCGATTATGGCGGAATTCATGCGGCTCGTTATCAAGGGCACTATACCGCACTGGCTCAGCCCCTGCGTTTGCCGCGCCCCCGTTTTATCCGAGAAAGCAATATGCATAGTTTGCCCGATGAAGCGTTGCGCAACACCTTGAACAAGGTGTTGCTTGCCTTGCGGAGGCACTATGAAAACCCGCACTATTCCGGCGATTTTACATTTGTGGTTCAACCCCTGAATCGGGGTCGTATTCTTCCGCGCATCAGCCGGGATGTTCTTAAAGAGGTTGGTTGAAATGGATGACATTCTCGCGGCAGCACAAAAAGCATTTGACCGAGTTCCCTTTTTTAGGGGGCTCTACCGTTCGCGCCCGTGTGCGCTGGAAGAGGTGCCTTTCATCTCCAGCACGCAGTATTTTCGGGCCTCGGGAACGCTCGACTGCATCGTTCCAGACATCGAAATTTGCGGAGCACTTGTTCCCTTTCATCGCGAGTTTCGGCGGTTGCCGTTCACCGTGCTCGAATCAGAAGCCGATTTGGACACCCGGCAGGAACGATTGACCCTTGCGCTCACAGACGTAGGCCTTGGGAGCGATCCACAGCGGATCCTAATGATTACGTCCGAGGCCAACGGGCCATTTGCTTCCGACCTTTCAACGGGGCTGGGTTGGGAGGGACATCCCGCGTCGATTCACTATGGAGGCGACCGCGTGGAAGAACTGGCGTTTCAGCTGGCGGCGCATCGCCCGGACTATGTGATTTGGTGCCTGCCTCAATCCCCAGAGGGATTGCTGCCCTTTCCGGTAGCACGAACCATTGTTGCCCATTGCATTGATACCCCGCTGCCCCGATGGAACGGGGCGCTTTGGCTCTTTTGCGACGAGATCAACCTCGTGGGTTCACGACCCGCTGGCCGAGCAACTTTCCGGGTGGATACCCAGCAATTGGCCTTCGAAATGGGGCCTTCGGGACGCCCTTGCCTGACGACACTCCAGCGCGAGGCTTTTCCGCTGGTGCGCTATGAACTTCCTAACTCATTTGAGGTGCTCGGATGAACTATGAATTTTTGGAACACGAGGGTGCCATAACGCTCATCGAAAAAGGCGCGCATTTTGAAGCGGTTTGTGGGCGGTTTTTTGAGGAACTTCATGCAAACTCCCCCTTCTATCGGAAGAAGATCGAGCAAACCGGCGCATCATTATCGGCTCCGCTCGACCTCTTGGTCCGGATGCCGATTTCCACCAAGGCGGACTATCGCGATGCTTTGCAGAATGAAGCCCTGCACGCCCTACACACCCGCCCGTTCATTAGCGATTATAGTTCGGGCTCGACCGATGCTTGTGTGCTCCGTTTTTCATCGGTGCTGGAAGAGTGTGCGGAATTGGAGGTCACCGAAACGGTGTTCCGCCGCGCGGGGATGGGGCCGGGCGACCGCTTTGTCTGCTTGGAGGTGGGTGCCCCCGAAATCTACGATTTCTATTTCCGTGCGGCCCGCAATGTTGGGGCCACGCAAACCACCTACATGAAGGTGACGAACGACTACGCGGCATCTTTTGAACCGTTGTTGCGGTTGAATCCTTCCGTGATTCTGACCTTGCCGAGCCTCATGGTGAAGGCGTGGCCCTATATTCGCGACCATTGGCCGCGCGGTGAAGCACCCATTAACTCGTTCATTCATATGGGTGAGGCAATGCACCCCGATTTGAAACGGGAGATCGAAGAAACGTGGGGCTGTAAGGTCTACTCTTTTTATGGAACCACCGAATTGGGCGGCATGGGCGGGGAGTGTGTTTGTGGCGATGGTTGCCACTTTGACCCCTCCCTAATTTGTCCAACCCTTGGAAACCCCAAAGAAATTCGATCGGGCGTATTCGAAGGCGAAGGATTTTTTACCACCCTTCATTTTCGCAACCAAACGGTGGTGAAATATCGGGCGGGCGATGTGGTGCAACTCGACCTCAATCCGTGTGACTGCGGGGAATTGACTCCCCGGCTGCGGTTCGTCGAGCGCACGGCGGATAGTTTTATTATTACGGGCGATAAGTTTCGCTACGAAACCGTTTTTAATGCCTTACGCAAAGCGGTTCCAGCAATCACGCTGCTCACCATTCAACTGGCCGATATCCCCGATTCTGATGGCATGCTCATGACCTTCTTTTTGCCGGAAGCGGTGGGGCTACATCGCGCCATCATCGAGAAAACGCTACGCTACGGGATCTTCGAGTTGGATTCGGTATTCCACTATGGTTTTGCAGAGTTGAATCTTGAATTTGTTCCGCCGGCAGCCTTCGGCGAGCGAAAGATGAAACGTGTCGTTGATGAGCGGATCTATTTTTCATAAAACGGAGTGTAGTGGTTAACGGCAGGGTGGAGATATGGTTCAATTCTTGATGGTCATCTTTAAACGGTTCTCGAAAGTGCACACCCTTCAAGTGTTGCGCGTATGCGGGTTCTTATTTGTGTTGTTGCTTTATGCCACGGCGGGCTATCGCTATTTCGAAGGCCGTGTGAATCCTGATCTTGGGTGGGACGATTCCCTCTGGTGGGCGATCGTGACCATGACGACGGTCGGCTACGGCGACCTCTATCCCACCACGCTGGCCGGCCGTTTTCTGGTCGGATTCCCCACCATGTTGTTGGGCGTCAGTATTTTAGGCTATGTCTTATCCGTAGGCGCAACCGCTATGATGGAATCACGATTGAAGGAGATTAAGGGTATGAGTGAAATGGAATGGAAAAATCACATATTAATCTGCAATTACGTGGGGCTTGAAAAAACAAGTCAAGTGATTCGGGAAATCCATCACGACGCATCAACGTGCGATTGCCATGTGGTGATCATTGATGAAACGTTGGATGAGTTGCCGCCAGAATTACAGAGCGATCTGATTCATTTTGTGAAGGGATCGCCTGCGCGTGAGGCCACCTTGGTCAATGCGAACATTGGAGCGGCCCGCGCCGTCATTTTGCAGGTCGATCCTGCTTCGCCCGTTGAATCCGACAACGCGAATCTGCGCGCGGCCTTAATGATTGAAACCCGCTACCCAGAAATTTTCAGTTGTGTTGAATGTGCCAACCCCGACAACATCATCTTTTTTGAACTCGCAAATTGCGACAGCGTGGTATGTATTGCGTCGCTTTCGGGGCAGATGGTGGTGCAAGAGCTGCAGGATCCAGGAGTTTCCGATGTCGTGGCCGAACTCACCTCCAATAAACATGGCCGTCAGTTCTACATCGCGGAGATTAAGGAAAATCTGCCCACCTATCAGGCGGTTCAGCAACACTATACCCACAGTGAGTCCGTTGTGGTGGGGATTCGGCGGGGGGCAGAAAATATCCTCGTGCCCTCCGATGATTTCCCCGTCAAACCCGGCGACCGCGCCGTGCTGATTGCCGCCACGCGCCCGGTCTAGTTGTTGTTTGGTTGAACGCCGCGTAAGGAGCGCAGAAAGAGGCCCAAGCCTCCCATGCAGAGGATGAGGATGATAATCAGGTCGAACACGCTCATGGCTCGGAAGCGGAACTGGATCGACGAGATTACGCCGAAGATGAGCGCCACCAGCGAGCCGCCGGCGAGCAACCAGCCCGACCACTTCTTGCTGTCGTAGAAAATAACACCCACGCCGAACAGGAAGGGAATCATGACCATTCCGCTGGTAATGCCAAATCGTCCCGCGCGGTACAGCGGATAGCCGAAACCGAAGTGGGTACTCACGATGATCGAGTTGAGCAGCAGATAGAAACCGCCGCACATCATCACGATTCCGAGGAGGAATTGGCCGATCCCGCCTGATGATCCTCCGGCACCTCGTTGGTCTTTCCTGTTTAGCGATTTCATGGCAGCTACGCTTTATTTTTTGGTTTCCGGCGGAAGCCGTTGCGGATGGTGAGCGCCCAGACAACCCAGAGGGCTTCGTAGACAATGTTACCGCTCATTTTAGAGGTGCCTTCCTTGCGATCTTCAAAAACAATGGGAACTTCGCCAATGCGGTAGCCTTTCATCCAGGCCTTATGGGTCATCTCAATCTGGAAGCCGTATCCATTGGCTTTAACCAGATCAAAATTATAGGCCTCCAGTACTTCGCGGCGGAAGCATTTAAAACCCCCCGTCGGATCGGATACCGGCATGCCGGTGATCACATGCACATAGATCGCCGCCCCTCGGCTGAGCAGCAGGCGGCTCATCGGCCAGTTCAAAATTCGAATGCCGCCGCAATAACGCGAGCCAATCACGAGATCATAGCCCGAGAGAGCCTTGTCTCGGAAATTGGGAATCTCCTCCGGGGCGTGGGAAAAATCGCAGTCCATTTCCATGACAAACTGATAATCGCGCTCAAGGGCCCACTTAAAGCCGGCAATATAGGCCCGGCCCAGCCCTTCTTTGGCGTTCCGGTGCAACACATGCACGCGATCATATTTTCCACAGAGCACATCGGCCATTTTACCCGTGCCATCGGGAGAGTTATCGTCCACAAAAAGAAGATGCACATGCGGGGAGGCATCCAGCACGTCCGCCGTGATCTGGTTGATATTCTCTTTTTCATTGTAGGTCGGAATAATGACCAGCGTATCGATTTCGTTCATAAGGTAAAAAGGTAGGCTGAAATGCGGGGCAACATCAAGTGCTTGCCGTTTAAATTTCGAGTTCCACGAACCGGGTGCCTTGGCTGGAAATAACCACCAGATAAGCCTGAGCCACCTCCGCGAGGGGGTAGCGTTTTTCTGCGGCTTTGCGGTAGAGGTTCATTTGGCCCCGATAGTTGCGGGCCACCGATGCATCGGATCCTTCGGTAAACTTATAGTCGAAGAGCGCATAGCCCTTCGCCGTCCGGCAGAGCAGGTCCACCGTTCCATCGATCAGCTTATCCCCTTCCAACAGCACAAATGGAAATTCGGGGAGCAGCTCGATCATGCCTGACGTGGCTTCCACCATGTGGGCGCGGGCCTCTTCAATGCGTGGTGCCAGCGGTTGACTATCGGCTTTGCTTGCCCCGAACTCGCCCCGCAAACGTTCCAACCATTGGGAAACATCGCCTTGCCAGTCATTCAAGGCCAGTTGCTCCAGCACCGCATGACCGAGCGATCCGAGCGCCGCCGCATGCTCTTCGGGCGCGGGGGAGAGGGGGTCTGGGGGAGAGGGGGCGAATACGGTATCCCGCTCCCGTTCATTCTGCTCTTTGGCAAAACGGGTGGCCGGCATGCGCTGCAGTTTGGAGACGGGGGGGGCGGCTGGCAGGGCGTTCAACGCGCGGGTGAGGCGACCTTTTTTGGGAATCGTAATGTCGACTCGCGGTGTGCGCGCGGCGGCTCCGGCTAGCACGGAATAAGGGATGGCCGGGATCTCGTTCCCGATCATCGGTTCCAGATCCTTCAGCCAGCCGCTTGGCTTTCGACCGATGGTGCCGGAGGTGATGACTAAATCGCGGGCCCGCGTCATGGCCACATAGAAGAGATTATTTAGTTCATGTGCCCGAATCACTTTCGCTCGGGCATTCGCATCCTTAAACCCCGGACTCTCCACTTTGCTCTTATCTGGGGCGGTCATGCGCACGCCCAGCGTCGGAACTTGTTCGGGATCTAAAAAGATGCGGGCAAAGTCGCGGTCGGAATCGAGTTGGAAACAGGCATCGGGCAGGACCACCACGCGTTTTGTGAGGCCTTTGGAGCCATGCACGGTCATGATGGTTACGGCATTTTGGGCCGGATCGAGCAACGCGGCCTCGGGCACCTGCGGCGGGGAATCGATCTGCTCCGCCAATTTGCGGGCCACCATGGCGGGGGTGGTCTGCGCACCGCGCTCCGTCTCCCGTATCCAGTCGAGCACCTTGCGCAGGTTGGCCAGCCGCTGTGTGCCGCGCGGCAGCCCGGCGAGTAGCGCATCGAATCCCGTTTCTTCCACCAGCATCCGCACCAGTTCCGAGGCCAGCTTGGTGCCGGTTAAGCTGCGATAGCGCAGCAGGGTTGCCCGAGCATCTTGCCCATGCACCATGGGCGGGCCGTCCATGCTCCCGAACTGCGACTTCAAATTTTCGATGGAGAAGCCGTCTTCGCCCCATGCCAATTCGGTAATGAGTTCGTCGGAAAGGCCAATCCAGGGGGAGCGCAGAAAGCCAATCAGCGCGTAGGGATCGTCTGGGTTGGTGATGGTGCTCAGGAAGAGGGCCACATCGCGCGTTTCTTGGCGCGTGAAAAGACCACGCCCTTTTCCCCCTAAGGTGTAGGGGATGCCCGCATGGCGCAGTGCCTGTTCTAAAACAGATTGGTGCGTGGTGCGGCGGAGCAGAATGAGCACGTCGGAATAGTGGTAGGCGTTCTCTTCAGAGGTTGGACGAAATGTATCCGAATGGCGAAAGGCAGGTTTCCACTCGTTGGAACCGTGGATGAGCAATTGAATGCGGTGGGCAACGGCATCCATTTCATCCGCAATTTTTTCGGGTTTGCTGCGCTCTTCATCGCCGTCAAACTGAAGAAATTCAAGGCAGGGCTTTTCCCCTTCGGTTTTAAAATCGGGATTGACCTGAAGATGGTCGCCTTTGGCATAATTTTCCGGCCCATAGACGGCTGAAAACAGCGTATTGAGCACATGAAGAATGGGGGCCTTGGAGCGATAGCTGGTTTGGAGATTTTCTAGTCGGCTATTTTCTCGCGCGAGAATCGCATGTTCCAGATCGGGCATCACCTGCGGGTCGGCACCGCGCCAGGTGTAGATGCTCTGCTTTTTATCGCCGCAAATCACCAGATGGGTTTCCTTGCTCCATAACGCCTGAATCAGGTCGCACTGAACGCGGGAGGTGTCTTGCACCTCATCGACAATCACATAGTTAAATTCGGGTTTGGCTTTGCCGGAAGTCAATAGATGGGCCGCCATTTGGAGCTGATCGTCGAAATCGACGGTATCCATCTCATGCTTGGTCTGCTTGAAGCGAATCGCGACGGCCTGTACATAGTCCGCAAAAGCTTGGGCGGCCGGGTAGCGCGCGCGATAGCGGGTGGCATTGCCGGCGAGTTCTAGCAAATCAAAAAAGTCGTCCGAAATAGGTTTATGTCCCTTCGCACGGCCAAACTTGGCAAACTTGAATTTTAGGAGGTGCTCCGTGAGCTCCTCGACGGTTCCACCCCGTGCAAGTTGTTCTTCCAAGGCCTGGAAAACGGGCTGGGCGGTGGCGGATATTTTGGGGAGTTCCTTCAGCCGGGTGAGGAGGTGTGCAAAGGCTTCCAAGGAACCGGCGGCTTGGGGTTTGGGAAGCAACGTGGCGGCTTGATCCAAGGCAATGCCGAGGCTGCCGGCCTCGCCGATGAGTTGGGGTACGGTATCGGTGATGCTGGAGCCGAACCCTTTGCCGTTGCCGATGATGGGCATGCCGGAGCAGAAGTCGCGAAAGTTGGAATCGGCCTCCAACTTTTGCAGCAACTCCTCGCGGCAGATCCGGCTCAGTAGGGCTTTATGTTCATCGCCGATCAGAACGGAAAAGCCTGGGGAGAGGCCGGCTTCGAGAGCATGTTCGCGCAGCAGACGAGTGCAGAAACCGTGGATCGTGCTGATGGGTGCCGAGGGCAGGCGGGACATGGCCGCAATGGCTCGTTCCGCCGCATCATAGTCATCAGCCTGTTCGGCGGTGCGGCGCGCTTTTTGCAGACGATGGGCCACGCGCATTCGGAGCTCGGCCGCGGCGTTGTCGGTGAAGGTCATGAGCAGGATTTCGCGCGGATCGATGCCTTCTTCAAGAACCAATTTTTCGTAGAGACTGGTGACCTGGTAGGTTTTTCCCGTTCCGGCGGAGGCGTTGTAGACAATATTCATGGCACCACTATAAATGGTGTGGCCGATGGCCGAAAGTCCAAAGGTCGCACGTCTGTTAAAACCGTTTGGATTTTCCGCCCGCAAAAGTATGGGCGTGCTCTTTGTTTTTACTGCTTTTTAGAGGATTAAAGATCGAGTCCGCCTTTTCGGTTGAGCAGGAGGAGCAGGAAGAAGGGGCCACCGAGCAGGGCGGTGAGGATGCCGACCGGAAGTTCAGCCCCGGAGGAGTATCCCGATAGTACGCGGGTGAGGGTGTCGCAAAGGGTTAAGAAAAGTCCGCCAAACAGGAAGCTGGCTGGCGTGAGGAAGCGGTGGTCGGCCCCCACGAGGAGGCGGCAAATATGCGGGGACATCATGCCCACAAAACCGATGGGTCCGCACACGGCAACCACGCCACCCACCATCAGCGATGCGGCAAGAAAGATGAGCTTTTTCACTCGGCGGGTATTCACGCCGCGGCTGATGGCCATGTCTTCCCCGACCATGAATAGATTCATTTCGCGGTGGAGGAAGGCGAGCAGGAGTCCGCCGAGGGCGAGGAAGGGAAGCAGGTTGCCGAATTTGCTGTAGTCGGCGGTGGAAAGGCTCCCCATCATCCAATGCACAATGCGGAACGATTGGGTGAGGCCGCTGATATATTGGATGAACAGAATGAGGCTGGAGAAGAAAAAGCTGATGGCTAGCCCGGAGAGCAAAAGGGTGGGGGTGGAAAAGCCGCCTTTGAGTTGGGTGAGTCCATATACGAGCAAAATGGACAGGAGCGCTCCGACGAATGCGGCGATCGATGTGCCGGAGATTCCGAGCAGGGCAAAGGCCATTCCGAAACGAATAAAGAGGGCTGCGCCTAGCGCGGCCCCACTGGAAACGCCGAGGGTGAATGGAGTGGCCAGTGGATTTCGGAAGAGGGCCTGAAACGACATGCCGCTGAGGGAGAGCATGGCTCCTGCGGCAAAGGCACAGAGTACGCGCGGCAGGCGAATGTTAAGCAGGATTTCGCGTTCCTGGCCGGTTGCATTCAGTGGAATAAATTCCATGCCGAAGAGGGGCGCAAAGGCCAGCACGGCTATGGCGAGGATCCATAATCCAGCGAGGGCGGCTCTCGAATGCTTCATTGCGCACCTCCTGCAGTAATGAGGGGGGTGGCGCGATCCGCTGAGGGGGTGATGAGGAAGGGGGTTCCATAGATGGATTCCAGCACGTCGCGGTTGGCCGTTTCTTGGGGGGTTCCGCTGAATACGATGGACCCCTTTTTGATTGCGTGAATGCGGTGGCTACAGGCGGTGGCGGTGTTGAGGTCATGATGCACGGCAACCACCGTGATGCCTTGCTGTTGGCAGGCCGATTTGAGTAAGGAAGCCACATGGTGCTGGTGGCGGTAATCCAAAAAGGTGGAGGGTTCGTCGAGGAGCAGAATCTGGGCGTCTTGCGCTAAGGCGGCGGCAATGAAGGCCATTTGGCGTTCGCCCCCGCTGAGTGTATTCATCCGCCGTTTGCGAAGGGGCTGAAGTCCCGCGCGTTCCAGTTCGCGGTCGACCACTTCGAAATCGTTCTTCCGCATCGATGTGAAGGCGGAGAGGTGGGGGTAGCGACCGGTGGCAATGAACTCTTCCACCGTGAGCGGATTGGTGCGTCCTTCGGCTTGGGGAACATAGCTGCGTAGGCGGGCGATTTCCCGGCTGTTTCGTTTTGTTGAGACTTTTCCGGCCAGCTGTATCGATCCGTCCCACCGGTCATAAATGCCCGCAATACATTTGATCAGCGTGGTTTTTCCCGCGCCGTTGGGGCCGATGATGGAGACATATTCGCCTTCGGCCACATTCAGCGAGATGCCTTTCAGGATCTCGTTTCCGGAGAGGGTTATGGAAAGATCATGTATCTGGATGATGGGGGTGGACATAGGGGTTGAATGATTCGTTGAAGCCGGTTCGATGCGGTTTAAATTGATATTGGGTTCAAAGTAGGGGGTTCGCGGAGGATGGGTTTATATCTTGCTGAACGTTATTATTTGGCCTCCAAATCATGTGGTCTGATCAGTCGGGAGAAGTCATCTAAGATTTGAATGAAGCGGGGGCCCGGAATGCAGGTGTAATCGCCGGTCAGGATATAGATCCGGTTGTTTTTAACGGCCTCGATGCGGCTCAATTCTTTCCATGGTTTGGAAGGATCGTCCGGAGCTTCGGTGCCCGGGGCCAGTTGAATAATGATATCCGGATTCAACCGGATGACGGCTTCTTTGGAGAGCGTTGAGAACGGCAGATTATTTTCAACGACGTTGATTCCGCCGGCCGCTTCAATCAGTTCGTTATGTAGGCAGGCTTTGCCAAACGCATAGATCGGGTCGATGGCGTCGGCATTTCCGCCGAAGGTCACCAGCACCCGATATTGCTGGCTTGGTTTTTGACGATGGGCCGCCCGTTTTTCATTCATGTTCTTTTCCCACGCCTCCGCCTCTGCTTGAGCGCCGCAGGCTGCGCCGATTTTTGCGGTGGAAGCCATGATGTCCTTTATGAAGCGGCTCTCGGTGGCGAGGTAGGGGATGCCGAGTCCATCGAGTCGGCTCTTCTCGCTGGCATAACCGTCGTGAAGGATCACCAGATCGGGTTTGAGCGATACAATGGCCTCAAAGTTAAACTGCCCAAAGCCTCCCACCCGAGGCACCGACAGGGCGGCTTCGGGATACGCGCAATAGGTGGTGGCCCCGACGAGCTTGTCGCCCAGCCCGAGGGTATAGATGATTTCAGTAATATCTGGAGCAAGCGAGATGATGCGTTGGGGCACCCCCATTCGTTCCGCGCGTTCCCGTTTGCCGCATCCCGAAAGCAGGAGCAGGCCCGTGAGTATAAAGAGTGTTCTATTCATCAGTCAGTGTGAAGGTATAGGTGAGTTCAAGTTCGGAATCCACCGGCTGTCCGAATTGAAGAGCCGGTATGAATGTGGCTTTCTGTACGGCTTTTACTGCGGCGGCGTCAAGACGCTTATGCTGGCTTGGGCTGATTATTCGCACGGTGCCCGCTTCCCCGGATGAGAGCACCTGCACAAGAAGGATAACCTTTCCCTCTTCATTTCTGATCCGGGAGATGCGCGGATATTGGGGAGGAGGGGCCGTTGTGCTGCGTGCTTCGCTGGTCACCCCTTTGTCCTCGATTGCCGAAGCATTCTGCTCGAGGGAAGATTCCGTGGCACGTTCCGCGGGCTGAGGTTCGGGGGGCGTTGCGGTATGCGGTTTGGATTTTTCGACGGGGAGTTGGGCCTCTTCGGATGGAGACTCCACCGCGGGGTCGGGGGCTGGGATGGGCTCGGTGGAGGGCGGGGAAATCGGATCGGCTCGAACGTCCGTTTCCACGGGTTCCGGCTCGGGCGGGCGCGTTTTGGGCGCTGCGGCTGGGCTGGCTATGCGGGGAATAAGGGTGAGCAGGACGACCGTTCGGCCCTGCTTTAACTGAGGTTGCGGCGGAGTATAGATTCCCTTGCTGTAAACCGCGATCCCATGGAGGGTGACGGACAGGATGATGCCGGCGAGCAGCGGGAGATTGACTATGGAGTTTCTGGGGTGCACGAGAAGAAGACTTCCTCAATTCCAGCTTGTTTCAGGTCGTCGAGCAATTCGATGGCCAGTCCAAGATCCGCTTGTCGATCGCCATGGATGAACACCGGTTTATTCAGCGCTTTCACGCGTTGGGCGAGCCCCTCGGCCTCGACCGGCTCTTCATTCAAAAAGAGGTGGTTGTCGGCATTGATGGTGATGGCCACATAGTCGCTTTTTTCAAGCGCGGAGGTTCCCGCACGAGGAAGATCCACTCGGAGTCCGTGGTGCACTGCCATTGAAACCATGGCATAGATAAAAAAGATGAGGAGCAGGAAGACCACATCAATGAGCGGCAACATTTCCACCCGGGCCTTCTTGGTTTCGTATCCAGAATTGAGTCTCATGCGTTCGGTCTTTTTTTATACAAAACCATGCTCTTCTCAGAGAGCGGTTGAGCAGGATGTGGGAGGAGAGTCGACATGAATTATTTTTCCGTATTTATTTGGTGACTGCTCGCGGGTGCTCGGTCCCTTGCAACACAGCGACTTCATAGCGGGTGATGAGCTGCTCCAAATGGCGCGTAACCTTTTCAACTTTGCGCGTGAGGGTGTTGTAGGGCAGTAGGGTGGCGATGGCAATGGAGAGGCCGGTGGCCGTGGTGATCAGTGCCTGAGCAATGCCGCCCATCACTGCTTTGGGATCTTCAATGCCGGCATCGCCCAGCAGATCGAACGAAATGATGATGCCGGACACCGTGCCCAGAATGCCGAGTAACGGGGATGCGGTGATGATGGTGTCGAGCACCGAGAGGGAGCGTTTCATTTTCTCGATCTCAAATAGGGCGGCCGCTTCCAGCGATTGGGTCAGGCCATAGTGGCGGTGCGCGAGGCCGCTCGTTAGAATGCGGCAAACGAGGCAACTGGAATGCGATTCCTCGTGAAGGACCGCCTCGAACTCTCCGTTTTCCGTCAGCGTGAAAATGCGGTTGATCTGATTTTGATTTTTATGTTTAAAAACCAACCCCCAAAAGATGAGCCGTTCGGAAATGATGGCCAACGCGACTACCGAGCAGGCCAACAGAGGCCACATGACCGGGCCCCCTTTATAGATTAGTTCTAACATGATTTCCCCCATATCGATCAAAACAGGGACGATAAATCCTTTTCCAAGGATTGGAAAGCGCCATCTCTTTTTGGGGATTTTTGTTTTCTTCATTTCTCCCCGGCGGGTTGCCAATTTTACGGCCTCTCCTATTGGTTTGATCCCCTCGGAGTCGGCAACAACGCCGTCCGGATTTCAATCATCGTTGCTACCCCCCGCTGGGCCGCTGCATTTTTTAGGTTTATGAATTGGCCGCTCTTTTTTTTTTGACTCCCATACGGATTGCCCCTAGTTTGCGCCCCTTTGAAGAGCTTGGCGGAAGTCCGGTGAAAAACCGGCACTGTAGCGCAACTGTGATGGGATTCGTTCCCTCAGTCAGAACTTTCAAGTCTTCGAGATGTTGGACCCTTTCGCATTAAAGGGGGATCAACGGATCAAACGTCCGGGGATCTCGGGGCGTTTTTTTTTGCCTATGCCAAAGGGGAATCATTAAATGAACGAATAAATGCCCGTGATCAATTGGCAAAAGGGAATAAAATGAAGACATATATAACACTCATCGCGGCCCTTGTTTTTGGGCTGACCACGCACGCTGCCATCATTGATTTTGATTCGAAAAATACCGGTCCTAATAATTATTATCAGCCAACCACAGGCGGTAGTTATGCGTGGACCGATGGCGGGGCCGGATTTAATAATGAAATGATCGTGGGAGAAGTTGGCAATTCATGGGGTGGTTTTACCTACTCCGATGTGAACAATACAACGACCGAAGGATTTACGAATCAATATGCGGTATATGGGGATGGGAAAGATTATTCAGATGCCGGAGTGTATGGAATTGGCTACATCAACGACTACAATAACGTTACTCCAACCATCTCCTTTGGTTCTGCACAAACCGTAAACGGGTTGTTCATCAATAATACGACTTATGCGGCGTTCGAGATGCTTAATGGGAGCGGATTTTCTGAAGCATTTTCCACCGGGGACTGGTTTAAATTGACCGTAGAAGGAATGAATGCCGGTGGAGAAAGCCAGGGAACGATCGATCTTTTGCTGGCGGACTTTGCGGATTACACCGATGGGGATAATCGGGAAGATTATATGATCACAGACTGGACCTGGATGAATCTTTCCGGTTTGGGTAGCGATGTCAGTTCTCTAGGGTTTTCGCTGACTTCATCGGATACGGGGGCGTATGGAATGAACACGCCCTCCTATTTTGCTTTGGACCATATTGATGCCATTCCAGAGCCTGGAACCATTGTGCTGATGCTCACGGGATTTGGCGGGTTGTATCTTTTTCGCCGTCGTCTGAAACGCTAAATTTTTAGCCATTTTCGCATTAAAAAGAGGGATCAAACGTCCGGAGATCTCTGGGCGGGTTTTTTTGCCTATGCCAAAATAGGGAAAAGCATTAATTAAACGAATAAATACCCGTGATCGATTGGCAAAAGGGAATGAAATGAAGAACTATATAACACTCATCGGAGCTCTTATTTTTGGGCTGACCACGCACGCTACCATCATTGATTTTGATTCGAAAAATACGGGCATTAATAATTATTATCGGCCAATGATAGACGGTAACTATGCCTGGACCGATGGCGGTGCTGGGTTTAATAACGAAGTGTCGTGGTTCGGGAATGCGTGGTCCGGTTTTACCTACTCTGATGTGAACAACCCAACGAGCACGGGAGTTGAGAATCAATATGCGGTATATGGGGATGGCCGGGATTATTCGGGCACGGGTGTTTATGCGATTGGATATGCTGCGGCGTCCTTAGGTTTTGGACTTGCTCCGACCATCTCCTTTGATTCTGCACAAACCGTAAATGGATTCTTCGTCAATAATACGACCTATGCGGCGTTGGGTATCTTGGGAGATGATGGCACCGGCATGTCCCGAGGGTTTACCACCGGGGACTGGTTCAAACTGACCGTGGAAGGGATGAATGCTGGCGGAGAAAGCCAGGGAACGGTTGTGCTTCTGCTAGCGGATTTTACGGATTACACCGAAGGGGATAATCAGGAAGATTATATGATCTCAGACTGGACCTGGATGAATCTTTCCGGTTTGGGTAGCGATGTCAGTTCGTTGGAATTTTCGATGGATTCAACGGATACGGGGAGCTTTGGAATAAATACGCCTGCCTATTTTGCTTTGGACCATATTGATACCATTCCAGAGCCTGGAACCATTGTACTGATGCTCACGGGGTTCGGTGGATTGTATCTTTTCCGCCGTCGGTTAAAGCGCTAACTTATTGGACTCCTCATGCGGATTGGATCGTTGATTAGAATGAGTTTGTTGCTTGGCGTTCCTGCATTTGCGGGAACCAACCATACCATTGTGGTATCAGCACCGCGGCTGGATAATTTGGATCTGATGGCGGTGGATACGGCCGCAGACGTTACCGTGATTGACCGAGAGACCATTGAACGGTCCGGGGCCATTTCATTGCCGGACTTGTTACGTAATGAAGCCAATATTCTAATTCTTGGAACGTCCGGCAATGTCAATGATGGCCAGATTTCCATGCGGGGGTTCGGCGATAATGCGGGGTTGCGGACCCTGATTGTTGTCGATGGTCACACGTTGAATCGACCGGATATGGGCGCAACCACATGGTCCAGTGTGCCGCTTTCAAATATTGAACAGATTGAGGTAATTCGTGGCGGCCAAAATGTGCTTTATGGCGATCATGCGTTGGCTGGAGTTGTAAAAATCACAACGAAACGGGGCGCGGATGTCGGAACGCAAATAGCCGGGACCATCGGAAGTTATGGTTATATTTCGGGGTATCTCGGGCACGGGGGTGCTGTGGGTGATTTTGACTATTATATTGGAGTGGATAGTTATGAATCGGAAGGGTTTCGTTCCAATTCGCTTTCCAAGGCGTCAACTCTGACGGGAAGTCTGGTTTGGTATGCCGGGGAGTCAGATGTTTTTACGTTCCGGGTGTCCCATACCGACTATCATCAGCAATATCCCGGTCCGCTCACCTATGAGCAGATGATGGATGACCCGACGCAGTCGAACTACACCTCGAATGATTTTTCCGATGTGTTGAGTAGCCAGGCGACCCTGAACTGGGAAACGGAGCGGGACTGGGGCCGTGTTCGTGTGGCTTCCGGATATCATCGCCGCGATCTGGATTGGCAACTGGGTGGAATTTTTGCCAATAACCTGATTGAGGGTTTCTCTCTTGGACCGCGCATCAAGTGGGGCAATGAGGATGATTTTCTGATCGGAGGTCTGGATATGACCTACGACACGCTCAATTTCACGAGTTATCTTCCTGCGGACACGCGCTATGTTTCTTCTGAAGCGGAGATGGAGCGCATTACGCTACAACCCTATCTATTTGTGCAAAAGACCTTCCGCGATAAATGGATTCTTGGGGGGGGCGCCCGCTATGAAACCGCCCGGACCGAAGGGGAAAATCGAGATTATGTAAAGAATCAGATCCTGCCTTATCTCGATACCAACCGGGGACCGGTTCCAAACCCGAATTATAAGAACCCGCCAGACCTTACCGATGAATCGTTCGACGGAGTTATTGAAAAGGAGGGTTGGGCAGCATCGCTCTCGCTGACGCGTGATTTCAATCAGAACTCATCAATTTGGATTCGCTATGACCACGTGTATCGCTATCCCGCGCTGGATGAGGTGGCGGCCTATCAGGGATATCCTCTGGACGATCCGATGAATGCAGACTTGGATCCTGAAGAGGGAGACCATTTTGTGTTCGGAGTCAACCATGGCTGGGGAGATTGGCAGGGTCAGTGGTCGGCCTACGCCTTGTTGATGAAGAATGAGATTGCCTTTGATCCGGTGGCCCAGCTTAACAGTAATGTGGGGCCAACGCGTCGCATAGGCACCGAACTTGAACTCAATTGGAATCGCTTGTGGTATGGAGCGGGAACCCGATGGACACTGCAGGAGTCAACCCTGCGGAGCGGAGAGCATCAGGGAAATGTGGTTCCGCTTTCACCGCCGTTGTATGGAGTCTGTTCCGCATGGGTTGAGCCCGTTGATACCCTTCGCCTTTCTCTAAATTGGTCCTATGTTTCTGAGCAGTACCAAGGCAATGACAATGCGAATAGTACTCGGAAGATGAATGCCTATGATCAGTTGGGCTTTCAGGCTCTGATACGAATGTCTGATTACGCACGGTTGCGTATTTCCATCGATAATCTGTTAGATGAAACCTATGCAACCACGGCTTATAGTGGGGTGTACTATCCAGGAGCCGGACGTAGCTTCCGGTGCGGCTTAAATTTTGAATTTTAAACTTAAAATAGTATTTATTTCCATTTTGTTCACATTAACCCTGACCTTGGACACGTTTTCTCTGCCCTCGTTTCCCTTTGCACCTCCTGCTGGACAGACCAATTCGACGGCGGTTTATATGGGCTCCTCAAACATTGTTGCCTGGGCCGACGGGTATACCAATTACCTGATCGGTGCAGATGTTGCCGAAACATGGCAAATCCCGGAGAACGCGTTGGGAGCGGCCGCGGGTACGTCGATAGATATCGTCTGCTTGGGCCGAAGTGGGGAGATTACTCTCACATTTACCCACGGGATTGCAGATGGAGCCGGAGCCGATTTTGTTGTATTTGAGAATTCGTTTAGCGACACATTCCTCGAACTAGGATGGGTTGAAGTATCGTCTGATGGGGAGCATTTTGTCCGATTTCCGAATTTTTCATACACGGTAGATCCGGTCGGTGGATTCGGTCAGGTGGACGCGACTTTTATTTATGGCTACGCAGGAAAATACATCCAAGGCTATGGAACGCCCTTCGATCTCAGTGAATTGCAGATTACGGCAGATGAGATTGCCGCGGAAGGAAGTGGGTTTTCAGAAGAATACATGGCGGATTTCAATCGCAATTTTCCGTATTTAAATGTGTCGCTGATTACGCATGTCAAAATTATTGATATAAATGGAGATGGATCCTCATTCGATTCGAATGGCTATCATATCTATGACCCCTTTAAAACGATTGGGTCGGCGGGATTCGATCTCGATGCGATCGGGGTAATGAATGAGCCATTCGATGACCGGATTTCGCAAACCATTGAATTTCCATCCATTCCGAATCAATCACTAGATTTTAAACAGGTGGAACTTTCTGCCGCGGCCAGCAGCGGGCTTCCGGTCGATTATGTAGTGACTGGGCCGGCGACTCTGTCGGGCCATATTTTGACCTTTACAGGGCCGGGCATCGTGGAAGTTTCGGCCAGTCAGCTCGGCGACTTGGTGTATGCCCCGGCCTCTGTTGTTTTGCGTTCTTTTCATGTGGCTGAAGCGATTCAACACATATTCATTGAGCCCATCCCGAATCAGCAGGCCGCGAATACGACCATTCAAGTGCATGCCTATGCCAGCAGTGGGTTGCCCGTATCTTTGGAAATTTACAGCGGGCCGGATGGCGTAGTGGTCGATTCAACCAACCATGTGGTCACTCTGACCAACGAAGTGGATCAAGTAACGCTTCGTGCTTCTCAGGAAGGGGACTCCACAACGGCTTCCGCCGAGGATGTCTATGTCAGTTTCCAGCTCACCACGAATCCGCCAATCTTGTTTTCCGAATGGCAGGTATCGAATGCGGTGCCCGAAGCGCATATACAGGCCTCGGAAGATGCATATGGCCGCCCGGCGATAACCCTCCAGTATGTGATTGATCCTCAGGTGCTGATGCGAACGCGAGTGATGATGTCGAAAGATCTGGTCGTTTGGACGAATACGGTTCCGGATGTGCTAAGCATCGACGAGGGTGAAATCAGCGTGCAGATGAGTGCCGAGGATCCTCATGGTTTCTATCGGCTGGAATTTGAAGAGCAGTAGCACGGAGGCGGCCCTTGGATGGGAGCATTTTACTCCATCCGATCGGTAGTTGATGACTGCGCAGATTATGCCGGATGCCATTCCACGGTTTTGCGGACTTATTCTTGAAGAACAAGAGCCTCGAACTTGCTTCTTCGGGAGCACCACGCCACTATCTCAAATAGGTTGAGGTGAATTTATGGCAGTGAGTCAAAAACAGATTGCAGAGCGGGTCGGCGTCTCCATTGCGTTGGTTTCTCGGGTGCTATCGGGCAAGGCCAAAGAGGTGGGGATTGCGGAGGCGACCATCGGCAAGGTGCAGCGTATGGCCGAGGAGATGGGCTATGTGCCCAGTGCGGCCGCGCTTACGCTTAAGGGCAAGGCTTCCCGAACGATTGGGGTGGTGGTCTACGATTTTCGAGATCCCTATTTTGGCCCGATTATTGAACAACTTCAGGCCCGCGCGCATGAACAGAACTATTCGCTGGTGATTGCGGGCTTTATGGGGCGTCAGCCTGAAACATCGGATTTGGCGCCGTTGCATAAACATGCCATTGATGGGTTGATTGTGGTGGGCTCCTCGGAGCAATCGGGATGGCTGGACCGCTTTCATTCCATGCCGGTGGCTCGGATTGGCCAGGGTACGACTGCTGATCCGGGGGTTCAAATTACGGTGGATGAAGAGGCCGCAGCGGAACAAATTCTCACTCATCTGGTTTCCAAAGGTTGGAAACGTGCCGGATTCATCGGGGCCAATCTATATGCTCATTCCATTCGTTTCCATGCCTTGGAAAAAGTGGCGAAACGCCTTGGGGTTGAGGTGGAACATCATATTGGGATCTGCGACGGATTTGAGGCGGGGCTTCAGGCCGTTTCGCCGATGTTGGAAGAAGACGTGGCATTGATTTGTGCAACCGATTCGATTGCGATGGGGGCGTTGCATGCGCTACATGACCATCATCGTACACGGCCGGTGATCGGTTTTGATGATATTCCGGCCGCGGCCCAGTTCATTCCGCCGATCACGACCATTCAACAGCCCCTGAATGAAATGGTCCGGCGAGCATTTCGTGCGGTAACCGAGCCGACCGAGTCGGGAGCCATCTCTTTGGTGGGCAGGCTGGTGGTGCGCAAGTCCGCTTAAGGTTCTCCCGCCGTTTGATTCATACAAGAGATGAACCCATAACCGCTGTACTTCCGTCGTTAGCCCTCCATGCTCGTATTTGCGATAAATTGGGCCCCCTGCATTTGTTCGGAGAAGAAGGGGTCCAGCTCGTATTCCAATCTGGACCCGCGCGTGTCTTAAAAGGGATGGTGCCGAGTTTGTACAAATATCCGCTGAATCAATACTAGCAAGAATTAGGCAGAATGCTTCATTCTATTGATCCTCTAAAAATAGAGTTTCTAGAAAGGGGTATGCTGATGAGTACTACGAATAAACCGCTGTCGCGCAGAACCATGTTGCGTGCTTCAACATGGGGAGCCGCCGCCATGGCAGCTCCAACCGTGATCCCGTCAAGTGCTTTGGGTTTTTCCGGTTTCACTGCGCCAAGCAACCGGATCACCTTTGGATTTATTGGGTTTGGATTAATTGTGAAGGGCCATTTCTCCGGCATTCTAAGGCGCAAAGACTGTCAGCTGCTGGCGGTGTGTGATGTGGATCGGAAAAAACGGGAAAAGGCGCAAGATCAAGTGAATGCCAACTATGGCAACACCGACTGTGCCAGCTATAACGAGCATGAAAAAATGATGGAGCGCAGCGATATTGATGCGTGTTATATCACCACTCCTGATCATTGGCATGTGCCGATTTCGTTGGATGCGGTTCGATCCGGCAAAGATGTTTATGTCGAAAAACCGATGAGCCTGACCATTAGAGAAGGTCGAATTCTTTCAGATGCCGTTCGCCGCCACGGTGCCGTGCTGCAGGTGGGCAGTCAGCAACGTTCCGAATATTCTTTTGGTAAGGCGGTAGAGCTGGTTCGCAATGGCTATATCGGAAACGTGCATACAATCTATGCCCACCTGGGTCGATTTCCAGACGGTCAGGTGCTTGCCGAAGAGCCTATTCCAGACGGGTTCGATTATGACCGATGGCTGGGCTCGACGCCTTGGTATCCCTATAATCGCAGGCGTGTGGCGGGAGACTATGGCGGTGGCTGGCGCTCGTTCTGGGAATATGGATCCCGTAAAAATGGCGACTGGGGTGCGCATCATTACGACATCATTCAGTGGGCATTGGGCATGGATCATTCCGGCCCGGAGTTCTTCTTCCCGCAGGGGTGGGATGCTTCGGGATGCCAAGGCTATCGATATAAGAATGGACCGATTGTTTATCGTAACTTCCCCAAACGGATGTTTAATTCGATGATTGAGTTCCACGGCGATCAAGGTTCGATCGGTGTCGGGCGAACGGGTGATTTGCAATCGGACCCGGGCGAGTTGATGAATCTTCCGCTGAGCCCGAAAGATATGCATCTTCGGGCGCATGAAGGGCATCGCGATAATTTCATCAATGCCATCAAAACGCGCAGGCGCCCGATTGCCGATGTGGAAATTGGGCATAGAACCGCAACGATCTGCCACCTGAGCACCATCTCTGAACGATTGAATCGGACCGTTACGTGGGATCCTTCCAAAGAAGAAATTATCGGGGATGCTGAAGCCGCCAAATGGCTGGATCGTCCGCGTCGCGCTCCTTACACCATTTAATTCGAAAGGCTGACCATGTTTAAGAAATCATTGCTTACCTTATTCCTCATGATCGCTGTTTCGCAGGCGGCGGTGAAAGAACTGATACCCAATCTGACATCCGATAATCTGGGGGAACAGACGCAAGCGCGGCTAGATTTGCTCGCGCTTTGTTCCCGGGCGAGTGCCCCGGATGCCGGGGACGCTGCGCGCAAAGCCATCTGTCTTTAAATTTGTGAGGTGTTGGGCGGAAACGATCCGGTGATCGAAGTTATTCAGCCAATGCTGAATAACCTTGAACGCATTGGAGGAGAAGAATCGGTTCCGACGCTGGTGAAGCTGATGAACCATCCAGACGAGCATATCCGCGATGATGCCCGCCGAGCATTGGCGGTTAATCCGTCCCATGCGGCGGCGCAGGCGCTGGGTGCGCAGCTGATGAGTCGTAAGATGCGCTCGGCAAAAACGACCGCCGGCCTGATCTATGCCCTTGGTGAGCGTAAGCAGGCCGGAGCATCAAAATTAATAGTCGGGGCGCTGGGGAGTAAAGAGCCGGGTGTGTTTGTTGCCGCGGTTAAAGCGCTGGGTCGTCTAAATGAAGAGCTTGGGGTGAACGCGCTCATGAAACGCCGAGGAAAAGAGAGTGGTTTTCGGCGGACGCTGATTGATGCGGTCCTGCTCGAAACCCGCCGGAGCGAGGTGTTCGAGGTGTTTCTTGCAGACGCTGAATCTGGACGGCTTCGTGCCGAGGCCTTGCTTGGGATGCTGCTCGCGAGTGATCTCTCGCGGGCTTCCGGTGCGATGGCTTCTGGGAACGCGGCATTGCAGGTTGCTGTGATTGAAGCGGCCGTGCAGAGCAATAATGCCGAGCTTTATGATTTGATTGCGGCTCATTTGGCGGCATTACCCGCGCATAATCAGTTGAAGGCGTTGGTGGCCTTGGAGCTCAGCGGGGATCGTGCATATGCCCAATCGGTTGAGCTGCTTTTGCAATCCGACCATGCGCTGGTTCAGGTGAATGCAGCCAATGCGCTTGCTCGGATTGGCACTTCGGCTTCTGTTCTCGCTCTGGTGGCCAAGGGGAGTGAGGAGGCCCTTCGGGCCCTCGGTCAACTGTCGGTCGATGGCGTGGATGCGCAACTTGAAAAAATTGCGGAAACGGGCGATTCAGGCTCTCGTTCAACGGCGATTCAGGCCCTCGCGAATCGCGGGCGCCTCGACCTGATTCCGACCTTCTTTATGTACGCGTCCGAAGAGGATCGCGGCGTGGCCTCTACGGCCGTAAAAATGATTGCTACTATTGGGAATGAATCGAATATTGAAGCGCTGGCGGATCTGATGATTGCCCAGGAAAAGGCGCCCGTTTCCCGCGATGCACTGAATGGGATTGTGAAGCTCATGCGGGTTTCGCCCGATCAGGCTTTGGCGGTGAAAATCCTCGGGTCTAAAATGGAGGGGGCCAGCCCGCGCAGCCAAGCCAATATTCTTAAGGTGCTGGCAGAGAGCGGAAGCAAAGCGGCATTGAAGCCGCTGATTGAAGCTTGCCGATCGTCCAATGAACAACTGCAGAATACAGCGGTTAAAGCATTGGGAGGATGGAAGGATGTAAATGGTATTCCCGTCCTGCTGGAGCTGGCGGCTGATGAATCTATTTCGCTCACCCATCATGTGATTCTAATGCGGGGCGTGTCCCGCCTTTACGCCGGTTCTCGCTCCCGAGGGTTGAAGAAAGATGAAATACGGAAGGCCATTGATGTCTGCCGACGGCAGGAAGAAAAAGAAGCATTGCGAGCTACGCTGAAACGAGCTAGATAGAATCGGTGTTGAGGGAGTAGGGCGAATAGATCAGCTGTCCGCCGCACGTTCGGCAGATCAATCGCGAACTACGCTGTTGGGCCGTATGAGACCAACAATGGTTTTCACAGGTGACGGACCAGCGGGGTGGCGCAAATTGCAGGGTATGCGTCCGTTCTCCACAGCATCCGATTTTGAGGGCCATTTCTTTCCAGATGGCATCGTGATGGTGCTTTCTACCCACCAGCGCGTGGGCAATCTCGTGCAAGAGGGTATCGCGGATATCCTCCACCAAATCGCTTTGGGCCAGGTTGAATGAAAGGGAGATGGTTTTTTTTCGGAAATCGCAACAGCCCGCCCGTCGCGTGGAATGGTCAAATTGAAACTGCCAGCGCTCCAGTCCATGGGTATGCAGTAGGTCGATGGCGCTCTGGTGGATGGCTTCAATCTTTTTCACCCGTGCTTCCACGTGGCGAGAATCCGGCTTTAGTCGGTGATAGAGCACCGAAAATTGTTCGTCGTCCACTTGAACCACGGCACGTTTCGGGTTCAATCGAACGATGGTTCCCTTGAGCGAGTAATTAAGATGGCCAAATTCAACCGGATCATTCGGGGCAAAGCAGGCCCGCTGTCTATCCGCGTCGGAGAGCATTAAGGATTGGTTGCAATGGCAACGCGGTCGAGTCCGGCGAGATCGCGTTTGATGGTTACGTCGAGATAGCCCAGATGGTTTAGATAGCGTTCAACGACTTTGCCCTGATCGCTCCCAAATTCGAGGAAGAGCATTCCGGCAGGAACCAGAATGCTACGGGCCTGGAGGGCGAGGTCCTCGATGAGTTCCATGCCAGAAGGGCCACTGTTGAGTGCGCTTTTGGGCTCGTGATCGCGGACCGAGGGGTGGAGTTCATTCCAATCGGTGGAAGAAATGTAGGGCAGGTTGGCCACAATCACGTCTGCGCTGTCGGGAGCAAACCGTTCGAGCAGATTGTTCTGCATCCAGAAGATGGGTTTCTTGGGGGTATTGGCCGCTTCATTTTCGCGGGCCAGTTCCAATGCATCGGCCGACAGATCGACGGCCTTAAAGTTGGCATCGGGCCGTTGCTGGGCCAGAGTGAGCGCAATGCAACCCGTGCCGGTGCCCACATCGACCACCGTGGCGGGGCCTTTGTCGTTGAAAATGCGGCAACTGAGGACTTCTTCGACGAGCAGTTCCGTTTCCGGGCGCGGGATCAGGGCACGGGAATCGCACCGGATCTGGAGTCCCCAGAAATTGACATGCCCGATGACATATTGAAGGGGCTCTCCATTTTCAACGCGCACGGCCAAGGGCTCCAGTTTTTTGATGACCTCAAACTTTTGAGCGGTTGAAGTAATGTCCTCCGCAGCACCCGTGTAGATTTCCAAGGGTTTGCAGTTCAGCACTTCGGCAAGGAGCTCTTCCGTGACCCGTCGGGCATTATCCACCTCGGCGGCCTGAAAACGAAATTCAAGGGAATCAATTAATTGCTCAATATCCATGGGGCCTCGAAATGAAAAGATGATTGGTGTCAGGGATGCAACGCAAAAAAGCGCTGCAACGATTCGGTGAGATTATTTATAGTTCCGCGGCTCAATATCTAGATTTTTGACCCGATAGTTAATAATTCGCTGGGTCGTTTGGAGATAGCGTGCCACCGCGGCGGCATTGCCTCGATGTTTTTTCAGCGCGTCAATTAGGATTTCGCGCTCATAGGCTTCGACCATTTGGCGTAGGTTGGCCCCATTTTCCGGCAATAAGTTCGTATGAGTTTCTTCGCTGGTCTGCAGGGATGGGGGCATGTTGAAGCCATGGATCACGCCATCTGAAGAGGTGAGTACCGCACGCTCGATGCAGTTTTCCAGCTCGCGAACATTACCCGGCCAGTGGTAGGCCATCATCATGTTGATGGCCGATGTGGAAATGCGTTTCATATTCTTGCCGTACATTTCGCCGTATTTTTGTAAGAAGTGGTCGGCCAAGAGAAGAATATCTGATTTGCGCTCGCGTAAGGGCGGCAGCAGAATGGGGAAAACATTGAGGCGATAATATAAATCTTCGCGGAAGGTATGGTTGATCATGCCTTCTTCGAGATTTCGGCTTGTTGCTGCCACAATACGAACATTGACTGTGATCGTCTCGTTGCCGCCCACACGCTCAAAGGATTTTTCTTGCAGTACGCGCAGCAGGCGCACCTGTACGCCCAGAGAGATGTCCCCGATTTCGTCGAGGAAAATCGTGCCGCCATTGGCCAGTTCGAACCGACCCTTGCGCTGCTGTTGGGCTCCGGTGAAGGCCCCTTTTTCATGGCCGAATAGCTCGGACTCAATCAGATTTTCCGGTAGGGCCGCGCAGTTGACGCTGATGAAGGCATTGTTTTTGCGCGGGCTGTTGAAATGGATGGCACGGGCAATCAGCTCTTTACCGGTGCCTGAATCACCCCGAACCAGAACCGTTGCGGCGCTATTGGCCACCTGAATGATCTGTTCATAGATGAGGCGCATGGAGTTGCAGTTGCCCACCATGTTGTCAATGCTGTAACGATCGCCCAGCTGGCGCCGCAGCATTTCATTTTCCGATTCCAGTGCATGACGTTCTTCGATCTCTTCGCGGATGGTGGATACCGCCGAGGCCAGAATCTGGGCCACATGTTCCAGAAAGAGGGCATAGCCTCTCAGCTCTTCTTCCGCGGTGGCGGGAAGGTCGATGCTCATGGTGCCAATGACTTCTTTGTGGTGAATAATCGGCACGCAAATGAAGGCGATCTTTTCGTCGGCACGCGCTTTGGTCCGGTTCAGGAAGTCGGGGGAGAGGCTGATGTCGGGGACCAGTTCTGCTTGGGCCGACTGGGCCACGCGTCCGGTGATGCCTTCGCCCAGTTGGTATTGACCCCTCCGCATTTCGCTGCTGGACAGTCCGCTGGATGCTTCGATGTTTAGAATGTCGCTTCCGGGTTTGCGCAGGCTCAGCGTGCCGCGCAATACTCCCATGTCGGTTTCCATGGTTTGGAGAACCTCATTCAATAGGTCGGAAATATTATGCTGACGCGCAGAGATGATCTGCGATATTTTGTAGAGAACCGTGAGTTCTTTTTCGCTTTGATTCATTGGTGAAATCCTTATTGCGGTGGCCGATTTTCCGGACGAGCCGTAATATCAAAAGGTGTCCAGGGGGAGGGGGTGGAGGGTCCCATGTGTCTGTTGAAAACGTTCCTGCTCGATGGGTTATTCACCGCCCGATTGGGGCTTTTTAGGCCCTCGTTTTTTTTTGCGGGCGGGTGGTTTGGCCGGAGTGGATTTCCGTTGTTCATTCCAAAACTGGAGTAGTTCCTGATTTCGATTATATGCTTTGGAGGAAAATTTAAAGAAGAGGAAGGCATCGAGGAAGCCGTGGCTCTGTATGAAGCGTTGGGGGCGTCGCCCTTGCGTTCGTTCAAAGCGGTGCTGATGGCTCATGATATCGCAGACCTGATAGATGACCTGCTTTGGAACGCGCACATTCTCGCACATGGTCCGCAGATGATTCTGAATCGCATTGCGGGAGGCATCGTGCGGGGTCTGGCCATCTGCTTCGAGTTGCTTGATCAGGAATTCATGATACTCCCCAAAAAGAAGAGAAAATAGAAGGGCCGGGTGCACGCGGAGCCCCGCCTGACGCCAGCGGTCCATTTGTTCCAAGGTTTGGAGCACCCAAACGTGCCGATTTTTATCTTCATCGATCCAGTGGGAGAAGTCGTGAAACATCGGGTGTAGCAGATCGGACTTTTCCAACCACTGGAAGACGGCTTTGGCATGCCCGCAGAAAAAGAGTTTTTGCACTTCTTCATACATCCGAGAGGGAGCGGCGTGGGCCAACAGATCTTTATTGCGGCAGATGGACTCGAAGGCCTTCTTTTCAATCTCAAAGCCGAGGGTTCCGGCAAAGCGGGCGGCGCGGATCATACGCACCGGATCTTCTGTAAAACGTTTGTCTGGATCGCCAATGACTCGAATAATTTTGTTATCCAGGTCTTTCAGGCCGCCGGCGTAGTCGATGATGGAAAAGTCGGAAATATTGTAAAAGAGGGCGTTGATGGTGAAGTCGCGGCGCATGGCATCTTCTTCGGGGGTGCCAAAGATGTTGTCGCGCATCACCATGCCGGACTCACCCACGCTTAGGGTGTTTTCATTATGGATGGTGTCATTGGGATCTTCCGGCACCGGCGCACGGAAGGTGGAGGTTTCAATGATTTCTCCTCGGAAAAGAATGTGAGCCAGTCGGAACCGGCGGCCCACTAATCGGCAGTTTCGGAACATTTTGCGAATTTGTTCCGGTGTGGCATTGGTGGCCACATCAAAGTCTTTGGGGCTTCGGTTGAGCAACAGGTCGCGCACGCCGCCGCCAGCTAGAAAGGAGGTGTACCCCTCATCTTTTAACCGATACATCACTTTGACACCCGCAGTGCTGATGTCTTTGCGGCTTACGTTGTGGTCGGATCTTTTTAAAATAATTGGTTCCATAAAGGGTCACAGAGTATTCGAACAGTCCGAGCTGAAAATAAAAAATCCACCGAGAGGTGGATCTTCAGTCGTGCTGCTCTATGCAGGTTAATCCAAATGTTCTTCAATCCAGTAGAGAATGGCATCCACAATGATGCTGACTTCATCGCTGGTCAGTTCGCGGCCTTTTTCATAGTTGAAAAATTCAGCGACCGCATCTCGATCGTTACAGCCGCAGGCATGCTGGGCAATGAAAACGGGATGACCTTTGGTTGGGGTCTGACGTCCATCGTTTTTGGGGTTGGCAGGCGCCAGCCGTTTATTCACGAAGTCCGTTGCGTGTAAACGCAAAATATCCATTCCTCGGGACGTCACATATTCTTGCTCGGGTTCTCCCAATACAAATTTATCGAGTCGTCCGTTGGTACTCAGCTTCTTTTTGAGAGCGTCCCAGTCCTTATCTAGCATCTTTGTCACGTTCTTATCCTCACTCGGTTAATTCCACCTAACTGCCACAGCATAAAAAAGCTGGCAGAAAAGTGCAAGACTTCCCCCCATCAAAAATGTAGCAAAAAATACTAGCAGGATTTTCGGCCTCCCCAAAGGGGGAGTTCGTCTAAGTGGGGCGTGGTATATTTGTGAGCGAGATGCCGGTGGTGTCAAGGATAACTTTAGAGGTGTTTCATCCAACTGATCAAATTGGTGCTGTGCCAACCCTGCCTCCGGTAGAAGCCGAGTGCCGGATGGTTGTCGCTATCGGCCAGGAGCTGCAGTCGGGCCAGACCGAGGTCGGAGGCCCACTCTTCCATGGTGCGCAAGAGTGCCGCCCCAATCCGTTTTCCGCGGTGCTCCAAATCAACCACCACGTCTTCCACCACCCCCACTTCCCGGCCCTTTGCGGTGGAAATATGAATTTGAACCGTGCACATGCCCACCACATTTCCGTCCACTTCAGCCACAAATATTTTGCAATTCTCTCGGCTGAGCAAGAGGGCCAGTCCTTTTGCTTGCACGGCAAAGTCCGGCGTGAAGTCGGCCTCAATGACAAATAATTCGTGGAGCAGTTCGGCTAGGGCGGGGATATCGTTCTGAAGGGCCGTGCGGATTTTCATCATGCGCGAGGGGCCTTCTTTTTTCGCCGCTTTTTAAATAAGGTTTCGTAGTCAATATCCAGCTTCTGAATTTTATACCGAACCATTCGTTCGGTAATGCCCAGTTCTCGGGCCGCCGCACTGATGGTGCCTTTATGGCGTTTTAATGAGTCTACAATGAGATCGCGTTCCAACATGGCCACTCGTGCTTTTAGCGTGTGCTGATTGCTTCCTGTTGCGGCAATGGCCACCGGGGTCTGCAGGGTTGGTGGAAGATCGTGCCCGTGAATGACGCCATCTTCACGGCCCATCAGCACGGCATATTCGATCGTATTTTCCAGCTCGCGCACATTGCCTGGCCAGTGGTAGGCCATCAGCATGCTGATGGCTGAGGTGCTGATGCGCCGGATCTCGACGTTCATTTTGGTGGAGTATTTCTTCACGAAAAAATTAGTGAGCAGCAAAATATCGTCGCGGCGGGCGCGCAATGGAGGCAGATGGACGGGGAATACGTTGATGCGGTAGAATAGGTCCTGCCGGAAGGAGCCCTCTTGAATGGCTTTTTCTAGATCTGAATTGGTGGCTGCCACAATGCGGATATCTGCTTTTTGCAGCTCATTGCTGCCCACCCGCTCATAGGTTCGCTCTTGCAGTACTCGCAAAAGTTTGACCTGCGTGGTGGGGGAAAAATCGCCAATTTCATCCAGAAAGAGGGTGCCGCCTTCCGCTTCCTGAACTCGGCCAATACGCGCTTGAAGGGCGCCGGTGAAGGCTCCTTTTTCGTGTCCGAACAATTCGCTCTCTAATAGGTTTTCGTTCAGAGCGGCACAGTTGATTTTCACAAAGGGTTTGTGGGCGCGTAGGCTGCTGTAGTGGATCGCTGAGGCAACCAATTCTTTGCCGGTTCCGGATTCCCCGCGAATCAGTACGGTGGTATCGGAGGCCGCTACTTGATGGATCGAGGTGTAGACCGCATGCATTTGATGCGAATTTCCAATCATATTTTTTGGTTGGAACTTCTCCATCATCTCGCTCCGCAATCGGAAGTTTTCCGTTTCAAGCGCCTGGCGCTCCATGCGCGACGTGCGGCGGGCCATGACGTCGTTGGCAATCATGGTGGCCACAATGGATAAGAAACGAGCCAGTTCGTTGAGTGCATTCACTGGCAGGGCATCGCAATCCACAGAAAGGGTGCCAACGGTTGCGCTCTCAACCCTGATCGGCACGCAGATGAAGCCGAGCGGTTCATCGCTTCGGTTGTGCAATCGCCCTTTAAAGCGGGGCTCGTCGGAAACCAACGGGACGATCCGTGGCTGCCCGGTTTCCAGCACTTGGCCGGTTATTCCCTCTCCGCGGCGATAGGAGTTTCCTTCGCCCCGCTGTACTTTCTGATCTTTAACCGCTTCGACGCGTAATTCCCTGCCATCTGCCGTGAGCAGCATGATGGTGCCTCGCTGCACATTGCGGCTTTTTTCGAGTACATCAATGATCTCAAGCAGGACCTCTTCTTGCTGGGACTTGGCGGAGAGCGTTCCCGCAATTTTTGCTAAGGTATCAAGCTCTTTGATATGGCGTTCGTCACAGACGATAGGATGATTAAACTTACAATTTGGCATTTGTTATACGTCGCTTTTTAGGTCAGAAATACAATTATGTCCCAAACGAGGGGTTTGAGGAACACGTTCGAGCCTAATATAGCATCAGTTGTGCCAAAGGGCAAAGCGGGGTGGGGATCATTCGTAAAAGAGGTTTCGGAGCTTGCGAGCGGTGACCGGTTGTTTGGTCTCGAGCGCGTGCTGTTTGATTCGCTTCAACAACCAGCCCAAAGGTTCGCTGCCGGGATCAATCTGATTCTGCCGCAACGCATGCCGCAACGCGGCTTCGCCGGAATGAATGCCCAGCACAATGCGCGTGGAATCCGTGCGGCCAATATCGGCCGCAGAAAAGGGTTCATAAGCTTCTCGGTGTTTGAGTACGGCATGCACATGAATGCCTGATTCATGGCTGAAAACATTTTTTCCAATGATGGGGAAGCAACGCGGTGTTTCCATATCTGCCGCTTTCAGCACCCTATTGCAGAGGGGGCTGAGCAGGCGGGTCTGAATTCCAAGGGTTGGAATGGCCATGGCAACCTGTTCGAGTGCGGCATTGCCCGCGCGCTCTCCAATGCCTGCCACGGTGACATCGGCGGCTGTTGCGCCGCCCTCGAAGGCGGCCAAGGTGTTGGCTGTGGCCATGCCGAGATCGTTATGTGCATGAAAGGCCAGTTCCAGCTTGGGAACCGCGGCGTGAAGCTCTTCAAAAAGGTCCCGCGTCTGGAAGGGGTTCAGCACGCCCACGGTATCGGCAATTCGCAAGCGGTCTGCGCCAAGTTCGTACACGCGGTGGGCAAACGAGAGCAGTAGGGTGCGGTCGGCCCGGGCGGCATCCTGTGCGCCCACCGAAACGAAGTCAAAGCGACGTAGCGCCTCGGGGAGGATTTGTTCCAAGGTTTGGAAAACCCATGCTTCATCTTTTTCCAAGGCTTGGAAGTGTGCGCCTGAAAGAGGGAAGGATAGATGAACCGATTTCAGCCCCGTTGCTTCGGCGGCATCCAAATCTGCCATCGCCGCACGACACCAGCCGATGATCCGGCAGGGCAGATCGAGTGCAATGATGGCGGTAAGGTCGGCCCGCTCGGTCGGACCCATTATGGGAATGCCGGCTTCGATTTCGGCCACGCCGATTTCGGACAGCGCACGGGCGATCTGCAGTTTTTCCTCGCGGGTGAAAACTGCGCCGGGCATTTGTTCGCCATCGCGCAGGGTGGTATCAATTAAATAAGGTATTTTCATAAGCGGATTAAAAGCATGAGGTGTGCCAGTAGTTTGTGTGAGGGTGCTTCGTCGATTTAAGTGGTTGGTTTGTAATGGATAAGAATGATGGGTGGGTGTGCGGGGGATTTCCAAGGATTGGAAAAAAATGTCGCCCCTTAATCTGTGAGACGCTTGCGATGCTTGTAACTAACTGAGGTGTAGGTGGAACTGTAAATAGCGACAATAATTTCCGGAGGTCTGTGCCCTTGCGTAAAAGGCCCGGAAATGGGGGGGTGATGAGGAGGTCGAGAAGGATGGGCATAAAAAAACCGCCTGTAACCCGATGCGGGGGAACAGACGGAGTCGGAAGGGTGACGAAAGGACGGTTGGTTGACCGCCCCTCCTCATGCCGAATTAATATTTGTAGTTCAATTCAACCGAGAAGCGAAATCGGTCGGAATCTCCGGAATTGCCTTTATTTCCATTGCAGGCAATGAAGTAAGATGCTTTGGCAATCGCGGTGGTTTTGGGATTGATTTTGCGAATCGCCAGATAGTCGATTTCATTGCCATAGGTTGCCGATCCATTATCAGCCCAGAAGTGGTGATAAATCAGTTTCATTGGAACCTTTGGAACCGGAATGCCGATGCCGACATAGAAATCGTTCAACCCGTCTTCGGGGGTGCTCAGAAACTGGTCGTTCCATCCGCTGAATTTGTGCCCGGTTGCCAGCGGAGTTTTGAAGGAGCCGGTGTTGCTGCTGTCGGAGCCGAGCAGTTCGTATCCAAGAACGCCGTTCCAGCCTTCGCGAGCCACAGAGGCCATCAGGTGCAGATAAATGGCGTCATAATCGAGTGGATTATTTGCGGCATCCTGCTGGTAGGCGAATTCAGCATAGGCAGTCACGTTGTAATTGTCGGAAAGGGCGCCTTTGAATTCATAGTTGGCCCCAAGAGTGTCCGAGGAGTTTGCGGCGGCGTTTTCAAAATCCAAGAGGTAGGCATAGGCTTTAAAGGTATGCCCTTTCAGTCCCGTGTAGCTTGCGTTGATTAGGTGAGAATCCGATTCCCACTTTTGGGTGTCATACGCAGCATCCGATCCGAAAATCCGGTGAACATTATCTAGGTAGGCATACTCAATGGCCAGATTTTCAATCATTGTATTTTTGTAATACACGGCATCGTACGTCTGTTCGTTCTGTCGCCACCCTACGTTGCCCACAAAACGGGCGTTGTTCAGGATGATGCGCTGACGGCCGAAGATGGCGAGGTGGTCATCCTTTTTATATTGAAGCTGCAGGCGGTTGAGTTCGGTGCTCTCTGGGTCAGCGATGGCCGTTTTATTCGAATCCCCGCTGATCCCTGAATTATAGCTTTGGGTATCGGCAGTTCGGGTGGCTTCGAATTCAATTAAACCACTAAATCCGTTGTAGTCCTGCGACTGCAGACCCACGCGGGCTCGAATGGTGGCGGCATTGGAGTCGCTTTTGTTTTCTTGGTTGCCGTATTCATAGCGGGCTCGGATCTCCAGCAATGGAATCGGAGTGTGATTGGTTTGGGCGAAAAAGGCTTGGTAATTTTCTTCGGCCATACTGAAGGAGACGAGCCCTACGGTTGCCATTAGAATAATGTGGTTTGTTGCTTTCATAGATGTATTTTCCCTTTGTTAGTTAAATAGCTTAGTCTTTCGTTCCTGTTTTCTTCCGTTCTGCCTGATGGTCCTGCTCTTCTAAGAAGTTAATCAGATAGTCGCGGTGCTTATAGTAGTCTGGATGCTCCATAATGTCTTCACGAATACGCGGCCTAGGCAAAGTATTTTTAAGGATGTCGCCCAGGGTGGCATTTGGACCATTCGTCATCATGACCACGCGGTCCGAAAGATAGAGGGCTTCATCCACATCATGGGTCACCATCAAGGTGGTCAGTTTATGCTCCGCATGGAGTTTTACAAATAAATCCTGCAACTCATGTTTGGTCAGGGCATCGAGCATGCCGAGGGGTTCGTCCAAGATCATGAGCTTGGGTTTCAGGGCAAAGGCTCGGGCAATGCCGACGCGCTGGCACATGCCTTGTGAGAGTTCGGGGGGCTTTTTCTGCATGTTGTCACCAAGGCCGACCGATTCCAGATAGTACTTCACAATCTGGTCGCGTTCTTTTTTTGAGCCATGGGCAAAGGCCTGCTTCACGCCGAGCATCACATTGTCGTAGGCCGTCAGCCACGGCAGCAGGCTGGGGGACTGGAAAACAACGGCGCGCTCGGGGCTGGCTCCATCGATCTCGTGTCCGGCCAGCATCACGTTGCCATTGCTGATTTCATTCAATCCGGCGACCATGGTCAGGATGGTGGATTTTCCGCAGCCACTATGGCCGATCAGGCAGATGAATTCCCCTTCCACCACCTGCAGGTTAAATTTTTCCAGCACGGTGAATGGGCCATTTTTGGTGGGGTAGATTTTACAGAGGTTGACGAGGTCGAGATAGTGCGTGTGCGTATAGGAGTTCATCAGTTCAATTCCGGTTAACAATATTCTTTTTTCATATGCGCAGGCTCAAGGTCCGGAAGGCGGGTGGGCGGTTGGGCATCGGCCTTGGAATGGGCCTTGTGCTGGCGGCTCTGCTCGTTCAGATAGTGATTCACCTCGTTCCGGATTCGTTTGACGTGCGGATCGTGGTTCATCGTTTTACGATTGCGGGGTCGGGGAAGGTCCACGGGGAACGATGGGCCGAGTGTGGCCTTCGGGCCGATATTGAGTGGAATAATCCGGTCGGCCATCAGGATGCCTTCGTTCACATCGTTCGTAATCAGCACTATCGTTTTCTGTTCCTTCTGCCAGATTTCGAGAATCTGATCCTGCAGCACGGCGCGGGTTAGCGCATCGAGTGCGCTGAGCGGTTCGTCCATCAGTAGGATTTCTGGATTCATGGAAAGGGCGCGCGCAACGGACACGCGCTGGCGCATACCGCCCGAAAGCTCGCCGGGGCGTTTGTCGATGGAGGCGGACAGGTTGACCATCTCGATATAGTGCTCCACGCATTCTTTACGCTCAGCTGCCGAAAGGTCCTTGCGGGTTTGATGCACCGCCAAGGAGACGTTGCCACGTACGGTGAGCCAAGGCATGAGGGAATAATTCTGGAAAATAATGCCGCGTTCTGGGCTGGGCTCCGTAACCGGTTTGCCTTTGCAGGTAATGGTTCCCGACGTTGGATGTTCCAACCCGGCCAGTAGATTGATCAAGGTGGTTTTTCCCGTTCCTGAAAATCCAACGATGGCGACAAATTCGCCTTGTTCCAGACTCAGGTTAATCTGGTCCAGAACCTCAGCGGTGTGTCCGTTGTGTCCAAAGTTTTTGGTCACATTTTTTGCTTCTAATACAATGCTCATAAAGGGGCCTTTTATGCGTAGTCGTGAGGGAGCGTGAACGAATCACGCGTTCCATTTCGCTGCGTTACGCAGATACCTCGTCGTCGTTGAAGCTGACGGTTTTGTGCAGGATGAACATGATGCGGTCGAGCAGGGCACCAATGATTCCGATGATGAAGATGCAAACGATGATATTCGCGAGCGATTCCACCTTGTTGTTCTGATACTGCTGGTCGATATACCAGCCGAGGCCCCGCGAGGTTGCCATCATTTCAGAAACAATTAAGACCATCCAGCCGACCCCCAATGTGATCCGTAGCCCGGTGAAAATAAAAGGAATGGCCGATGGGATCACGATCTTGATGATTCGGTCGAACCAATTGAGTTTTAGAACCTTTGCCACGTTCATATAGTCGGGATTCACCGAGGAAACCCCGAGGGCGGTGTTGCTCAACGTGGCCCAGAGGGAGCAGAGCGCCACGGTGATGGCTGAGTGCAAGAATGGATTGTTGATCAGCTCGCCGTTGAGTGCTTTTTCGCCCACAAAGACCCCATCAACAATTTGGATGGTAATCAGCACCCAGGCCAGTGGAGATACTGGGCGAAGGGTCTGGATGAGAGGGTTGACTGCCGTCATAAAGTTTTTGCTCAGCCCGCAGAGAATGCCCAGAGGAACGGCTACCACGGCGGCAAGAAAAAACCCGAAGAGCACGGTGACGACCGAACGTTTTACATAATCGAGAATCGATCCGTTGCCGCTGTATGCTCTCGGCTTGCTGAGCTGCCGCTCATAGGCGGTCCGTTTTCTTGCGGCCAACTTCCTCTTCTTTTCATCGCCTGAAGTCAGGTTGATGATGGCCGTATCAATTCGGGTATTCTTGCTGATCAGGCTGGTCAGCGAATACTGCGCATCCTGATAAAACTTCAAGATGTTGGTTTTGTAGGGCTCAATCCGGCGGTCCGTAATTCCGGCGGCGGTCGCGGCGATGTGGGCCGCATCCACATCGGCCGTCAGGATTTTAATATCGGAAGTGAGTTCATCCACCCGGCCCTGAAGATCGCCAACAAAGGCCGTTCGTTGGGCATCGGATGCTTCGGTGGGCTTGCCGGCCGCCTCCTGTTCTTGGCGTTCGGTGAGTAAGCCGGAAAGGATGGCCCGCGATTTTTCATAGAAGGCAAATTCCGCTTTATTCACCCTTTCTGCGCGAGCATCGGCGGCCATTGCTTTGGCCTGGAACCATACATAGGAAGGCGATGGCAAGGCCCCAACGCTGGTTTTAATCCGCGTAGAGGCAAGTGACCAGAGGCCAAAAAAGATGGACAGGGCCAGGGTGGGAAGAAGAATGAGTTTTAGTAATTCTTTGGCCTGCTTTTCGGGTTCATCCTTCATGATGATCTTAATGATCGGTATCAGGAGAGTGAGTCCAGTTTTCTCGGAAAAATTGAGTAGTTTCTGCATCATTTGTTTGCGTTCTCAGGGGAGGTGCCGAGCCACCCTCGCCGAATGGAGAGGCGGCGAGGGGGTCCGGGGTGTTGATTGAGGTTAGTCGGCTCGGATGGTGAAGCTCTGGATATATTCGTTCGGCTTATGGCCGTCGTATGCTTTTCCATCAATAAAATCGCCGGCGCCGGTTACCGGGCGGAATCCGTCGGTGCCGGTTGGGATATCTGCTTCGGAGAGATTGTCTTCTTCGATCAATAGTTGGGCCGCTTCCATATAGAGTGCGGGTCGGTAAATGTTTTTGGCGGTCTCAATATACCAATGGTCGGGCTTATCTTCACTCAGCTGACCCCACCGGCGCATCTGCGTCAGGAACCAGATGCAGTCGGAATAGTAGGGATATGAGGCGTAGTAGCGAAAGAACACATTGAAGTCGGGCATCTCCCGACGGTCGCCGCGTTCATAAACAAAGGTGCCGGTCATGGAGTTGCGCAGCACTTCGATTTCGGCGCCGACATAATGCGAGCGAGAAAGAATATCCACCGCTTCTTCGCGGTTTTCAATGGACGCATCCAACCATTTTCCCGCACGAATTAGAGCTTTGATCACCGCGAGGTGGGTCTGTGGATTTTTCTCGGCCCAGCCTTTGGTGACACCAAAAACTTTTTCCGGATTATTTTTCCAGATCTCGTAGTTGGTCACTACCGGAACGCCTAACTGTTGGCCTTCTTTTTCGGCCAACACGGCTTTCTGGTTCCAAGGCTCTCCCACGCAGTATCCCAAAATGGCCCGGGAGTTCAGATAGGACGGCATGAGCGGCGGAGCATTGGGAGAAATGACCACATCGCCATCGGTGTGACCCTGCGCATCAGCTGCGGTATAGAAGCCGGGATGAATTCCGCCGGCCGCAAGCCAGTAACGGAGCTCATAGTTATGGGTGGAAACTGGAAACACCATGCCCAGGTTAAAGTCGCCCTCCCAATGATCAATCACCGGCTTGAGTGCATCGGCTTTAATCGGGTGAATCGGCAACCCATTGGCATCAGCGGGGACATTCACTTTCATCTGTTCCCACACGTCTGTTGCCAGGGTAATCGCGTTCCCGTTGAGGTCGAGAGAGTATGCGGTGATAATTTCGGCTTTTTGTGAAACTCCAACGGTGGCACCAATCGGCTGACCGGCCAGCATATGTGCGCCATCGAGTGAGCCTTTGATTACATTATCGAGCAAGATCACCCAGTTTTTCTGAGCCGTCAGTTTAACGTTCAGTCCTTCCGCGGCAAAGAACCCCTTTTCCTTGGCAATCACCAGCGGTGCGCAGTCGGTCAGTTTAATGAAGCCAAAATGAAGGTTGGATTTTTCAACATCTAGCGGAATGGTATTTTCGTCAACCGCTCCAAAGGTTGGGAGGGTGGCAGCCAGAATGGCGGCAAGGGCGGTCTTTAAGGCGGTTTGTTTATTCCCAGCGTTCATGGTGTTCCTTGGTTGGCGTTAAGTGACTCAATAAAATGTGACCAAAAGGGTCGCGATATGGGGTCTCTATTGCAGAAGCTGTGCCATCGATATTTATATATCGTAACTCGATCTGGGTTAGTTTGTTGTGATATCTAATGGAAATAGGTTTCCCTTCGTAAGATATTCAAATATGTATCTAAACAGGTATTTAGATACATATTTGGAAATAGGAGGATCGTCCGTTCCATTTGTCGTAGGCAGGGTGCTTCAATCGGCTTAAATGGTAGCCAATGCTGGAAATTGAAGGTTTTGTTGGCCTTTACGGCCGGGATCACGCGAACGAGGAGGGCTCGTTCGATGGGATGTTCCAAATGGACAATCTATCGGATCTGGGGCAAGAGGCGGGAGCGCCTCTCATCAAATGGGCCCCCGAGGAGAATGGCACTTCCTTAAGGGCTTCTTCTGCGCAAAAATCCCAATAAAACTGGCCCTTTTTGTTGTTCATCAACAGGTCAAAATAGCTGTATTTATAGAACGGCTACTTCCAGCGCAAAAACATGAATTATACGGGTATCATTGGCGGTAAGGGTAGCGCCTCATCTTAAAGAGGCCTTTGATTTTCGAGTTAAAATTTCACATCGGAACGAGATTTAATATACGCTGATATCATTGAATAAAATCATGGAGGGCAGGCTTAAGGAAGTGCCATTCGCCCCCGAGGGCATGTTTTAGGAGGATCGGATGTATCCGAACACATGGTTGCCGATGGTGCGGATTCCTCGCATATCGCGCTGCCAGCTGGGGTTGGCTTTGGCTGGATTATAAAAATGGGTGAAGTAATCCCATTTTCCATACCCCGCGACGAGCAACCAAGCGAGCGTATAGCAGGTGTTTCGGGCTTTCATATCTCCCGGTTTTAATCCGCGGCCCGGGCCATAGTAGCTCGGAACCTTGGAGAGGCTATTCCAGCAGGAGAACTGTTTGGTCTGAAGGCAGACGTCGACCATGGGAAGGTTCAGCTTTCGCGACCGGGTATGAATGACCGACGCCACCGCTTTTTGACCCGCATACGGTTCGCCCCGGGCCTCGGCATAGAGAGTATAGCTAAGAATGCGAACGGCATCTTCGCTGATTTGAACCAAATCGATTTTGGCGGAATGGGCCCTTGGCGGCTCCGAATCGTTGGGTTTCGTTCGGGGAGATTCTTGATCCATCTCGATAATTTTCACGGCACTTGAAATCATAGGGATACTGGTGAGCGCCAAGGCGGCGGTTCTTCGGGTGGTCATCTCTTCTCCTGATCAGGCTAAACGTATGAGGTGCAGTATAAAGGAATGAAGCAGAGATTTAAGCCAAAAATGCAGCGCTTCCGTCATATTTTAATTTTAACC
>JBAHZU010000068.1:0-46202 GCA_037132875.1 Pontiella sp.
CAGATCCAAGCCATCGAAGATTGGATCAACAACTACCCCCGGAAAATATTGAATTTTGAAACCGCGGAAGAACGATTCATTCAGGAGCTAGTGGCATGAGGTTAGAAAAGAAAAATGGACAGTTTGATTTACAGTCTACCATAACTCATGATGCATTCGTTTACACATTTCCCCCTTCGCAGGCCTATCTCGACAGAGAACAGAACTCCGAACTTTCGCCGTCCACGCACGTTGTATGCTACGAAAAAACCCGTAAAAGTTCGAAACCTTGAAGGAATATTTTTACTAGGCTTGGAAAAAGGAAGGTAGACGCAACCATCCTGCTGCGTTGCGCAGCATTGAACCCAGAAAAGGCCGGGGCCAAGTGGGTCTCCGATTTGAGTCCGGACGGCATAGAGGCCGACTCCGAGAATCTCTAATCGAAGTGATGCGGCGAAGTCGGCAACCCACAGGGCCGAATTAGAAAGGCATCCCTGCCAACGATCCTGCGCGGTTAAGGCCAGACCCCGCGTTTTAAGTAGACATCTTGAAGGTGGCTGAGCGATTCAACATAAGCCGCATTTCGCATACTAATCCCCTGCTCGTTCGAAATACGTTCCACCTGATGATAGGCGCTGATGAGTTTTTCGCGCAATTTGGCATCCACCGTTTCTCCATTCCAATATTCACTGTTCCTATTTTGAACCCATTCAAAATAGGAAACGATCACTCCGCCCATATTGGCAAGAATGTCGGGAATAATCTGGATCTCATTTTTAAGCAGCATTTTTTCTGCTTCGGTCGTCACAGGCCCATTGGCTCCTTCCACAATCAGCTTGGTTCGAATTAAACCTGCGTTGCTTTTGGTCACGGTACTTTCTAGGGCCGCTAAAATCAGAAAATCCGTTTCATGCGCCCAGAATAGCTTCACATCATCCACTTCATTCGCGGATTGAAAGCCTTTGATACCTCGATATTCGGCAACATGATTCGCCAATTCATGCACGGCAATTCCTTTGGGGTTGATCAATGTGGCCGTATGGTCACTCACGGCAACCAGCTGAGCGCCCAATTCCTCTAACTTGATGGCCGCATGCGACCCCACATTGCCAAATCCTTGAATGGCAAACTGGGTTCCCTTCAGCGAAATCTCTTGGCCCTTGGCCCACTCGGCGAGGCAATAGACCACTCCATAGCCCGTTGCACTGGCCCGGCCCACACTGCCGCCACACGCCACCGACTTTCCGGTTACCACCGCCAGATCATCAATCTTCCGGCCATACAGATTGTGATAGGTATCCATCATCCAATCCATATACCGAGCATTCGTCCCCATATCCGGCGCCGGAATGTCATAACTCGGCCCAATATTGTTGCCGAGCGCAATGGTGAAGCGGCGAGTGATCCGTTGATTTTCATCCTCGGAGTGATCGTGCGGATTATACTTAATCCCCCCTTTCGCGCCCCCCAGCGGGAGTTTGGCCAAGGCGCACTTTAGCGTCATTAACATGGCGAGGCCCTTCACTTCATCCAGGCTAACGTCTGGGGAAAAACGCATGCCGCCCTTATACGGCCCCAACAGGTTATTGTGTTGAATCCGATAGCCCTTAAACAAGGTGTAGTTGCCATCATCCATCTTCACCGGAAAGTGAATCATCAGCTCGACCTTTGGCTGACTCATAATAAGCTTCACCTTCGAGTCCAGTTTCATGAAGGAAGCCATCTGTTCAAACCGATCGCAAACCCCCTGATAGAGCTTCTGCGCGGCTTCCGTTTCCATCTCTTTCTGATCCATTGCCATCTATTGATCCCTCCAGTGAAATACACTAAATAGGGATACCACAAACCCCGGCAGCAAACAGGATTTACTTTCCTCAATACCTCCAGCCAACCGTTCTCCCCCTTCATCCAGCAGCGGAGGCATCCTGCCCAGGGTTCACGCACAGCTTCCCCATCCACACGGCCGAAAGGATCGAGGGCGATCAGAAATCCCTCTGCACCTTGTTCAAAATCTTAAAAACCGCCCCATTCGCGGGCGAATTCTTTGGCCCGGGTCAAGCGGACCTCTTGGCGCAACAAAGCGCGGCCGTTTTGAGGATCCAGGTTTTGTGCTCATAAATCCATGGTGATGATGGGGAGTTATGTGCTATTCAGTTTTTATGAAACTTTTAATTGTCGAGGACGACCGCAAAATTGCCTCCTTCATACAGAAGGGTTTGAAAGAACAGGGCTATGCAATCGATATTTGCCACGAGGGCAATGCAGGCTATCAGCTCGCCTCCGGCGAATCCTACGATGTGATCCTGCTCGATATCATGCTGCCGGGCCGCGACGGGCTGAGTATACTCCGTGCCCTCCGCGAAGAAAAAAATACGGTCCCCGTTATTCTACTCACTGCGCGCAGTGGGCTGGATGAACGCGTGGAAGGGCTGAATCTGGGCGCAGATGACTATCTGGCCAAACCCTTTTATATGGAGGAACTAATTGCGCGCATCACAGCCGTGAGCCGCCGAAGCTCGGGCGAACAGCTGAGCCTACTGCATCATGGAGACCTCGTGCTCAACCTCATTACCCGCGAGGTGAAACACTCGGATGAGGTGTTAGAACTCACCAGCCGCGAGTTCAATCTCCTAGAGTTGCTCATGCGCTCCCCTGGGCGGGTATATTCCCGCACCCAGCTGCTGGAACAGGTTTGGGGCTACGACTTTGACCCTCAAACCAATGTGGTCGATGTCTACATCCGCCGTGTCCGGGGCAAGATCGACGCTCCGACGGCGTCTTCACTCATTGAAACCGTCCGCGGCGTAGGCTACCGCTTCAAAGCCGACTGATTTTAAAATCCATTTGGCAAATATACCACCCTTCCTATGAAGTTATTCTTTAAATTTAAAATCGCCCTGATTTCCTTTGCCGGATCCGGCATTCTATTGCTCACCTTCGGCGGGTTCTTTTTTGCGTATGTCTATTCGTCTGGGATCGATCGAATGGACCGAGAGCTGCGGGCCTTGGTTGAATCTCCCATGCGAGGGAACCACCCCCATCAATATTGGACCGAGTTTGGAAATTCCTTAAAGTTCATTTATGGCGAGGAGGGCGATGAACGCATTGCACTGGTCGTGCTGGACTCCGACGATCAGCTTATTTTCCGCACGGGCAATGCGCATCCCAACCTCACGCGCCTTCCGCGCCCCGACACTCCGAAATCCTCCGCTACCCTCGCAGCGGATGCCGCCTTTCTTAATTTACTCCGCAGAAATGACACCAATAAGGATGGCAAAATATCCCGATCCGAATTCGGTGGATCGAGCAAGGTCTTCACCCTCACCGATACCAATGGCGATGGATTCATCGACCGCTCAGAAGCAGCACATCTTCCCGCCCCACCCCATCGACGCCGAGTGAGAGGAAAATTCTCTGGCGAGGATCCGCCACCACGCATCGAAAATCATCCCGGCCTTCCAATCCCCTCGGCCTCCCGCTTTGTCACCTTAACCTCCGTGATCACCCACTGGCGGGTCGGCCTATTCTGCACGCCCGATGTGACACTCATCGTGGCCCTCGATATGAATAGTTTTAATGCCGAGATTAACCAATTGCGAACCGCCTTCATGATCTCCGTTCCGCTGGGACTTCTCGTGTTGGGCGTGCTCGGGTGGTTCCTCGCCGACCGTGCCATGCGTCCCGTGGCCGCCATTGCAGATACGGCGGAGGGCATCACCGCCAGAGGGCTCGATCAGCGTATTCCAATGGTTGGAAATGATATTGAATTGGAGCGGTTGGTGTCTGTTTCGAACGACATGCTCGACCGCCTCGAAAAGAGCTACCACCAAGCCGTGCGCTTTAGTGCCGATGCCGCCCACGAGTTACAAACCCCCTTAACCATTTTGCAAGGCGAACTCGACAACGCCATCCAAACATCGAAAACCGGATCCGAAGAGCAACAACGCTATAGCATGCTGCTCGAAGAGCTTCGCAACCTGAAAGCCGTGGTTCAAAAATTGCTGCTGCTGTCCCATGCCGATGAAGGCCGCCTGAAGGTGAACCCACAACCTGTGAATCTGAGCCACTTCATTGAAAATGCGGCAGAAGACATCGAGTTCATGGCGCCCGAACTCCAGATTAAAACCCAAATTGCGGAAGGAATATTTGTTCCGGCCGACTCGGCGTTGCTCAACCAAACCATTCGAAACATGACCTCCAATGCCGCAAAATATACCGCACAAAAAGGCTGCGTCGTTTTCACCGTGGAACAAAGCCGCACCGAGGCCCGCTTCACCATAGCCAACACGGCCGACTGCATCCCCCCCGAAGACCGCCCACTCATCTTTGAACGCTTCCACCGGGTTGAAAAATCGCGATCCACCACCGGTTCCGGACTTGGCCTCAGCCTCGCACGAGAAATTGCCCGCGCCCATGGCGGCGATCTGGTGCTGAATGACTATGCCGCAGGCATGGTTTCGTTCACGCTTTCGCTTCCCACCACGTAATTCGGACACCCTGCCCTTGTGCCTCGCACCCGGCCAAGATAATGAACTTGAAGCGTAATATAAAAGGTATTACGGTTTGAGAGTAACAGGAGAGAAGCATGGTTAAAATCAGTGCAAATATTGAAAATGCTGATGCAATAGCGATCAAACGCATTGCAAAATGGCTGACTTCATGATCGCCGCCACCGCCACGACCCATGGACTTAAACTGGCAACCCGGAATCCATCCGACGTCAAGGGAACCTGCTCAGTCTACCAACCTTACGGAATTAATTAGATGACGAACCCAGCTGAAGCCCAACAACAGATCAAACAACTTTGCGCCGAAATTGAACGGCATAACCGCCTCTATTATATCGAGGCTTCGCCCCAGATTACGGACCGCGAATATGATACCCTGCTCCAATCCTTGGACGCGTTGGAAAAACAGTTTCCAGCGTTTGGAAGTGCCACCTCCCCCACCCAGCGCGTGGGGGGCGCACCAATCGATGGCTTTAAAAATGTACCCCATGCCGTGCCGATGATGAGCCTTTCGAATACCTATTCCAAAGAGGAATTGGCCGAATTTGATGTCCGCGTCCACAAACTCCTTCCTGAAGCAGCCTTCGAGTATATTCTCGAACCCAAGGTCGACGGCGTGGCCATTTCCCTGCGCTACGAAAACGGCGAACTGATTCAAGCGGTAACCCGTGGCGATGGAACCACCGGTGATGATGTGACCCATAACGTGCGAACCATCAAATCCATCCCATTGCGGCTGGCCGACCTGATGCCTCCATCGGTGCTGGAAGTCCGCGGGGAGATCTATATGGATACCGCCGGTTTCACCCAACTGAATGACGCCCGGCAGGATGCCGGACTGGCCCCCTTTGCCAACCCGCGCAATGCCTGCGCCGGTTCGCTGAAAATGCTGGATCCCCGCGAAGTGGCTTCGCGCCCCTTGGATGCCATTTTTTATGCCACCGGAGCATTAGATGGCATTCACTTTGAAACCCATGACCAAATGCTACACACCTTAAAAGGCTATGGGCTTCGAATCACCCCGACGTATTGGCTCAGCCCTACGATTGATGAGGTGCTGGGTCACCTCGACACCCTCGAAAACATGCGACACGAGTTTCCATTTGAGATGGATGGCGGCGTGATTAAGGTGAACGATCGAAGCCTTTATGAAGAGCTCGGCTACACCGCCAAAAGCCCGCGCTGGGCAGTGGCCTATAAATATGAACCAGAACAGGCAGAAACCCGATTGCATGCGATTTCCATTCAAGTGGGCCGCACCGGCGTGCTCACCCCGGTGGCCGAGCTGGATCCGGTACTGTTGGCCGGCACCACCGTCAAACGGGCCACGCTGCACAATGAAGATGAAATCCGGCGGAAGAATATTAAAATCGGCGACCGCGTGATCATCGAAAAGGCGGGCGAAATTATTCCGGCGATTGTGAGAGTGCTGGATGAAAAGCGAACCGGTGAAGAAATCGATTTCAGGATGCCGACGGCGTGCCCGGTCTGTGAATCGGATGTGGAAAAGAAAGCCGGCGAGGTGGCGCTTCGCTGCATCAACTTACACTGCCCAGCCCAGGTGAAAAGCTGGCTCACCCACTTTGCCTCGCGCGGGGCCATGGACATTAATGGCCTGGGCGAATCGTTGGTGGAGCAACTCGTGGACAGCGGGTTGGTGAAAACTCCGGCGGAGCTCTATTCCCTTCAAAAGGCGGAGGTGCTCGGACTGGAGCGCATGGGCGATAAATCGGCCGACAAGCTGATTCAAGGTCTTGAGGCCAGCAAGAAACGGCCGTTCGAAAAAGTGCTATTTGGTCTGGGCATTCGCCACGTCGGCAAAGGCGCCGCCCGCATTCTGGCCCAGGAATTTAAAAATATTGATGCCCTAATGGCCACCGATGTCCAAGCCTTGGAAGCAATCCACGCCATCGGCCCAATTGTTGGGAAAACCGTGGTGGACTATTTCCAAAACATGGAAGCCCGCGCGGTGATTGATCAACTTCGTGCGGCCGGCGTTACTTTCGAACAGCCCGAAACCGGAGGCAATCACCAACTCGAAGGCCTTACGTTTGTGCTAACGGGCTCCATGGAAAGCATGAGCCGCGATCAAGCCGGGGATCAAATCAAAGCACAGGGCGGAAAAGTGAGCGGTAGCGTATCCAAAAAAACCAGCTATCTGGTGGCGGGAGAACGTGCCGGATCTAAACTGACGAAAGCGGAGACGCTGGGCGTTACCATTCTAACCGAAGCGCAACTGATGGCCTTATTGGGATCTGATGAAACAGACGCGGATAAAAATGCGAACCAGATGGGATTTGATTTTTGAGTGAACGAGAGGAAGGCCAGATGAGCAGGAGCCAGCCTGGCTCCCCATTTTGCCCCCTTTCACCATAAGAGGAGAGCAATATGATATTAGATACACTAGAACAGGCCGCACGATATTCAGCGCTTAAACCGGGGTTATCCGAAGGCTTCCGCTTTCTGAATCGACCGGATATTGCGGAATTAAAACCTGGAAAATATGAAATTTCGGGGGACCAGATTTTTGCCATCGTAGAAAAGAACGAGGGTCGAAACGTTGCCGCAGGCCAACTGGAGGCACACCGGAACTATCTCGATATCCAATACATTATCAGTGGCGATGAAACGATGGGCTGGTGTCCGCTCTCGGAGCTGACCCATGCATCCAACGGCTATGAGGCCGAGCGGGATTTGGAATTCTTTGAGGGGTCTCCTCAGGCCTTGGTTAAAGTGCCGCCAGGATCCTTCACCATTTTCCTCCCCACCGATGCGCATCTTCCAGGCATTGGAACCGGCCCGATTCATAAAATCGTGGTCAAAGTGGCGCTGAATGAATCGGAGGGATGAGGCCAAGGCGCGAGGGTCCACCCCCTCTTGCGCTTGATGCCCGCTCTCTATGCCGCCTAATTAGAACGTGTGGCCGATCAGGAAATTGAAGCGTCCGCCACCATCTAGAAATTCGTCATCGTAGGTGATTGGCCAAGCATAGTCGAGGTGCAGTGGAAATCCGGGAAGATCAAGACGCAAGCCGATTCCCCAGTCATCATGATAGTCCTTTACACTGAAATCCCACGAATCCTCATTCACAAAACCTCCATCGTAGAAAACAGCCCCTCGGATTTTATTCCAAATCGGATAGGTCAACTCAACCGTCGCGGAAGCGGAGCTATTTCCTCCCACCGGATCATTCCCCGTGGAATCATCGGGATCCGTTGGCCCCACCTCGCGATACTCATACCCGCGTAAGGTATAGGAGCCGCCCAGAAAGAGACGGTCAAAAATCGGCACGCCATCGCCATAGGTTCCGGCATTGTCTTTGCTCTCGCCAAAGGCTTCCAGCGATTCCACCTCTCCGCGTAAGTTTAAGACCATATCCCAGATCAAAGCAAAATGCTGTGTTGAGCGAATACGAACCCCGTAGAGATCCGTTTCGCCCCCAAGTGCTCCGCCCGCCACATAAGGCGTAATGGTGGTTTTATTCCCCCGTGTTGGGTTAAAGAATCGGTCGCGGGAATCGAAGGTCCACGTGTATTCAAAACCACTCTTCAAACGTTTCCCCTCTTCTTCCTGAATGGCCAACGATGCATCCGATTCTACATCCTTCACCTGAAACTGCTCCAGCGTGTAGGATAAGCTTCCGCGGGTAAAGCGAGAGAGTGGTTTTCCGAACGAAAGGCTGCCGCCATCGTTCTGCTGATCGTAGGAATCGGAAAAATAGAGTGCTTCACGATGAAACAGATCAATGCCGAATGAAAGCTGCCGATCGAGGAACCACGGTTCCACAAAAGAAATTTCCAAGTCGTTACGTTCGCTGCCCAGCTGCGCACGAATTTTAAACTTCTGTCCAGCTCCGATGGGCGGCCAGGTTTTCCAGTTAAAGTTCCCCTGCGATAGTTCCACATACCCCACCAACGAATCCACACTCGAGAAACCAACCCCGGCCGAAAACTGCCCGGTAGGCTTTTCTTTCACCTGTACATTTACATCGTATTGATCGCCGTCCCCGGTTGCTTCCGGATTGATGGAGACGATCTCAAAATAGTTCAAGTTGCGTAAACGGTTCTCCGAGGTCTTGATCCGGGAGCGATTGTATTTTTCGCCGGGATACATGACCAGCTCGCGGCGGATGACCTTATCAAGCGTACGCTCGTTTCCACTGATATTCACGGCCTGAATATAACCGATCGAACCTTCTGTGATATCATACGTGACATCCACAATTCCGGTATCCGCATTGGCATCATAAATCAATCGAACCGCCGTTCGGACATAGCCCCGATTCCCATAAAAGGCTCGAATGGCTTCGCTGCCGGCATTGCTACTTTCAACCGATGCAATATTTCCTCTGCGCAGACGAATGCCCCGGCGGAGTTCTCGTTCGGAATAGTTTTCCATCCCAATTACAGCAATTTTTCCAATTCGGTAGCGTTGCCCTTCCTCAATTTTGAACGTCAAAAGGGATTTCTTGGGTTTTGTATCATCCAACACCGGATCCGAAACCGTTACATCCAAAAACCCATTATTCATATAAAAGGTTTTGAGGGCATAAACATCCGAATCAACGACTCCGTCTTTATATTTTCCCGACCCCGTAATGAAAGACCACCACCGTTTTTCTTTCTGTTGAATCAGTTTCCGAAGCGTCTTGTCTTCAATAATATCATTTCCTTCAAAGACGATATGCTTGATCCCCATCTTGGGGCCTTCCTCAATCAGAAAGGCGACATCAACCGTGCCTAATTCATCGTTAACCTTGGATGTCCAAGTGACCTTAACATCAGGATACCAGTAGTCGCGGTAGGCTTCCTTAATTTTGAAGGAGGCCATTTCAAACGTGGAATCATCTGCAAATTGGCCAATTTCTAGCTCGCACTTTTTCTTGATCTTTCGTCCACTCTTTTTCCCACCCACAATCGCGATGCGGCGAATCCGATTTTTTGAAACCACCGTATAAATTAATATAATGCCGTCGCTTTCAACATCCATCCGCGCATTCACATAGGAGAAACGGCCCGATTCACGCATGCGGTTAACATCGATCGCAATGGAAGACGCAATGGTCTCACGGTCTGAAACTTGCTCGCCAAGTTGGAAGGAGGTAAATGCCGCAACCGAGCTGATGTCGTAGGACTCACCCGCCTGATTGACAATTCGGATCTCTTTGATCTGTTCCGCCTGAACTACAGCGGCCGTTAATAGGGCAATAAAAATGGATAACGCTTTTTTCATTCAAATTCCAAGGGTTGGAAACTAACCATCTGACGGGGAGAACTCGTCTTCAAATTCAGTCCGATCTTCAAAGCGGGTGTATTCACGAATAAACGAAAGTTTGACTTCACCCGTGGCTCCATGGCGGTATTTTGCCACATCCAGCATCGCGAGATTATCGGTATTCCGCTGGTCACCCTTTTCATAATAACTAGGGCGATAAAGCAGCCAAACCATATCCGCATCCTGCTCAATGGCCCCGGAGTCGCGCAGATGTGAAAGTTTGGGAATATTATCGCCGGTGCTCTCTGCGGCACGGCTGAGCTGCGAAAGAATCAGGACCGGAATATTTAATTCCTTGGCCATCCCCTTAATTGCTCCCGAAATGGCCATGGTTTCGCGCTGGCGACCATCTTTGGCGAATTTCGAATAGTTCATGAGTTGGAGATAGTCGATCACGATCAGGCCGACTCCATGGCGTTCTTTCATGCGCCGTGCCCGGGAACGCAACTCAACGGCTTCCATGCCGGGTGTGTCATCAATATAAATTTCAGCTTTTGATAATGTATCAACGGCGCGGGTGAGCTTGGCATGCTCATCGGGCGTTAAACCGCGCCCTTTTGCCCGATGGATCGGAAGCTTGGCATTACAAAACAGCATACGTTTAACCAGCTGTTCTCGTGACATTTCCAAACTAAAGACTGCCACGGGCACTTTTTCACCATGAATACCCAGTGCCGCATTTTCTGCAATATTAAGCGCAAGCGAGGTCTTGCCCATGGCGGGTCGAGCGGCCAGCACAATCATATCGCTCTTTTGGAGACCGCCGATGCGCTCGTTCAGCCCCATGAGGCCGGTGGTTACCCCGGTAACAATCTGATTCGGATCCGTATTCTCGATTTCGATGAATGCGTTACGAACCGATTCCTTCCAGTCGGGAATATTTTCGGCGCCATGTTCGCTCAGCTTAAAGAGGCTGGCTTCGGCATCACCCACCAGTTCGGAGGCATCGACTTCGCCTTTGTAGGCCGCATCAATGACTTCCGCAGATTGCTCAATGAGCATACGGTAGAGACGTTTTTCCAAGACGATGTCGCAATAGAATTCCACGTGCGCGGGAACCAGCGTGCTGTCTTGGAGTTGAACGAGATAGTCGTAGCCGCCAACCTTATCGAGGGCATTATTGTTCTTGAGCCATTCCCCAATGGTAATGGCATCCATGGGCATATTGGCCAGACTCATGTCGACCAATTGCTCATAAAGCGCGTGATGACGCCGATCGTAAAAACAATCGGGGCCCACGCGCTTTGCAAGGCATTTATCCAGCGAGCTTGAAGGATCCAAAAGTACGGAACCTAAAACCCCCCGCTCGGCTTCTTCGCTGTGCGGGGGAATTCTTAATCCCGTTGGATCCCCTTGGATCATTTCTCTTCGACGATCCAAACCTTAAGGGTGGCCGTAACTTCCGGATGCAGTTTAATGGAAACATCAAACACACCGAGTTCGTGCAGGGGTGTTGCAAGAATTACTTTAGATTTGTCAATTGCCAGATCCTGTTCCGCCAGTTTTTCGAGGATTTGTGGAACCGTGACCGAACCGAACATTTTTCCGGTTTCGCCAATCTTAACGGCGATGGTGCACTCGAATCCTTCAATCTTCTTCAGCAGTTCTTCAGCAACAGACTTTTCTTTTTCGAGCAGGACGAGACGTTCCGCACGTTTTTTCTCGATCTGGCGCTTTTTGCCTTCCGTTACTTCAGAAGCAATTCCACGGGGGAAAAGGAAGTTGCGGGCATAGCCGTCAGCAACTCTTACGATGTCGCCTTCAATTCCCAGGCCTTCAACCTGGTCCATCAATAAAATTTCAGTAGCCATTGTGCGTACTCCTTTTTCTAGCGAACCAGACCCATCACACGTGCACGGCGGATGGCTTTTTTGATCTGACGTTGCTGCTGGGCATTAGCACCCGTGATGCGGCCGGGCAGAATTTTGCCGCGGTCAGTCATGAACTTTTTGAGAAGCTCGGCATCTTTATAATCGATCGAGGTAACTCCGCGGAGGAGCTCTGGATCGCGCTTGTAATCATCTCTATCTCTACTACGTCGCATTGTTACATCCTTTTTTTCTAAAACGGCACATCATCGTCATCGTCCGCAAGCGGTGCGGGCTGCTGCGGGGCAGCGTCCTGCGGAGCGGATGCGGCAGGTGCCGCCGAAAATTCCGTGCCTTTACCGGAAGACCCCAGGAACTGAACGCGGTCTGCGCGTACACGCAACTTACTCCGCTTTTCGCCCTGTTGATTTTCCCACTGATCCAGCTGTAGCCGGCCTTCTACAAATACCGAGGAACCCTTCTGGAGATATTCGGCCGAAGTTTCGGCCTGACGTCCCCAGACAACCACATCCACAAAGCAGGTTTGTTCAACGGTTTCGCCTGCTTTATTTTTAAAGTTTTCATTAACGGCCAGTCCCAAATCGGCGACTGCTGTACCTGACGGCGTATACCGGATTTCCGGATTACGCGTCAAGTTTCCCATTAAGAGGACTCGGTTGTAGCTGGCCATCGCTTAAGCTCCCTGCGTGGATTCCACTCCAGAAGCTTCAACAAACTGGTGGCGGAACACATTGGTCGCCAGTTTCAAGCGGACTTTAAAGGCACCAACCTTCGCGCCGTCCAGCTTAAACATGATGACCACGTAAAGACCGGCTCTCTGCTTTTTCAGCGAACGCGCAAATGTCTTTTTTCCCATACGAGCGGTGCTTTCAATGGAGCCCCCCAGGTTTTCAAGTTCTTCCTTCACACTGCCGATTGCCTGGTCGAGTCCTTCTTCGTCCAGAACTTCCGGAAAAATGAATAGTCCTTCATACGTATTCAATAGTCTTCTCCTATACTTAACCTATTTGCAACTGATTGAACTCGTTCATGGTCCGCTCAGTTCCAATGGAAAAGATGCTTTCTACCGCATCGGCGGCACGTTCTACAATCTTTTCCAGCTTCAAATTCTCTTGTTCGGCAAACTCACCCAATACAAACGCAATCATGTCCGCATCGGCCGGCTTGGGCCCGATTCCAACCCGCACGCGGGGAAATCCCTTTGTCTGCAACCACTCCAGTATCGATTTCATACCGTTATGGCTTCCGCCCGAGCCTTTCGCCCGAACCCGGATGCCGCCAAATGCAACAGCAACATCGTCGTAAATCACAAGCGTTGAGTCCGCTGGGACGCGCCATTTTCTCATCGCGCCCGCAACAGCTTTCCCGCTGCCATTCATAAAGGTGGTGGGTTGAATCAACCGCACCTCATGCTCTCCAATCCTGCATTTCGCCTGCAAGGCGGGAAACCAAAACCTCTTTTTGAGCACAACACCCTGACGCTTGGCCAGCTCGTCCACCACCAGAAATCCAATGTTGTGGCGAGTGTGTTCATACTCTTTTCCGGGATTCCCCAGTCCAATGACTAGTTTCAAAATAGGCCTCCCGGAAAAGTGAACCCTGATTACTCAGCGTTCTTTTCAGTGATCACTTCTGGCTCACCGGATTCAGCACCTTCTTCGTCGTCTTCAGACTCAACTTTCGGACCGGCTACCGAACAAACGATGGCAGATTCGTCAACGAGCACCTTAAACTTCGAATCGATTCCGAGGTCAGAAATATGCAAGTTGCTACCGATAGCGAGATCAGACACGTCGATTTCAATCACTTCTACGAGATCTTTCGGAAGACATTCAATTCCAATCGAGTGCATCACTTGGTCGAGTGTACCGCCGGCTTTAACCCCTTCAGGTTCGCCAACGAGCTCCAACAGGACATCCATGTGCATGACCTCACCCGCCACAACGCGCTGGAAGTCAACGTGAATCAGATCGCTCGAGACCGGATGGCGCTGAATTTCTTTAACGAGTACAGACACGTCAACTCCGTCGAGTTCAATCTCGAGGATCATGCTTTCGCTGGTATGATGATTCAGGACGATTCCGAATTTATGCGCATTCACTTCGATGGAAACCGGCCCTTCTGAAGAACCGTATAATACACCCGGCAGCGTGCCGAGGGCACGCATACGGCGGGAATTACTGGTTCCTTCGAGGTCTCTTTTCTTTGCAATCAGTTTTGTATCTTCCATTGATTCTCTCCTAATTATCAACTCGGAATAGCGAGCTGACGGATTGGTTGTTGTGGATTCGACAGATGGCTTCCGCCAAGGTATCGGCCACGGACAACACAGTTACATTAAAATCTGGCCACTCACGCTGCGGCACCGTATCGGTGGTAACAAGCTCAGTGATGGGTGAGTCTTTCAAACGATCAATCCCCTTCTGCGTAAGCAGCGAGTGACTGACCGCAGCACGAATCGATTTCGCGCCGGCTTTTTCAAGCAACTTGGCCGCAGCGGTCAAGGTGCCAGCGGTTGATGACATGTCGTCAACCAAAAGGGTATCGCGGCCCTTAACATCGCCGACCAAGTGATTGGCCTCAACGTGCTCGGCACTGGTGCGTTGCTTCCCAACCAGCGCAATTCCGGCATTGAGCAATTTAGAATAGGCATCCGCCATTTTAAGCCCACCGGCATCCGGCGAAACAACCACCAGATCACCTAGATCCAGCGTGCGGAGATATTTGACGATGACCGGTGATCCATAGAGATGGTCCACGGGGATATCAAAGAAGCCTTGAATTTGCTGTGCGTGTAAATCCACACAGATAATACGATCTGCGCCGGCAGCAGTCAGCAAATTGGCCACCAATTTCGCGGTGATCGGAACACGCGGCTGATCCTTACGATCCTGCCGAGCATAGCCATAATAAGGCAGCACGGCAGTAATTCGATCGGCAGAAGCACGCTTTGCAGCGTCGATCATAATCAGCAGTTCCATCAGGTAGTTGTTTGGTTCGATGGATACAGACTGAATGATATAAAGATCATCGCCCCGTACGTTTTCAACAATCTTGACAAAAATCTCGCCGTCAGGGAACCGAGTGATGTCGACAGCACAGAGCTCCACGCCCGCAGATTTTGCAATGCGTTCGGCCAATGCTCGGTGTCCTGTTCCTGATATTATCTTCATTTAGTCATCTTTATATTATGTGGTTGCCCGACCAGGGTTCGAACCTGGACCCTGTGAGTCAAAGTCACATGTGCTTCCATTACACTATCGGGCAACAAGAAATCCTGACAAAGAAGTTTGCAATGCTTCCACTTCATCTATCTCGAATTCAAAAGAGCGGGAGACCATAGGAAGCAGAGGATTATAAGTCAAGCAGGCAAATGAAAGATCTCAGCCTGTTTTCTCACGTTCGCGCACTCCGCGTCCGGCGCCCCTACACATTGCTTTTCTCAAATCCTATTTCTGCTACCCATCCCCAAAAAAACGAAGCGCACAATGCGCCGCCAACAGCCCCCAAGCAACTCCTATCTCAATCAAAGCGATCTTCTGCACATTCCAGTGTTCGACCATCTTCTGCCATTTCTCCTGAAACAGCACCCCCAGCGAGCCATCCACCAGCGCACAAATACCAAGCCAGAACGTTAGATTGAGTAGAATCTGCATATTAATTTAAGGCGCGATGCGGGGGAACCTCTCCAACCCTTGGACATTTCCCAGAAACAGGCGCGCCTCCTCTTCACCCCATCGGATACGGGGTTTCTAGCAACGTTGTGACCGCCTGATTAAATTTCGCTTGCTCTTCGCGCACGATTTCATTTACGGAATCCATGCGCTCTTTAAAATAATTCCAGTCCAGACCCAACGGCGCTCCCAGATGCGTTTTCAGCAGAATGGCTTCCGTTGGGTCGATATTTTCTAATTCATGGAGGTTTTCTTTTACATAGTGATACGCATCACGAAACGGCATCCCCTCACCCACCAACTCCAGTGCACGGTCTGTGGCAAACACATCCGGCGTAAAGCCGGCGATCAGCGCCTTTTCGTTCACTTCCGTATCCGTAATCATCGGGGTCATGATCCGCAGGCTGGCCCGCGTGGTTGCAATGCCTTCCATAAAGAGCTCTTTCGCATCCTGCAAGTCGCGGTTATATCCGGTTGGCGATCCTTTAATCAGATCATACACCCCCAGCTCTGCCGCCTTAACGCGGGAAGCCTTGGCGCGCATCAGCTCGCAGACATCGGGGTTCTGCTTCTGAGGCATAATCGAACTCCCTGTGCAAAACTCAGCCGGCAACTGAAAATAATTAAATTCCGGCATGGTAAAAATCATCAAATCCTGACACAGGCGCGAAAGCGTCAGCATCACCTGGCTCATGGCAGTGAGCACAATATTTTCCATTTTGCCGCGACCGTTATTGGCATATAGCACATTATGAGTGGGGCGGCTAAACCCGAGCAGATCCGAAGTCAATTGGCGATCAATCGGGAGCGGCACGCCATACGACGCCGCGGACCCGAGCGGGCACTGGTCGTTCAGTTCATAGGCATTCTGTAGCGAAATGCAGTCATCCAGCAAGCTCTCGGCATGAGCGGTTGCCCACAGGCCGACACTCGACGGCATTCCTGGTTGCATATGTGTTCTTCCAACCATGGGAACTTTTTCGTGTTTTTTCCCAAAGGCCGTAAGCGCCGCAACCAAGTCCGCCGCCTCTTCCAACGTCTGGAGTAGCTGCTCTTTGGCATAAAGGCGCAGATCGGTGGCAATCTGATCATTCCTACTCCGGCAGGTGTGAATCTTTTTACCGAGATCGCCCAGCTTTTGGGTAAGCGTCCGTTCGACCGCGAGATGCACATCTTGGTCAGCAAGTTCGATCTTAAATTCATCCCGTTGCGCCAGACCAATGATTTCGACCAGCCCCGCAATCACCTGCTTGCGTTCGGCCTCCGTAATCAGTGGCGGCGTCACGGGCATCTTAGACAGCATGGTCACGTGCGCGGCCGTTCCAATGCAGTCGACCGTAATCAATGCATGGTCCAGCTCCACATCGCGACCCGCGGTGTAAGCCAGCGTCTCATTATTGATCGTTCCGACGGTAGTTTTCTGTTTTGCCATAGTTTTACCTCAAAAATAGTAGTCGCCAATAAACAGGAATGACTTCGATTCCAGAAGGAAGAATCTTTTTATTCTTTAATGCGTCCCGTTGATTCCAGCATCAGGGTAACGGGGCCATCATTCAGCAGATCCACCTTCATATCAGCGCCAAATCGACCCGTGTTTGGAACAAAGCCGAGCGCGTCCAATGCCTGAACATATTCTTTAAAAAGTGCCTCGCCCGGTTCGGGCCGGGCCGCACGGATAAAGCTGGGGCGATTCCCCTTCGTGCAGTCGCCATATAAGGTGAACTGACTGACCGAAAGAATTTCACCCCCCACATCCTGCACCGAAAGATTCATCTTCCCCTCGGAATCCTCAAAGATCCGCAGCTTAGCGGTCTTTTTTGCAAGGAAGCGGGCATCAAAGCACGTGTCATCATGGCCGACACCGCACAATACCAGCAATCCCGGCCCAATCGTGGAGATACACGTGCCCTCCACCGTAACCGATGCTCGCTGTACGCGCTGAATGATTAATTTCATGAATCGCTTATTCCTCAAACTAAAAAAGCCGAAGGTGATTCTTAAATCGACCTTCGACTTTTAGCTTACGCTCTAGCTACTGCTATTCGGTCACGTGCGAGACCCGGAAGGCCGGCAGGCGATTAATGGTTGCAGCCACTTCATAACGACGCGGACGAGCCAAATCGCCACGCACATCACGAACGAGGGCATTAAGGCCTTCGTTAGACAGATCGCGATCGACAAGGTCGAGGATTTCGCGCATGGGATACCCTTCATCCATATAACGAAGCTTTGCATAGTAGAGCACGAAGCCAATGGCTTTGGTCTGATCAGCATCCGCAATCTGGCGAACCGCTTCGAGATTCACCAGCGACCGACCGAACTGCAGGTGGTCGGAGTCGTCGGCATCAATCACGAGATCTTCACGGCCGACGCTTGGATCGATCGAGCTCGGCATAATCCAGCGCGAACGACTGAGCATGGAGGACATATTCGTAATCTCGTTCACGGAAGTGGCGGGCGTGATATCCAAGGCCTTCGCCTCTTCTGTAATATCGCTAATACAGAAGTTTTCAACTTTCAAAATTCGATCCGCAATTGGGATAAACTCAGCAACCAAGCTACTCCCCGCCACCACAATGGAAATACCCAGCTCGTCAACCATCTGACGGGCACGGGCCGAAAGCGTGCTACGACTGCTTTCTCCGATCAACGAACTAACCCGCGTATCGGAAGACAGGAAGGTGGACGAAGAGCTATGCTCATCAAACAACAGCACGCGCGCACCCGCTTCGAGCGCTTCAACGGTGGAAGCAGCCTGCGACGTGAACGTGCCAGCACCTTCCGTCGTGAAGGATGTCGGATTCACGCCATCCTGAAGTTCATTCGCAAATACTGAAATATCCACCTTCTGAACCGAACGACCCACTTCTGCACAAATAGAAACCGCATCGGCCACAGTAACCACATGCTCACGACCATCGCCCGGCACGTGGTTATAAATACCCTGAGCAATCGCATCCATCAGATCAACACGGCCGCCATCGGACTCTCCGAGAATCAGCGTCAGACCATTCGAAATGCCAATTCCTCGAACAGCGCCAGCGTGCGGCACTTCAACCACTTCAATCAGGCTCTCCTCCATTTCAATAGGAGCAAGGCGCTCATAATCGGGCGTGTCACATCCGCTTTCGCGGGAAATCAAAGCCCCTTCAGCAATAAAGGCCACCTCACCACTGGCACTCAGATGCTGACGCAAGCGGTCGGCATCTTCCATGTTGTTCACATGTTCATCTGCTTCAACAACGTCAATATTACAATAGAGCAAACTGCTGCTCACCACTTCCGGCAAATCTTCATAGAAAAGTTGCTGCGCCATCGCACCATCAATAGAAACCACCGATTCACCCTCCGTGATAATGGTCTGAACAGGAAGAATGATTTGGAAGCGGATTTCAATATACTCCTTGTTCAACTGAAGGGAGTTGCGGGGTAAAATCTTCTGATTCGGAATGGATACATTGACATGCCGACGGGCAATGCCTTTGCCATCATAACTGGCAATGCGATCAAGATGCGCTCCCATACGGCGCAACAACAGGTCTTCCATCGCAGTACGACGCACGGGCGTATCGAAAAGATATTCCGGAATTTCAGCAATCGTTTGCGGAATGCGGATACTGAACACCGGAGCTTCCTCAGATTCAACATCAATATTTGCGCACTTGATCACGTAGCGAGTGAAATCGAAGTCCCCGACCAGCTGCGTATATTCCGAGGCCGGCTGTCCGTTCAGTTCCGTCAGCAGATTATAAAATTCCTTCTTATCCTTCATAGTCCATGTTTCCTTGTTTTACCGTTATACAAGACATCCCAACCAAAATTTGCAATTAGTTGATTACTGTGCCTTTTTTGCATCCTTTTTGGAAGCGGCCTTTTTATCCTTTTTCGGAGAGGAATTCGTGGATTTATCAGAGGCCTTGTCCTTCTTATAACCCGAACTGCGGTAATCAGTCTCATAAAATCCCGAGCCTTTGAAAAGAACACCAGCCCCCATTCCAATCTGCCGCTCCACATGCCCCTCGCATTCGGGGCAATCGGTCAGCGGGTCGACAGACATACTGTGAAAGGCCTCAAAATGATGGCCACACTCTTTACATTTATAATCATACGTAGGCATAGCGTGCTCCTGTTCAACGTCAAAAGAGGTCGAAACTTAGCGCATCCCCCTCTATTGTCAAAATGATTCTGGACAAGCCACCGGACCTGATTAATCTAATTTTTTTGATTTTGGAGATTTTTTAATGCATTTTGAATTTGCCACCGCACAACGCATTATTTTCGGGCCCGGAAAGCTTGCAGAACTCCCCGACCTGCTTAAAGGAATGGGAAACAAGGCCGCCTTCGTGACCGGAACCAATGCCGAGCGTATGGAACCTGTCTTTAAAATGCTAAAAGAATGCGGCGTCGAATCCGCCATCTTCAGCATGAAAGGCGAACCCACTGTGCAACAAATTTCCACGCTCTCCGCAAGCGCGCGAGACCTCGGTTGCGACTTCGTGATTGCCTTCGGCGGCGGCAGCATCATCGATGCAGGCAAAGCCATCGCCGCGCTGCTCACCAACACCCGCGATTTGATGGACTATCTGGAAGTCATTGGCCAAGGAGAACCGCTCTCCGAAGATCCCGCCCCGTGCATCGCCATACCGACCACGGCTGGAACCGGGTCCGAAGTCACCCGCAATGCGGTGTTGAAATGCGAAGAGCGCCAAATAAAGGTCAGCATGCGCCACCCCAAAATGCTACCAACGATTGCGCTCATTGATCCAGAACTCACTCGATCCATGCCCCCGGAAGTCACGGCCAGCACCGGACTCGATGCCTTCACCCAACTGCTGGAAGCGTTTATGTCCTGCAAATCGAACCCACTCACCGACGGCATCTGTCGCGAAGGCCTCAAGCGTATTGCCCGATCCATGCACACGGCCTATATCCAGCCCGAAAATATGAACGCGCGAACCGACATGGCCTTTGCCAGCCTTTGCGGCGGGCTGGCTCTTGCCAATGCCGGGCTGGGCGCCGTGCACGGATTCGCCGGCCCCATTGGCGGAATGTTTAACGCTCCGCACGGGATGGTTTGTGCCAGCCTGTTGCCCGCCACCACATACGCCAACCACCAAGCCCTAACCGAACGAGACCCCCACCATCCCGCGCTCAGCAAGCTCAAGGAAGCCGCTCAGATTCTATTAAACCATCCCTTAGGCACCATCGACGACGCCCTCAAACAGTTGAAGACCATCGGCATACAAATGAGCGTCCCCGGCCTTTCAGCATTCGGCATCACCGAGGCCGATTTTCCAGCCATCATTAAAAATGCTAAAAAGGCCAGCAGCATGAAAGGCAACCCGATTGAGCTCACCAACGATGAGCTCAGCCTGATCCTCAAAAATTCGCTACACGCCCCCTCGGATGGTGCTGTATTTCTGAGTTAAACCATCGGCTTCATTGCTACCGCTTTTTAATAGGTTAAATCATGGACCCCGTAAACTTCGGCACCCTCAACTACATCGTACTAGCCATCTACCTTGCCGGCATGCTAGGCGTTGGACTCTACTTCTCCCGCAAGCAAGAAGATGCTGAGATGTTTTTCCTCGGCGGGCGAAAACTGCCGTGGATTGCCGTGGCCATGAGCATGTATGCCTCGCTCACCAGTGCCGTCACCTATCTCGGCCTGCCCGGCATGGCCTATTCCGAAAACATCGCGCTCATTATTGTATGTATTATGAGCCCAATCGTGGCGCCCGTCATCCTGCTCCTGTTCTATCCGCTTTATCACCGGCTACAGGTCACCACATCGTATGAATATATTCTAAAACGCTTCGGCCAACCAGCCCGCTATACGGTCGCAGGGCTCTTCATCCTCGCACGCCTCGGCTGGCTCGGCACCGTGGTCTATGCCCCCGCCCTCGCCATGTCCATCGTCACAGGCCTTCAGCTCGGAGAGTGTATTTGCATGATGGGACTGCTCGCCACCCTCTACACCACCCTCGGCGGACTCGCCGCCGTTGTCTGGACCGATGCCATCCAATTCATCATCCTCATCGGAGGCGCCATCTGGGTCGCTCTCTCGCTCGTGAATGGAATCGAAGGTGGGGCCGGGGAAATTATGGCCCGCGCGGCCGAAACCGGGCGCTTGCACATTGCCGACTGGGAATTCAACCTCTTCGCCATGACCGGCCCAGCCGTGGCCATCTCCTTTTTCTTTCAGCTCATGCAAGACTACGGCACCGACCAAGTCACCGTTCAACGCCTGATGGCCACCGGCTCCATGAAAAAAACCATCAAGTCCGTCGCCTTCAATGCCTGCACCGACTTTTTCATCATTGCCCTGCTCATGTTTATTGGCCTTGGCCTCTTCACCTTCTTCCAATCCCTGGAACTCCCCGCCCACATCTCGCCCGACAAGGTCATGCCCTACTACATCATCCACTACCTACCGCAAGGAATCTCCGGCCTGCTCATCACCGCCGTCTTTGCTGCCGCGATGTCCTCGATGGATTCCGGAATCAACTCCATTGCCACGGTTTTAATCAACGACTTCAAAAATCCGCTCACTAAAACGTTCCGCAAACCGTCCAGACCCGACCACCCAAACAAAGAGCCGGCCACCGAACGCCCCAAATGGTTAGCCATCAACGACGTCCATCTTGCCCGAATATTAACCGTTGTTCTGGGAGTCCTCGCAACCGGACTCGCCTTCTACGTTTCAACCCTCGATGGAATCTTAAAAGCCTTCTTCAGTTTCATGGGCATGTTCAGCGCACCCGTTCTCGCACTTTTCCTCTTGGGCGTGCTGACACGAAAAGGCACCTTTAAAGGCTGGCTGGTGGGACTAACGGCATCGCTGGCGTCCAGCGTTTGGATTCAAAACTTCACCGAAGTGCACGAGATCAACTACTTCACCATCTCCTTCGCCACCGCCCTCATCGTCGGCCTCATCGCCAGCCGCTTCTTCCCATCATCGGAAACCGATCCCAGCCTCACCATCTGGAAGAACCGTTCATCCTAAAAAATGCGGGGGCCAAGTTGGGCGCAGCGACCCGATTTGAGTCCCGATGGCGCAGATACCGACTCCGAGGGGCTCAAATCGAAATAGATGCGGGGACTCCGCACCGCAATGGGGCAACTATAACGCAGAACAATAGCTTTCCTGCGCGCTTTTCCGAAGGCCGGCAATGGCCGCCGTCATGTCTTCCTGTTTAAAGAGATAAGACCCCGCCACAAAAAGATTACAGCCCACCGCCGCCGCGCGACTCACCGTCTGATCATCAATCCCGCCATCGATCGCAATATCCACCCAATCCGCCATTCTGCGAATCTGCGCCACCTTCGACTCCACTTCGGCAATGTAGCTCTGGCCGCCAAAACCCGGATGCACCGACATAATCAACACTTCATCCACCAACCGATCTTCCAAACATTGGAAAATGCGCTCCGCCGGGGTTTCAGGATTAATGGTAATGGCCGAGCGCTTGCCCGCCTCGCGAATCTTCGCCAACGTTTCCCGCACATCGCAATCTGCCTCAACATGAATCTGAATCGTATCAGATCCCGCATCAATGAACGCCTTCAAGTGATCCTGCGGTCGCGTCACCATCAAATGCACATTCTGGGGAATAGAAACATTCGCCGCAGACATTTTAACCACATCGGGTCCAAAACTAATGTTTGGAACAAACACACCATCCATAACGTCCACATGAATCTGATCCGCTCCCGCCGCCTCGGCCTGCTTGCATCCCTCCGCCAAATGGCCAAAGTCGGCCGCAAGAAGGGAAGGCATAATCTGAATGTCTGGCATGATAATCTCCTCAACAATTAAAATTGCACGGTACCCAACCCCGCGCAAACCGTCAAGATTCACCACCAGCCAACCATCCCACCGGCTCGTATTCTAAAATAATACCGCAGCAACCCCGCCAATCCCTCCCTTTGCGGCTACGATTCCTGTTTCCAGCCCAAGAGTTCGACCCGCTAACACCAACATAAAACCCTTTAAAACGGGGCTTCCCATATCTACCGAATAAAAAAAGAGATTTCCCCCTTGCATCATAAAATAAAACCGATACCTTCTGCCTCCTCTTAACGAGAAAAGATTGCGGGGTAGAGCAGTCCGGTAGCTCGTCAGGCTCATAACCTGAAGGTCATTGGTTCAAATCCAATCCCCGCTACCAATTTTTTTAAGTTAGAACAGTTTTATGATTGCGGGGTAGAGCAGTCCGGTAGCTCGTCAGGCTCATAACCTGAAGGTCATTGGTTCAAATCCAATCCCCGCTACCAATTTAAAAGGTCGGAACCTATGGTTCCGACCTTTTTTATTTCCACCCATTGGAAACATTCATACCCCGCACAACAAGCGGTTAATGAAATCACCAAAACAAAGAAACCCCAACCAACCCAGAGCCACCTCTGAGTAAACCCAGGCTTCCCGACCGGCCACCGTCGAGCTCATCTCCAAAACAATCGCAGGGACCTTCGCGCCGCCCTTCAAAGCAGCAGGCCGGGCGCGAATTGGCAGTGGTGCCCCTTCAACGATAAATACCACGCATATACCCGATCAGGATCATTTAGCTCAATTAACCCCTTGCTATACCCGAACGGGATTAGTATATATTGTAACAATGAATTTATACCCGTAGGGGGATAGTATGACGGAACCATTGATTAAATTTATAAAAGAACGCCGTCGAACCATGGGGCTGACCCAGAAGGATCTGGCGGATCGGGCCGGGGTTGGCCTGCGCTTTATCCGAGATCTGGAACAGGGAAAGGCATCCCTGCAGCTAGATAAGGTTAACCAGGTACTCGTACTGTTCGGTCATCGAATGGAACCCACCGCTTTCCGCATGGAGGTACGTGATGAGGACAACTAACCCAAGCTTCTTATCTGACGGCGTAACTCGTTGCAAATCAACAAAGGCACCTCCAGGCACTACAGAAACGCTACACTTTAACCTCGCTTCGGACTGGGGTGTACGCGATTTTTCAGTCGATGCCTAGCAGTGTGTCGGACTTAGAAAATTAACTCGCTAAGAATTTAAAAATTAAAAACACTCAATGAGTGAGTAAGTATTTTTTTCACTCTACCCCAAGTTGTTTGGTAGTTTTTGAGGAATTCTTACGAACCCAGCTCTAAGTCCGACAGGCTGCTAGCGCAGCGGTTGTATAAAATCAATTTTCACCACCCCTCGCAGAGCTCCTTAGAGTTGGGGAGAAAGAACGGCACTTCCAAGGATTGGAAAAACTTTCTTCATACGTTCCCAATGCAGGAACCGGCGTGATTGATTACTGCTTCATAAATGGATACAAGCTGTTCCGCATTTTTCTGCGGAGAAAATTTATCATCAAAAAATTTCCGGGCTGTAGCTCGCATCGACAAGGCTATCTTAGGGTCCTTCCAAAGTCTGTAAACGATTTCAGCCAATGCCGATGCATCACCTGGTTCAAAATGAAAACCGCTCACTCCATCTGACACCAACTCAACGGTACCGCCAATTTTGGCAGCAATTACCGGCGTACCCTTGGCATACGACTCCGCAATGGTGCGGCTGCACGGTTCGAATCTGACCGAAGGTTGAATTGAAGCCAACGCATTACCCAACTCAGTATAGGTCGCCTCCAACAAAAGCCTTCCCACGATAACCACACAATCGCTTAAACCGCGCCGAACCACATCATCACGCAACGTTTGCTCAAGCGGACCATCTCCGATAACTTTCAAAAGTGGAATATCTTCAGGAGAACATTGCTGCATCAGGATTTCCCAAGCATCCAGCAACACTAGCAACCCTTTATCTTCCGACAAGCGACCGACCACAACAAAGTTGCCCTGTTCCCCTTTTCCAATGTCTGGAGCGGGCGAAACCGTATTGTGCTTCACACGGATCTGATTCGGATTCCAACCATTGGAAACATACTTTTGTTTCACACAGTCGGACACCGCCACAAACGCATCCACCCGGTTCGCCCAGGTATTCCTTAAACGATGAAATTCAATCATCACACTCAGCGTTAATGATGCCCCCAGACTATCTCGATAACACCGATGCTTTATTCCCGCCCACGAATGCTTTCCTCCAGAGCAGCTTTCACAGATTTTTCCATCCCGGAACAACCCCGTCTGCATGCAGAATAGACGATAGTTGCGCAGGGCCTGAACGACCGGGACTCCACATGATTTTGCGGCATCATAAACCGAAGGCGATAACAGCGGGAAAAAATTCTGCACATGCAAAACGTCATAGGATTTATTTTGGAGTAGCGAACGAACCGTATTGTAACTTTCTCTTGACCAAATCGAATTAATCGCAGTTTGAATCCGATTCCTTTTCTCCAAATCAACAGCATTATCCAGCGAAAACGTATCCACCACATGCCCCAGTGCTCGCAACGCCTCGGCCTCGGCAGCAAACGAAATGCCCTCTCCACCTCGATGCTTATAATAATTATGGATCATAAGGATGCGCATCATTTCCTCCGAATCGCCCGTTCATAAACCAACAAATGCTTCGAGACTACTGAATCCGGAGAAAGAAGCCGGTTGGCTTTTTCCCGCGCAGAATCCCGAAGCGCCTGACCTTCCTGGGGATCTCGACTCAACACCCAACGGATTCCCTCAGACAAATCCACAACAGAAAAAGGCTTAGCCAAATAACCGTTCTGCTTATGGTCAACGATGTCTGACAGCCCTCCAATGTCGAAGGCAACCACCGGCACTCCGCATGCGATCGCTTCAGCGGCAACAAAACCAAACGATTCCATTCTGGATGGAATACAAACAACATCGGCCGCAGCGTAGAGCAGGCTCAACTTACGCTCATCCGAGATCCACCCCATATCATGCAGCAAAAGGTCATACCCCTCTCGCCCACCGGCACCAAAAACAACCAGTTCTACCCCCTCTGCACTCATCCCGGAGACCGCCTGTCTCAACAGCATCCGCCCCTTGAGGGGATGATCCGAATTTGCTCCGGATAGGACGAGTTTTTTATTCTGAGGAAGGCCGAGTTCTTTCCTCGCCATTTTTTTATTAGAAGGTTTAAAGCATTCCAGATCCAAAGTGTTTGAAATAACCTCAACCGGATATGAACCAAATAAATCGCTATCGTTCACACACTGAGCCATCCAACGGCTGGGAGATATAATCTCAACTGCCAACCCGTTCCAGCTCCTTTTTTTCCGACGAAACATCCATCCCTCAAGCCCGGACGTATAACCACCAGCATATAGTTCCTGCTCCTCACAATGATATGAACCACAAAATGGCCACATATCATGAAAGGTCCAGACCAACGGTTTCTCGATCCGGCTAATCTGGTGAACAGACAACATCTCCCCGTGAATCCAATGAAGATGAACCACATCAGCATCCGACTTATTGATTGCTTTCAGAACACGGGTTGGAAATAAATTTAAAGACCTGCCCCGCCCAATCAGCCATCGAATGATAAGATTCTGAACTCCATTCAGTTTTTTTCCTAAAAAGGACAGTGGAGAAAGAGCGGAAACATGCGGGTGCAAATAAAGAAATCGACTGTCGGCCCCTCTTGCACAGAGCGCTTCATTCAGCCGGCGCATCGCCGCACCACCACCACCGCCGTAAGCAGAATAGCCAACATGAAGAATTTTCATCTTATCCCTAACTCTAAAGGAACTTTCTTAAGAGGGACTATCCCCATTCGAAACTTTCGCAAAAGGTAGTATATATTCATATTCACCTTCAGACTCAACCGGGCAATGAACGAAGTAATTCCTCCCCGCTCTGTTAATAGATCCGCATGCTGTGCATTCCATTTTTTTGCCGCAGTCAAATTCCCAGCAGACAGAAAGCCAAATAGCAGATCATCATACGAACGTTTTCTGTAAACTCTGTAAACATCAGCACCAACCCGCTGCTCAACATACGCCAAACGGTCATGCATCACCTGAACCCCTGTCGTATAATCACCCAGATAACAACGAGCCAAGCCATGCTCATCCTGATAATACAAAACCAACGGTTCAGAATCACATATAACGGCGAAATACTGGGTTGCAACGGAATTAAAAGCCCCGTCCTCGTTAGAGAGCATATTTTCAGGGAACCCCCCTAATGCTCTAAAAATTTCAGCATGATACATCGTGCAGCTCGGTCGAATGACAGATGTATTCACAATACCCCCTGCCTGGTAGGATTCAGGGATAACCTTGCCGACCAAACGTGACTCTTTATCGAAAATGTACGCTCCGCAGGTTGCCATACAAACAGGAAAACCTTCATCCCTCAGCAGATTGTTCATGCGCTCAATCTTTTCAGGAAAAAAGAGATCATCCCCGTCAAGAAATGCAATGTATTGTCCGTGAGCCTTTTTAAGGCCAAAATTTCTGGCAGAAGCTGCCCCACCGTTCTCTTTTCTGAAAAACCGAATTCGCGAATCGCCGATCCGTTCCACCAGACCTTCAATCGGATCTACGGAGCCATCGTCCACAACAATGATATCGAGGTTTTCATAGGTCTGCTTCACAACAGAGTGAAGCGCACGATCCACCAATGCCCCCTGATTATAAAAAATTAGAACGACCGATATTTTCATTACATTAATTGATTAAATCCACGGTGAAGACACTTCGCATTTCCTGACCAAAAACCACACACAGGATCATAACATCCTCAGCGTTTACGTATGATCGACTGATAAATCTCCATCAGCTGATTATAATTAGTTGTCGATGAATATTTTTTCTCAAAATTACGTTTTGCAGTCTCGCCCACTTCTCTCATTTCCTCGGGATGTAAAAATGCCCATTCGAGCCTTTCAGCAAGTTCCAGGTCGTCACCCAAAGAAAATAACAAGCCACTCTCCTTGTCGGAAATGAGTCCTGATGTCGTCGTTGGTGAACTAACAAGGGAAGGTGTTTCGCAAAGCCCCGCTTCCAACACGGTCAGGCCGAATGTTTCATACCAAACCGAAGGGAAGATGAATATATATGCATTACGCATCAGGGAAAGTACGCTTTCCTTCGGCTGCTGGCCGAGAAAGCTTACGGAGGACGGAAGGCCGAGGGCGGAAGACAGACTTTCAAGAGCCTCGCGCTCCGGACCGTCGCCAACAATAAGGAGTTGAGGTATTTGATCAGCTGACAGCTCACAGCTATTAGCTAGTAGCTCTTTCTGAAAACCGGCCCATGCTCGAACAAGCACATCGCAACCTTTTTCGGGGCTGAGGCGGCCAACGAACAATGCGTAGCGTTGTGAGGCATCAGGCACTGGGCACTGAGCACTGGATTCTGGTTTGCAGGCTGTTGGCTGTTGACTAGTGGCTAGTGGCTCCTTCATCAACGAGCCGTCGATAAAATTGGGTTTTACGAATATTTTTTCAGCAGGGAGTCCCCCCTCCATCATCTTTTGTTTCTGGAATTCTGTCAGAGCAATATAGGCGGTTACTTTCTTTGACCAAGTTCCGATGAGTTTATGGAACAAAAGCATCATGGCAATAACCAGAGATCCCGCCTTTGAGTCCCGATAGCAACCATAACGAACGCCTGGCCATTTAAATCGTTTGCTCACACAAAGTTCGCACACGGTGCCTTTAGCATTTAACTCACAGCTTTTAGCTTTTTTTTGTGAACCATTCCTTTCAGTCACTATTTTCTCATGAAAATTATCGGTCACTTCGCTCGCGGGGCTAATGGCTAATAGCTCATTGCTAACCGCGTCAGCTTTCCTGAACAGGAACGCATTCAGGCAGAGCAACCGATAATTATGCAACGTCTGCACCACCGGCACATTTTCCTTTGCGCAGGCCCAATAGACCGAAGGAGAAATCAGTGGAAAGGTATTGTGGCAATGCACAACATCCGGGGTTTCGTTCTGCAGCAGTTTTCTAAACGCCTTATAGGTCTCCCCGTTCCACAACGTCTGCAGACTTGCTTTTCCCAAAGCCCAAAGCCCAGTGCCCAACGCCTCATTGTTCTTATAATACGGAACAACTTTATGGCCATGCGCCTCCAGCATCGACCGCTCCGTCGAAACAACAGAATCCTCCCCCCCGGGCCGTTGATAGTAGTTATGAACCTGAATTATTTTCATGCGTTATTGCGATCTATAATTTCTTGATATAAGCGGGAAAGGTACAAGGCACGAGAAGACCATATTAATTTATTAAAAACCTCTCTTTGGCCAGCAGATCCCTTTTCGTCAATCACCCCTGCATGTAACACGATCTCCTTCATTGCATCTGCTATCTGATAGATCACATCTGATTTAGAAACAGCATCAATAATATAGCCAGCCTCTTCCGTTACCTGCACAGCAGGACCTCCCAGATTCAAACAAATCACAGGTCTACGAGCGGCCATGGCCTCAGCGCACACTAATCCACCGGAATCATGAAAGCTGGGATGCACCAAAGCATGCGACTTTTCAAGCAAACACAAAGCATCGTGCCGTTCAACCCAACCCCAAAAACGTACTCGCTTGGCAATGCCCAATTTTTTTGCTAATTTCTCCAAACGCTTTCGCTCGGGTCCATCACCAACAATCCAATATTCAGCATTTTCAACTTTGCTGGCAGCGAAAGCCTTTAGTCCCAAATGAAAACCTTTCCATGCAATTAGACGTCCCATACTGAAAAACCGAACCGGAACGGGCGGTGGAGGTTTTAATCCTGAAAGGTGATTATAGTCCAAGTTACTTATACCACTGTTTGTAACCAAACGAACATCTACGGCTCCTCGCAGTTTCACATATCTCATAGCGTCTTCTGTTGCCGCAAGTATGCATGCCGCATTTACAATTGATTTACGAACCGGCGGAAGTTTTCCAACAACAATAATTGCACAATCCCTCACGGCCTCCTTGAGTCGTTCAAAAGTCGGCAACGAACTACGCAAACAAAGAGGAGTCTTCTCCACCCCCCCAACCGGCCCAAAAATATATGGCATTTTAAACGAGTAGAAGACACATGGCATCCAGCACCGTCCCCAAGTCAAATGCTGGCAAATATCAAAATTTTCATGTTCCAAAAGTCTATAGAGTATGCGCCGCACACCGAGTTGCCACAGAAAATAATAGATCTGCACCCCCCGAGCACCTTTTTTCCACCATCGAAGGGCTTTGGGCAGGTCGTAATAAACGAACTGTATACAATTTGGATTCGGTTCAGACTCAATAGTCTCCCGATTGCTACTCCTCGTTAATACTGTGAGATCATGGAGTTCAGATAATGCATTGACGGTTCCCCAACCGATACCAAGCTCAGACCCCTTTCCTGGCTCACAGGCATAGGCGGAGATCAGCACACGAAGACGTTCGCGTTTGGCACTGGGCGGTAGGCTTTCGACATTAGGTTTCATAGATTTTTAGGAATTCGGTTTATAGGTTTAAAAACTGAAATATGTGACTTATTGATATCGGACAAAGTGCTGACACAACGTCTTCCTAAACGCGATTATTTTATGATTTCGAAAGAACCCTTGCCGGATTTCCAACTGCGACCGCACCGGGAGGAATATTTTTTAAAACAACAGAACCTGCCCCAATTTTTGCACCTTTCCCGATATGTATTGGACCAAGAACAAAAGCGCCCGCACCAATATCTACATCATCTTCAATAACCGGACAGGGCCCATAAAACTCACGATTTCCGATCGTCACATTATGCCGCAACTGCACATTTGCACCGATGACAGACTGATCATTCACAACCATCCCCTGCCCATGCCAAATAACCAAACCAGGCCCAACCTTTGTTTTCTGCGGCAATTCGATCCCAAGAACCCATTCTATGCAAAAACGATACAAAATGAGATATGGAATGCAGAGTAGCCAAAGAAGAAAAAAAGGGCCTTTTCTGAAACCAGAAAACAGGTTTGCAAACCGAAATGCAGTGACCACGATCAAACCTTTCATATTTCCAGAATTGGCCTTCCAGTCCGCTTTCAATTTAGAGAAAAAAAACATCAATCTATCTCCCACATATCCTTTCGCCACTTCTGAATCGGATGGTCGTCCCCAACGGTTTGTTGCAAACTCACATAAGAACTCAAAAGCCCCAGTTTTATAATTGATGACGCCGAACTTCCAAGCATGGGACGCAGCGTCTCATACAAATAATCCAAGGTCCGTTTCTGGGACCATTTCTGGCATAGAAAAGCAGTTTGCCCTATGAAATGAATCAAATCAAAAAAAGGAAAACCTTCAACACAGCCTTCCTCCCAATCAATCGAGCATAACGATCCATCTGGCAGGCGAAAAACATTCCACGGCGCAAAATCTCCATGCTGAATAACGAGAGGCCAGGTACGCTTCCGAAGCGGGAAAATAATTTCTTCAAAACCTTGTAACCTGATCACTGATGACTGGTGACTAATTTCGCCTTTCCCTGCCCCCCTATCTCCAGCTACTCCTTCACGCAACCGGACTATTGCTGGATGGTCACCAATTGCGAAGGTATCATCCCGCACATTCAACCTTTCTAAATACGTATTTAGTTCCACCATTATCCCACCGTCTTCTGGCGTAATAGCTAAAAGCGAAGCATTTAACATTTCCCCTTCAACCAGAGATAGAAGCATAGCCTTATTTCCATCAAGATCGCTATACTTCAAGAGCTTGGGGCCGCAACCCTCGGGCAGTTTTTCTAAGACGTTAGTTTCAGTTTGTATTTTTTCCGCAGCAGCAACCGTAGTAGCGACCTTTAGATAACCAACCATTTGTTTTCCAGCCCATAATTGCACGATAATCTTACGCGTTGGGCCTGGCGTCCCAAGTAAAACAGAGGTGTGGGTTATATCCGGAAAAATTTCATAAATAAATTGATGTAGCTTCTCGTTGTTTTGATCGGAAAGCTTTGAAACTAAACCGAAGAGGGCACGAAAACGCTGAAGCATCCGCCAAGGCTTTGCCCTAATCGAGAACGCAGGATAGAATTTACTTAATCGCCAGCGAAGTCTTAGACCACATAATGGGAGCACCAACTTCGGATTTACTATCGATGGGAGTATCGCTGCCTGATCCGCCCCAACTACATATTTCAAGGCTTGTGATAAGGCCCGTTCGTTTGCTGTGACTGATATCTGTTCTTTGTCGTCACTCATAATAATTCTACGACTTACCGTTCCACTTAGCCGAACGATCACTCATATATTCTCGAACGATTTTTTCGACGCGAGAAACTACTTCATCCAAAGATTGGGAAGCATCGATTACATGGCCATTCGGAAGTGTATCAGCTAATTCACGATAGGCTTCACGCTGCCGCGTACACTCAGCGAATGAAACTTCTTTTTTGCGGGCCTGCAGAATTTCCGGATCGGCATCCAGGCAAAAAACCAAATCCGGCTTCTTCACAAAAACAAACCCCAGTTTCATAAACCACTGCGAGAGATTCAGGCGATACCGCCTCAGGTCCACAAAAAAGTCGTAGTAATAACGATCGATGATCACCATCCCGCCTCGGTTCAACACAGGGTTTACATGAACCCACCAACCCCAGAGAAACGGAAGATAGTGGTGGATAAAATAAACAAAGCTTAACAGAGCATTGCGGGCAGGAAGCGCATGCGGATCTTCCCTCGGAATACATCCATTTTTCTGGGGCAACGGTTTCCAGTGGCAGTGCAATCCTATAGTTGGATCAAAACTACCTGAAAGAGCTCCTTTCAGCCCTTCAGCCACACTGGTTTTTCCACAACCATCCGGTCCAAAAAAAACACAACATAATCCACGCTTATTCGACATGATTTATATCCTCTAGCTTCGTATACTTCCCCAATGCAAGTATTCGATAAAAACAACGCGTGGAAACAAGCCGCCACATCAAGAATTTAACCGCTAATTTTATTCGATTTTTAATTTTATGAGATTCGCTCCACCTTTTTTTCAGCACCTTCAACGATCCATATGAGGAAGAGACCCCCCCTAATTCAAAAACCGTAACAACGTCTGGCACAAAAAAATACCCAACGGCTTTTATTGCGCGGGCGGTAAAATGTGCGTCGGCAGCAACAGGTCGATCCATTGAATATTGTTCATGCTGATAAAATGCTTTCGGATAAAATGTCGCCTGATGTGCAGGCATACTTAAGATCAAATGTTCTTTTCCATATCCCGGTCGGAGGTATAAATCGTCCTTATAACATTCAATGGTTCTACCTAAGAGCACTCCACTAAAATCATCGCCGACATACTCAAGAAAACAATGCCATGAAAACTTGTCATTCAGAACATCGCCCGCGTTTAAAAACAAAACATAATCGCCCCTAACTCGACCCATGCCTTTGTTCATTGCATCATACAAACTTGTATCGGGTTCACTAATCCAGGAAAGCCACTCGTACTTCAAACTCTTTAAAAAATCTACAGTTCCGTCATTAGACACCCCATCTATCACCCAATGTTCTATGTTCTCATTACAAATTTTCTCAACACTCGCAATGGTTCCTTTTAAGCCATCTAGATCATTGCGAACGACTGTTATTATACTCAAACTCTTCATCGATTTCCTTTATCAATCGAGTACATTTCCTAAAATATTCACTTCGATTAGGCGCATAACAACATAAAGTGAAGAAGCAAAGAAACCCAGATTCCAAGGATTACTTCTCATAAATAAACACTAAATTCGAGGCATACGTTAGCAGCAACATAGCGGTAATTAATCACGCTAAAGTTCCCCCAATAAGGCGGCATGTTTTTCAACGATTGCCAAGACGGCATCTTTACACCTAACCTGTCCTGCATCTAAACAAAGACTATCTTTTCGGTCAATTTTGGCCTCCCCCCGCTGTGCATAAAATATCAGAAGACCTGTTTTCCGTTGATTCTGCCGAAATGCCTGCTTTCGTTTTTTAACAGCGCTATTCTCATCTAACGGATGAATTTCTATGGGTGAAAAAATGTAACACTCCTGCAGAGCCGCCTTCAACTCCGAACAAAACTTCGCTGCCTGCAACTCATCATCCGCAACACACATAATATCAGGAGTCTTTTGCCGTGCGATATATCCCCAACAAAAAGCATGCACACGTAAACGAACAGCGCGAAAAACGCCAGGAAGAGCGAAGATCAAACTCCAGAATAAAAGACGAGAGCCATATTTCAGCCTGTTTTCAGCAAACCATTTCCATTTTTTTTCATTTATCGCCAGCTCCAAGTTGCGGGCCTTTGTTTCTCCGAAAATATGAGATAACTGAGCAGACACAGACCATTTCTCGTGCGGAAAAATACATAGCTCATGCAATTTTTCAGGATTATTATACCGCAAAATATTTCCCGATAAAAACTGCACCAAAACCCTCTTGGCAAAGCTATCCCAACAGGCCAGAGGTATATCATTAAATGTCTGCGACGGTATCGCCTCACTTCCCCGAATAAGCCTTGCCCAACCCCAGAAATGTTCCGAAATAATATCTACTTCCAGTGAAAATACCCCATCCGACAAATCAAACCCAATTATGACATCCGACCAGGGTGTTTTTTGATGACACACGCGAACCCCACGATCCTTGAAGAAATCGCATATAGCATCAACATGTTTACCGCGCATAGACAAAGGAGTGTGAATATCAACATCTCGACCTAAGCGCCCCTCCGGATCTACACCATGAACAACTGCGTAACTCCCTTCAAAGCCTTGCGAATTGAGACAGCTCACCAGATCATGCAGCACTTCATTTCTATCACGCATACTTTAGTTGTTCCTTCTAAAAGAAAGCCGAACAGATACCTCAAACAGAATCTTTAACAACCTAAACCACATAAAAACGTAAAAATCAAAAGCAGCATTTGCCAGCGGGAGCTTAAAAGGCGTAACACCATAAGCACGTCGAACGGCTACTGATTCCGCCAACTGCAACTGCCGAGTTAAAATGCCATCTATATCAGTAGCAGTATTGTGCCGCATCGATGTATTATCCCCGTGCACACGAAACGAAGCCACTCGAACATTTCGCATCGGGTAAAATTTCAATTTCAACGCCCCCAGCCGGGCATAATATTCATGATCCATCACCTGCTTGAATCGCTCATGTATAAACTCCCCGCGAGCAAGCGTTGATGACGATCGATAAAAAATTGCCGTTGACGCAAAATAGCACCCATAATAAATGACCATTTGCCGATTATACGGAAGCGCATCCGGGCTTCGATAAATCTTACCCTCTGCATTAATAAAGTGAAATCCCCCATACACCACATCGGCATCCTGGCGCGATTCGATAAATTGCTGCACTTTTAGTAATGCGCCCGCTTCGAAATAATCATCGGTATTCAGCCACATCCACCAATCCCCGGATGCCTGACGGAGTCCTTTATTAATGCCTTCACTCATTCCCTTATCCGGTTCAGACAGGTAGAGGAATGAATACCCCTTCAACTCCCCCTTCGATTGCAACACTTCAACTTCAGCTTGAAAAGCATCCAACATGGTCAACGTTTCATCCGTCGAACAAGCATCCGTCACTATATGCTCCAGCTCCACGCCCTCCTGATCCCTGACCGAATCCAGACATTGCCGTAAATAGTTGGATCCATTAAAACTCGTCGTAATAATTGAAAATTTCATATCTCTCCCGATCACCCCTTCCCTTAAATCGATTCCTGACTGCATTAATATACCGCATCAAGAAATCAGCAACTCAACAAGACTACTCCCATTCCGTTTCTTGTCCGCCAAAGAAGAAACATGGGAAAAGCCCGCTTTCCCAAAGGCGGCCGCCTTTTCCGGATGAGCAAGAAGATCATTAATACTCGCAGCCAAAACCTCCACATCCCCTGCCGGAATAATGAAACCTGTTTTTTGATCTACAACGGTCTCCCGAGCATGCCCATCATCACTAAGAATAACAGGTTTACCCAACAGACCGCCCTCAACCGAAGGCATTGAAAAATGAGGAACAATAAAGGGCGAAATAATGATTTCAGATTGCTGGATCAGACTCAGAATCTGTTTAACCGGCGGTAGCATAATAATCCGGCCATTTGACTCGTTCTCAAGTCGATCGAGCATTAAGCCATATGTTTCCTGGTGAAGCATTCTCAGGACCTTTCTTATCAACTCCTTCTTAGGGTTGGTATCCGACCGTCCCCCTAATACCAACATTACAGCGTTTGCATCCTTAACCTGCGACATGGCTCGCATTGCCACCACGGAACCTTTAATCGAAGTGCGCCCTCCAGGAACCAGTAAAATTTTCTTATCCGGCCCAACCCCCCACTCTCGCAACGGGTCAATCTTACCGTCCCGCCCCGAAAAGTCGGGCCAATCATAAACGACATCCGTTTTTTCCAAAAACCCAAACCGCTCGGCAGCCGTCTGAGAAATTGCAATGATGCGGTCAACGTATTTCTTTACAATTGTATTTCCCACCCATCCACGCGGATCCCATTTCGAAACATTCCAATGTTCCCGCATATGTAATATTATCTTGTTCACACCAGCGCTTCTCGCGCCCTTTGCAAGATGCATCAGAACAGTCGTATTCAGATGAACAACGTCCGGAGACTCTTTGCTGCAATATTGCTGAGCCAAACGAATTGAACGCCGCATGTGTAACAATCCAGCAAAAGCAACCGGATTTCTCCACAATGCGGTAGAATTCGTATTACTCATCAAAGGACAAATGCGGGGTTCAATATACACCTTAATGTCCTGTTCTCGCAAAAGAGTAGCCAGAGGTCCTTCCTGCATAAGCACAACAACCGGAACCGCCTTCTTTTTGACCGCTAAAACTAAATGGTAAAGGCAGAGTCCCGCCCCTCCCAATGTAGATACATGTGTAAAAAAAAGAATTTTTTTCATTTAAAGGTACTTATACTAAAAATCGGGCGGAAGAATTATCAGTGGAGCGTTTTCCGCAGATCCAGTCGGAAACGTTCTTTTCAAGGCCCAAAACGGCCAACCAACTAACTCCAAGCAAACGGTTTTATTGAACTCAAGATCGACTGCCGAGTATTTCACAGGATTCTCCCTCGGTGGCATCGCCGTCATCCGCTTTCGATCCCACAATAAGCAAAAACAAAGCAAATAGTAGATTACTCACAATTATAGCCAACAACCCCGTCGTATATAACTGATGTAGCTGTTGATTAATCCAAACGGCCAGCAAAAGGCAATATACCGCATACCGCACGCCATGAAGCCTTTTCTTTAAGCTGAAAAAATAGCGGCCCAAGTAAACAACCAATCCAATATAGGCCAGCGTTGCAGGCAAACCTAAATCCAATAACATGGACAATAAAAAACTGTGATATGAATGAGCCCTGAAAATAACATCCGTCTGGTGCCCCAATGTAGCTAGTTCACCTAAGTTTTGAATGGTATCCGCCACCGAAAGAAGCGCCCCTTTGCCAAGGAGCAAATAGCGAGGCAGTTCTTCCAGACAATATGCCCATATTTCAATTCGCCAGTCCGACGACGCCTTTGCAGCATGAGATGCTGCGTGCTCAACACCAATGCCCGGAAGCACGGCCAAAGCACGCTGCACATTGAACGGAAGATACGGTGCCAAAAAATATGCACTCACAAGAGCCAGGCCTCCAACCAGTGCAACCACAAACAAAACCTTCTTTTTGTTTTTAGTATGCACTAAATGAAATAGAGAAAGAATCATGGGCAGACTCAGCAGGGCTCTTCGATAACCGGAAAGAGCAGCAATAACCACTGCAAATAAAACAAATATAAAATATAAAGGCGTCTTTCCCTTTCCCCAAAATATCGAGGCAATGCCCAGCAAAGAAACCGAAACGTGAGTTAATGAAACATATCTTCCCACATGAGCGGTTGCGACGCCCGAAATACCTTCCTCCTCAAGGGCTAACCCCATTGCAGTGACATCGAAAAAGCTCCTAACCCCAAACGCGCCTCTTGCAATCAGATACTGAATAAAAAACATAAAAAAAGAACTGGCTATAAACATAACAGTCAGTCGCTTCCATGCTCTGTCTGATGGCACAAACCGGAAAGAAAAGAGCAATGCAAAGATCATAAGAATGACCATTACATACTGTCCTCCGCCAATAACATTTCCTCCAAAGCGGTAAAAACCAGCACCGCGAATGAGTATAACGCTTCCGAGTGCCGCTAAAAAAAGATAAGCACAAGTTTTAGCCCGTTTTAAATATCGAGGCAGCGGCTCTTGAATATGGCCTTTCGATAGGGAAATTTGTAGAATATTAATACCTACCCAAAAGAATATAACCCATTGATAGAGCAACCGCCACCCAAATACCTGAACCGGGATCGTAAACTTAAAAAAGTAACATAAGAACAAGACCATTATGCAACGTTCAGGCGAAAGCAGGAACGTCGCGGCAAACAGAACTAAAACTCCAGTAATCCCTATCCAGAGGCCTTTCGATGCAAAAAACGTAAAAAGGAGCATAAAAAAGCTCACAACGAGTATTTCTCTAACTTTATGGGACATATTCATCGTATCTTTCTCAATTTCGGATCGGTTTCATTGCAGGCGAGACGCCTGCGTTACGTATAAAAATCATCAAGGTTTCCTTGCCCAGGAACCAAACCAAACCCGTATTAAAGCCTGTTGATCCTGCATAAAGTCATATTATTTTCCACCGACCATATTGTCTCTACAGAACAGGAGCAAGTCCCCCTCTTACATACGGGGTCCTAAGATCTTCTCCAAGGGAGCGTCAACCCGGATTCGCTGATCAGCACACCACAATCCTTGCAATAGCTCTAGCTGAATATTCTGGCGATGCTCAAGTTCCGGCAACCACACAACCGTCTTCATTTTATCCTTACACGCGTTCTCATCATCCCCGTCTTTATATCGTTTGCTGTACCCGCCCTGATAGAAGGTAAACCCCGTGATGTACAGCTCTTTAATATCGTGATTCAACAGATCCAGCATAGCCGTTGTCCCCGTATTAGGTGTCGAATGCAATTCTTTGAAAAGCATCCTCCAAAGAGAACCGGGAACAATGCGATAAGGACAAGCTACCTTTCTATCAAGAAAAGCCAAATTGTCTTTCACATACCATCGTTTATTGGGAAATGCGCTACACAGAAAATCTAACTTCCATCCATCGACCAATGCCGCAAAATCACGACCGCGTTCTTCCACCATGCAATGATAAAGCACATCTGTACGCGTACCGACATCCTCCTCATGTCCTTTCGGAATTGGCAGCGCCTCGTTCACTCGCACCACTACATCATACGACTCAATCAGATCATGCTGCATCGATCCATCGATTGAGGGAGCCGGACCGACGATAACTACCCGCTTATTCTTCAGATAGTTAGCATACGTCGCACAGACGTTCTCATACTCATCCCGATAGCACTTCCATGCAACATTTCCGATGGTGCATTTTAGATACAACCTATACCATCTATAGTTCCATCTGATTCGACGAAAAAAAATAATCCCCTTCAACCACTCTATTAAGTTAGAAATAACAACACGAATTACCATCCTTTAATACACCTCAAAATCAAAATTACTTACCGGGCACATCAACCCCGAATACCTTCATCATCTCTAAATTATGTGCCCAGTTATCGCCCCATAGCAAACCATGTCTATAAATGTAACCCAAAGAGATCTCTTTATATTTGTCGCATAGAAAAAATTCAACCTGCAATGCAACATGTCTCCCTCAACTCTTTTAATAACAGCAACGATAAGTATATCTACACGATCTTATCCAATAATCGGTTAGCCTCCTTACAACGCCGCTCAACAACTCTCTCGATCTTGTTACGCAGGACATTGCCACCTGCCAGTTTCTTCTTCGCCAGACTCACTATATTGACAATATCACTCTCATTAGGAGAGGCAGAGAACTCAACAATATCCTCATATTCTAACATCTCCTGCAGGCTCCATGTCTTATGAGAATTCGATCCTAGGAACACACAGGGGGTTCCCCCCAAGGAAGCCATAATAGACGGATGAAAACGCCCAGAAACATACAAAGCCGCATCAGACAAAATCTTCGCTCCGGCCAGTATTGGTATTTCCACATGCAAACATGGAGTGTTTGTATCACGGCCGACATCCAACAAGTACCTATCTCCAATACAGACCTGAATTAAGAACACTGGAAGTCTCGTCTCCGCCTTCAATGACTCAACAAGCAACTTATAGCTTGTGTATGCAGCGCCTTGATCCCACGCAGCCAAAGAGCTCCCTGAAACGCAGATATACGGCTCGGTAAAATTAAATTGATCAAACTCAGAATCCGTTTCCTGCCCGAACGGCAGCACGTATGATCCATTCATAATCGACGGAATCTGGTCGACATAACGTTTCCAAGTAAACAGAGCATCAGGAATATAATTAACTTCAATGCCAGAAAATTTATCTTTAACATAACTAAGAGAAACAGGATCTCTAACCGTAATTGCATCACACTTCATCAACGCCTTGTGCGTGGTTTCCATTGTTTCCTTATTCGTCCCTGTTGCGGGGCAGTCCGAAAACATAGCATTAACTAAATAGACCTTCTTCCCCATGGACTTGGCCCAATCAATAAACATCAGATAAACTAACGTATCGCGCCTCGGAGGGTTTGTCATAATCATAGTTCCCTCCCCGTTAATCACGATTCCGTCAAAATCATATTGTCGAAGATCGAATTCTTTTAAATATTTATTGGCAGGCAGACACCGACATATATTTTTAAAATTCGTTTCTGAGGCATCAGAGAGAAAATCAAATGCGCGATACACTCCCTGATTACGAGAAATAGTCCAACCCCACATTCTCTTTAGAGTTTCCCACAGCGGCAGCTTCCCTAGAAGGACATATATCCATTTCGGTAATCCAGGAATGAAAAATAATCGCCCACGCCCTGCATGAGTGTATTTACCAGAAACCGTGCCCACTATTTCATGCTCGGTTGATATTAATTGAGAGAGAGCAATACTCGTTCCTCTACAACCAAAGTTTGTTCGGCATCGGTTATCTGCAATATATACCAACTTCATAGTACACCTCCCCTATATAATAATTTCAAAACTTGCTCACGTAAGAACATCACGATAATCACAGCTACCAACACCAAGTAAAATATGGAAGAAAACATCATTAGCGACAGCCAAGAATTCGCGCTATATTTTATAAATAGAAGAGGTAGCAAACAAATTACGCCCACAATTAAAACAGGGAAAAAATTACGCAGTACGAGACCAAACCTAATCCCCATTTTTTTGGAGATCCAGCCTCCGAACAGAACTTCTCCGAAGAAAATATTCGATATAAAAGTCCCCATAATGACGCCACCAACACCCAACCTAAGTGTTAGCAGTATGCTCATAGCAACATTGGAAAAAACCTTTACCGTCAACATGCAATTCACTAAACGCATCGCCCCGTCAGCACGGGCTATATTCCCTAGAGACGCCAACCCCATAAATAAATGTACGGCGGAGAATAGTTGTGCCCAAATCGCATATTGCAAATATTCCTCACCTACCCATAGGCGCAAAAACGATGGGATCGCATAAATGGAAACTACAGTCATCGGAACCAAAATAAGGGTTCGATATTTAACTCCCAAGCACACTAATTTTTCTTTTTGTTCACGAGTTGAACTAGGGAGCAAATTAAATGTGGCAGGCATCAACGTCTGCATCATCATATTTCCGATTCGATTAATCAGCTCATATGGCTTAGCAATAATGGCATAAACAGCAACCATGTTCATGCCGAGTAGCTTCCCTATCACCAAATTATCAATCCGAACACTCAACATCCCGAGCACAGCCAAATAAAACATTCCCAAACTAAACTTATGCATGCGTTTAATCTGTTGGAATTTAAAGTAATTCGGTCGCCAGCAGATTTCGGGAACATATTTTTTCACCACCACCATACCGTAGGCCGAACAGACCGCCATCAGCCCGGTGGTCACCCATTTGATCGAAACTATATCGGCCGCATAATAGACCATGCCTAGCATAACAATGGATTGCGCGCCGGTCTTGAAGGCATTCAAAAAGCCGAGCTCTTTGATCCGCATACTGGCATTGAGCACCACATCCACAATGCGCAACGGCCACATGACGATGCAGAACAGAGCACTGATCTTTAGCAGCTGCGTCGCGATCCGTTGATTTTCAGGTTGTATATTGAAAAACTCAACGATCGACGACGCGCCGATCCAAAAAATTCCGCCCAGCAACAGCCCGATGATCAGCAGTAGCCCAACCCCGGAAACCACCACTTCCGATAGCTCTTTATCGTCGCCTTTGACCCGCGCCTCGGCTACATATTTCTGTAGCCCTTGCGTAAAGCCGAAGTCAAATACGCTCAGATAGCCCAGCACCACATTGGAGATGACCCAGATTCCGAAGAGCTCCGCACCCAGGTTTTTGATAAACAGGGGTAATACCAATAGATTGATACCCATCACCAAGACCTGTGCGACGGCAGACCAAAGCGTATTGGTTATGATGAGTTTTTTGGTAATTTGCATAAGTTCCGGAGGAACGGTTTTAAGATTTAGGTTTTAGGGGTTAAGCAATAGGATTTAAGCGTCAAGTGTTAGATTTGAGGGATTGAGCAACTTAATTCCTAATTCTTGTCGTGGAGCGACTTGATTAAGCCGTGCAGCATTCGGGATATGCCTTTTGCACGCTCAAGCATTTCATTTGCCACTGCTTTTTCCATATATCCAATACGAGTCGCAATCATCAATTGAGTGCGCATCTCAGCGCACGATCCTTTTGCAATATGAAGAAAATGGATGGTTTCTTTTTTCGAATGGCGCTCCATTCCTTCTGCAACATTTGAGGGTACCGAAACAGAAGAGCGGCAGAGTTGATCTTTAAATCCATAATCCCGACATGCCTTTAGAGTCGCATAAATCTCAACACTTAAATCCAATGACACTTGCCACACTTCCAAATCTTCAAATGATTGATACATAACCGCCCTCCGGGCTTAGGTTTTAGGATTCAGGCAGATAGGTTTTAAGTTTTAGGTGACAGGGTTTAGGTGCTTAACACATAAAACTTAACCCTTAACACCCACCTTCCCCTAATTCCTAAAACCCTAAAACTTAACGCCCTGAAATACCGAGCGCTACGCGCTCCGGTATTTTAGCTTCTCCCTCTGCACAGCTTCGACATCTAGAATATCGGACTGCTTAAATGAGAGCGCTTTGTGGACATTGCGCAGGTCGCGCGATAGCTTACGCATACCGTCGGGCTCAAGTGATGCCGAGTGATCCGTTCCTTTCCAGGTGCGATCCAACGTAAAGTGACGCTCTACCCACTCTGCTCCCAATGTCATGGCAGCAACGTCAGCCGCGATCCCCAAGTGATGCCCCGAAAAGCCAATGGCTTTCACGCGGTCAGCAAAGGTATTACGAATCCGAAGCAGTTCATATAGGCAGATATCTTCAAAGGCCACCGGATAGCCGGATGTACAACTGTAAACCACGAGATCCTTTGCACGATTTCGCTCTTCGAAGAAACTAACAATCCGCTCTTCTTCGTCCTGAGTGGTCATGCCAAAGGAGAGATGCACTTCACCTGAGTAGTTTTCACAAAGATACTCAAGCATGTCCCAATGCAGATTGCAGGCGGACGGAATCTTGATCAGCGACGGATTAATCGACGTAATTTCTTTTGCGGAGGTCAGATCCCACGTCGAGGTGCTGTATTCCACCCCAAATTCATCGCACCACTTCTTAAGCTGAATATTCTGATCTACATCAAATTCTAAGAACTCGCGATGGTCCCCATAGGTTGCACCATATGAGTTCGCCGGATTTGGGTGAGGCGCATTATATTGTTCCTCAGTTAAAAGTTCCTTTGAACAACGCTTCTGGAACTTAATCACATCAACCTTACAGAACATGGCCGCCGTCATAATCATTTCGCGAGCAGTTTCCATATCGCCTTTATGATTACACCCAATCTCGGCAATCACCTTTGGAGTTTTGGCATGTAAGAAATCACTCATCTCATTTGCTTTATTCATAATCCAATTCTCCTTTAAAATTTTATACAGGCACTGGGCTTTGGGCTTTGGGTACTAGGTAAAAAAAACCTCAAAGCCTAACGTTTATTCCCCACTGCCTAAAACCTAACGCCTAACGCCCTTCTTTCATCACTATCTCACACAACTCCCGCACAGCACCTTCTCCGCCATTTTTCCTCATTATTCTATCAGCCACTAAAACGGCTTCCGGATAGGCATCAGCAGGCACAACCCCGCAACCGGCAGCCTTCAGGCACTCCGCATCGTTGGCGTCGTTTCCAACAAAGATCGTGTCTTCGGGCGCAATCTCATTTTCCGCACACCAGTTAATGAATGCCTCAAACTTTTTCTCGCCCAGCCCCTGACGACACTCCAGCCCCAGTTTTTTGCAACGAGCAGTTACCACAGGGTTAACCTCGGTCGACAACACAGCGATTTTAATTCCGCTCTTTTTCAACTGCGCCAGTCCCCATCCATCTGAGCGATCGCAGCGCACGGACTCCGTTCCATTCTCATCAACATAAACCTTATTATTGGTGAAAACGCCATCGAAGTCGAAGAGCACCGCGCGCGGTACTGAGCCGTTCGCCATTAGCTGACAGCCATTTTCTTTCATTTCATCAGAGGCTAAAAGCTCGGAGCTAGAAGCTGACAGCTCTCCCTTGCGGGCTCGCAACATCGCCTCAGCGATTTTAAGATCTGCGGGCTCATCAATCTCAAAGCAACGCTCAGCTGGCATGACACTCATCACGGTTTTACCAAAGAAACGATGGTTTGCTTCGATAAATCCAGGAACCTTCATCACATAGATGGCCCCGTTTTCCTGATACTGGGGTCCACGGTCCTGTCTACGTGGACGGAATCTTTTGTCATGGTTGATTCCTTCCACGCTACCGTCTGCATTTTCTTTCCATACAAAATAATGGAAGTCGGTCGCGGTCAGACAGGAGTCCGCTTTTTGATCCAACAGCTTCTGAACTGCGGCATCCACATCTTCCGTCGCGGTGAGCGGCGAGGTGCATTGCATGAAGACCAGCAGGTCCGGCTCGACGCCCTGCTCCGCAAGCGCGTCCAACCCCTGAATCAGCGCGCTTTCCGAGGAGGCAGCATCACCCGCAATTTCCGCCGGACGATCAATCACATGAGCGCCGTACGTCCGGGCGACCTCCGCTATCTCCGCATCATCCGTTGACACATAGACGGCCTCTACATACTTCGAATCGAGAGCCGCTTCAATATTCCAGGCAAGCATTGGTTTGCCTGCAATTGGAATTACGTTCTTCCGGGGAATTCCTTTGGATCCTCCACGAGCGGGTATAATAGCTATCGTTTTCATAATTTCAGGCTTTCATTGAATAGCAGGCACGGTCCTATTTTTCCGTCATTTGGCCGATGAAGTTCCAGGCTCGGGGATTGAAGGATATGAGAGTGAGTCGCTTTCTTAAAAAACGCGCTTCCGCCCTCGGTCGATTGCCTTTTGAAGCAAAACCTTCCTGTTTACCCTATGCTATATTCTACTTTTCATTTGGAGCTGTTCTGATTTTAAGAACCTTTAAAACAATCCAATGAGATCATGAATTCGTCTCAGAAACAACCGCGTGTTCAATATATTTTGAACAGGATGAAGTCTGCCCCTTGGCCCCAAGGCCATTTTTAAAACCACTTGGGGGCATCTCTAGCAGAGAGGCCGGAGAAAAGTGGCTTGGAGTCGGGATGGTTCGACAGGACCATGGATAACTGGATGATTAACGGGAGAACTCAATATCAGGTTTTTATGGACACTACACGAAGACCTAAACTGCTAAAATAGAGGTTAGTACATCCCCTCTCTTTGAGTAAGTTGGAGGTCGCATACCGGAGGTTGGAAGCGGGTCCTTCCTGCTCACATGACCCTATGAATTGAAGAGAGAACTGAAGCCGATGAATTTTAGAAGTTGTCCTCCGTCGGTGCAAATGGATTAGCGGCCTTTTTCGCTCTGCAAGGCCTGTCGATTACGGTCTGG
>JBAHZU010000072.1:0-5224 GCA_037132875.1 Pontiella sp.
CGCTGATTGAATAGAACCATCCGGTGGGTTCAACCCGAATAAAAAATCCGGAGGCCGGTTTGAATAGCACAATAAAAAAGGCATTGATAACGAGTATGGATAGTGAATTTCTACCCACCCATGCAATCACTTGAATGCCACATCCGATTCATATTAAAATCCGGCCTGACTCAGGCCATCTATAAAATTAAGAATCTCTTTGGGTGAATTCATAGCCCCCCCCTATTAAAAAGTTGAATGGATCAGGAAATATTCAACCTACAAAAAGCAGTAAAAATAAAGCGAACGGAGGTTTAACCAATAAACGCATTGCTTTCGTCTGATTCTCGTTTTAACCCATTGGGTTGCCGGCGTCACCGCATCTATTTCGGAACAACGTTCCACGTCTTGAACCAATCGACAAAGTGCCCTAAGCCCTCCCTCAAGCCCATCGAAGGTTGATAACTTAGTTTATCCTTCGCCTTGGAAATATCCGCATAGGTAATGGGAACGTCTCCAGGTTGCATGGGAAGCATTTCCATCTCAGGTTCAATTTCGAGGGCGTCACCGAGATATCGGATCATATCCATCAACCGTTCCGGCTGATTATTGCCGAGATTAAATATTTCGTAGGGATCCAGTCCATCGACAAATAAGGCCGCTTTGACCCCCTGCACGATATCGTCGATATAGGTAAAATCGCGTTTCATATCACCCTGATTGAACACCTTAATGGGCCGGCCCTGCAACATGGCTTCTGAAAAGAGCCAATAGGCCATGTCAGGACGTCCTTCGGGGCCATACACGGTGAAGAAGCGCAGACCAACCGTTTGGAACCCGTAAAGGTGTGTATAGGAATGCGCCATCAACTCGTTCGCCTTCTTGGTGGCGGCATAGAGACTGACGGGATGATCCACCGGATCGTCCTCTGAGAAAGGTACTTTTTCATTTCCGCCGTAAACGCTGGAGCTGGAGGCATAAACCAACCGATCAATATCGTGATGACGGCAACATTCAAGAATGTTGAGGTGCCCGGCAAGGTTCGACTGCTCATAGGCATGCGGGTTTTCGAGCGAGTAACGCACTCCAGCCTGAGCAGCTAAATGACAGACTCGATCAGGAGCATGAGCCTTAAAGCTTGAAACCAGAAACTTCAAATCCGCCAGATCACCCCGCAAACCCACATAGCCCTCTCGGGCTTCGAGCTTCGCATGCCGCGATTCCTTCAGCGCTACCGGATAATAGTCGTTGAAGTTATCAATTCCAACTACCTCATGCCCTTCATTCAGAAGCGAATGCGCTACCGCTGAGCCAATAAATCCGGCCGTTCCTGTAATAAAAATCTTCATTAATTCACCTGTACGCCTTCGCGGCTTTTCAATTCATCTATTTTACACTTGATCTGAAAGAAATAAATATGCTTATTCTTTGCAAGTATCCATCCCGCCTTCCCGTCTAGAAACCCCATTTTAAAAATATAGGAGCCGATAAAATAGATGGGACCCAGCAGCCATGAGCCCATCAGTCGGTACTTAATTTTCTGTCGCCCTGTCAGTTCGTAAAAACCCATTTTACGCAACGCTAGATACCGCTGAGCTTCCCAGGTGGAGTAGGCATTATGGCGGGTAACATACGCCTCGTACCCTTTATAGTCATGATGTTCAACTGGCACAGCAATCGAGCCAACAGGACCGTTAATCAACGGATGTTCATGCACTTCCATATCGAGGTGTGACCACGAATCCTCTTCGATTTTTTCATATTCACCCCTGCCCTTTCGGAACAGGGCAAGTTTGCGCATCGGATCACCATGCTTAAGCTTTCTGCCCATAAAAAAGTTATGGTAAGTAATCCAAAACCCATCACAGGTCGAGTTTTTGGTGATCCGTTGCACTTCTTCGCAAAACTCGGAAGACACATATTCATCAGCATCGAGAAACAGAACCCATTCATTCTTTAGTTCTACGTTTCTCAAAACCCAGTTTCGCTTTTTTGGAAACTTACCGTTCCATTTGAAATCAACAACCTGTGCTCCGTGCTGCTCAGCAATCGAGCGCGTTGCATCAGTGCTGCTAGAATCAACCACCAGCACTTCGGAAAAATCCCTCAGCAGCGCTAAACAGCGCGGCAGGTTTTTTTCTTCATTTTTCACGGGGATAACTACCGTAATAGGGATCATGGCTTCTTCCTCAATGATCGACTACGCACTTCAACAGCCGGATTGCCCGCTACCACGGACCATGAATTCACATCCTTGCAGGCCACGGCGCGCGCACCCACGACAGCGGCTTCGCCCACAACCACGTTCGGGCCGATAAATGCATCCGCACAAATCCATACCTGATCGCCGATGGTGATCGGCAGCGTAAGCAACGGCATGGCAGGGTCGAGATAATCATGCGAGCCCGCACAAAGATGAACCCCCTGGGAAATCGTGGCCTGTTTTCCGATGGTAATCTTTCCGAGATTATAAATCATGGCCCGTTCACCGATCGACGACCAGTCGCCGACCTCAAGATTCCACGGGAAATAGATCGTCGCGGTATTGGCCACATTGACCCGTCGGCCCAACCGGGCTCCAAAGCATTTAAGAATAAACCGCCGCAGACCATAAAACGGACGGGGGATAACCCGGAACAGCATTCGGCCAAATCCCCAAGCCACGCGCATCAACTGAACAGATAGCGTATATTTCTGTCCGGCGCGATTTTCTTCTATATTCAGCGTATCCACTATTTATAAAACTCCACGCATTCCGGCGGGGTTCCTCCGACGACGCACCATCTATAAACCTGTTTCATTGATTCAGCAACCTTTGGCCATGTGAACTTTTGTTCGACTAATTTCCGACCTTTGGACCCCATGATTTCGCGCTCTTGATCAGTCATACTCATCAGGTCACAAAGCCCCTTCGCGATTGAATCACCTGCGGGTTCCACACGAATCGCGGCCTTGGCATGAAACCCTTCCGGCAGATTGCAAAAATCCGTCATGACGATCGGCAACGCATACGACCAAGCTTCAAGCACCGACATCGGCAACCCTTCTGAAAATGAAGGAAGAACAAAGGCATCGACCGTGCGAAGCAACGCGTCTTTTTCTTCGCCGTGCATCGGCCCGACAAATTCAACCGAATTGCTGACACCCAGTTTCTGCGCCTGCTCCCGAAGTCCCTGTTCGTGACCGCCGTCATCCCAACCTGCGATCAGCAGCCTCCAATCACCGGACGTTTTAGCCCAAGCTTCAATCAATTCCTTGAGTCCCTTTTTTGGATGTATCCGACCAAGAAACAACAACTTCTTTTGCCCGGTTGCGGTCGCCTTTTTTCTTCCGAGAGCTGGAAGTTCCACGGCATTGGGCAAAACTGCAATTGGATTTTTCAACCCATACGCGCGAATCGACTCCGCTTCTGAACGGCACAGCGCATGAATGCAGCTTGCCCGGTCAAACGCCTTGCGAGCAAATAGCACCTCGACTAGCTTTTTTTTCCAGGCCGAATTCTGCACCGCCCACGGATCGAGCATCCCCCGTGGCGAGATAATTACTGGCTTTCCCGAGCGGGCCTGCTGCTGGGCCGCCGCCCATTGAGCATCTGACCATATGCCGTGTACGTGTATGATTTCAGCATTCGAATTCGCTAGAGTCTGACGTAATTGAAGTGACATTTTCAGCGGGCCGAAGGTCGGGAAGAGTTCAACCGGGAGCGGATCCCAATGATGCAAATCCTCATTCGAAAATTCATCTATCGGACTGTAGATCTTCAGGGAGCAACCCTGTTTGACCAACGCCTTAGAGAGCCAACGAACAGAATAAAAAAGGCCGCCTGCATTGCGGGAAATCGTGCTGAGCACAACAAGGTTCATCTGCAACTCCAGGCGGCAAGCGATTCCACGAACCGTTCAGCATTATGTCCGGGAGTGAAGCATTCATAAAAGCGATCACGCGACGCCTGTCCATGCGCAACAATTCGAGGAGGCGTTTGGATGTAGGCCTTCAACGCATTTGCCAAACTGGCAACATTGCCAGCCTTCACTCGAAAGCCATTAATTCCCTCCACAATGACATGCATAGAAGCTCCGCACAAATCGGTTCCAATAATTGGAAGTCCGAGTGATGCAGCTTCATTTTCAACCGCACCCCAGCCATCAAAACGCGACGGGAGCACAAAGACATCGGCCCCCGAATAGACCTCGTTAATTCGTTTTGAAGGATAAGCCCCTAAAAAGAGAACCTGCTTTTCAATCCCCAACTTTTTCGCGAGTGCTTGATAAATTCTATCTGCTCGATCGAGCCCGCACAGCACCACACACCAGTCGGATGCGTTTTGTCTGGCGAACGCTTTCAATAAAACATCGATACCCTTGCGTTTGCATAGTGCCCCGACACTCAGAAAAACCTTTCGCCCAGCAGCAAACTCCACGACCTGTATACTCGGCGTTGTTTCCGCCAATGCAGCAGGAACATAAAAAAGATCATCAATTTTTGAATCAGGAACACCCATCAATCGAAAAGAGCGCCGGGCGAGATCACCTTGTCCAAATGCTCCAACTGCATATTTTCTTATCCGAAGACCTTCAGTGCGTTTTGCGTACAGTACCAACGGATTGAGCAGTCGGAATAGCGACATGTTGTACTTCAACAACTCAGCCAGCCTAACCCCGGACATTTCCGACCAATGACACCACCGGATTTTATTTTTGCAGAAATAATCGATCAGTTTAGAACTGAAATAGCCGCTTATAATGTGCACCCGGTGTTCCCAGTCCGAAACCGTTTTCACCATGCCCTCCGGCGAGGTTCCATCGTCGACCACCGACTCAAAGGATTTATAGGCATGCTCACCACTCCAGCCTTCCGCGGCCCGATCCTGTGAGATTCCTCTAAAATAAACCACGCGCAGATCTACATCATGGCGCGAATCCAGCGCATCGAAAAATGCCGATTGATAATGCGACGGAATATTCATCCAAATACAAATCTTAAGCAATGTCCCTCTCCTTCATGACGTTCAGCATCGCTTCGGCGCGATCGGACCATGTGTTACCACCGGGTGCAATATGATTGGGTGGAGATTCCAGCACGTCTTTTAAAGCAACCGCAAAATCCTTTGCATCTGGAGCCACCCGAACTCGATCCGGAAATTCACCCAGCTGTTCACAGGCCGCGGTGGCAACGATCGGGGCTCCGGTTGCGAGCTGGTCGAACAGACGCATCGGAGAGCACATTCGGTTAAATTCGCTAGTAA
>JBAHZU010000080.1:0-6997 GCA_037132875.1 Pontiella sp.
GCCGCCACGAAGTCTTTGAACAACGGATGTGGATTGATCGGCTGCGATTTCAGCTCGGGATGCGCCTGCGTAGCAACATACCAAGGATGATCTTTGAGCTCGACCATTTCGACCACCCCAATATCAGGATTAATCCCAGAAAGAATCAAACCATTTTTTTCTAGTTGCTCACAATAGTCGTTGTTCACTTCGTAACGATGACGATGACGCTCGGAAATATGGACTGATTTGTATGCCGCATAGGCTTTCGTATCCTCTTTAAGATCACACGGGCAGGCTCCCAAGCGCATGGTTCCTCCCTTTTCAATCACCTCAGCCTGCTCATCCATCAGACAAACAACCGGATGCTCGGTTTTCATACCGCGCTCTTCATCAAATTCGGTAGTGTGCGCATTGGTCAAGCCGCAAACATTGCGGGCGAACTCAATAACTGCACACTGCAAGCCGAGGCAAATTCCCAGGAATGGAATATTATTTTCGCGGGCATATTGTGCCGCACGAATTTTACCTTCCATTCCGCGCGAACCAAAACCTCCAGGAATAAGCACACCATCGACGGTATCCAAAATGGAAGGATCCTCTTCAATGTCCTCCGCGGACAGTTTAACCGCATCCACCTTATAACCGGCCGCATAGCCGCCGTGAAAGAGTGCTTCATAAACGGATTTATAGGCATCCTGCAACTCCGAATATTTTCCCACCACCCCGATACGAACCGTACCTTTCGGACGTTTAATCGTTTCGATCAGCTGCTCCCAATCCGTCAATGGTTTAGACGGTTTCACTATGCGGAAGCGATTTAGGATGATCTCATCCAATCCGGCCCGAGAAAGTACCAACGGAATCTCGTAAATTGAGGTCTCTACGTCTTTCTCAACAATTACACAATCTTTGGCGACGTTGCAGAAGAGAGATAGTTTATCCAAATGCTCACGTTCCAGATCCACTTCAGTACGACAAACGAGAACATCCGGCATGATCCCGATTTCGCGCAATTTTGCGACACTCTGTTGAGTCGGCTTGGTTTTAACCTCTTTGGCCGCCGCAATAAACGGAACGTAGGTCAAATGGATAAACATGGAGTTATCACGCCCCACTTCAAGAGCGAGCTGACGAATTGCTTCTAAGAAGATCAGCCCTTCGATATCACCCACCGTTCCGCCAAGTTCGACCACAATCACATCAGGTTCTTCCGCTTCCAGTGCCCGGATACGATCCTTGATCTCATTGGAAATGTGAGGAATCAGCTGAATCGTACCGCCCAGATAATCGCCTCGGCGCTCTTTATGGAGCACATCCCAATACACACTTCCTGCCGTAATGTTACTTTTCTGAGAGGTGGGCTGCCCCGTATAGCGCTCATAGTGCCCGAGATCGAGGTCTGTTTCCGCCCCGTCGTCCGTCACATAAACTTCCCCGTGCTGATAGGGGCTCATGGTGCCCGGATCGACATTTAAGTATGGATCTATCTTGAGCATACGAATGCTCAAACCACGGTTAATTAAAAGCCGACCCACAGAAGCTGCTGTGATGCCTTTACCTAATGATGAAACTACGCCGCCGGTGATAAAAATATATTTTGCCATTAAATTTGTCCCATATTGAGAAGTTCTAGATCGTTCAAAAAATACGGGAGCAGAATCTATCCCCTTTGCCCGACCTGCCCCAAGCCTAAAATTCAACTTTTGAAACTTTTAAAAACAACACTCAGAACAGTCCCTTTAAAATGGCGTCAATCTTGATTGTTTTCTCATGTTTCACCCTGTATTGTGCTTGGATATTTTTGGGTGGAATATCCCTATCTATTTTAAACACGGAGCTTAGCAAAATGAAATTCAAACGCAACGCGGCGATATCGAGTCTAATTATTCTCGCTACCGGCGCATCAACACAGCATATCTTCGCCAACTCCCTCGACAACTCCTTTGATAGTAGCATAACAAATTACATTTCATCTGACACAAACTACGACTCTGAGATTTATATCGGCTACTTCAAAGCAGACAATACCCTCATCATTACAGATGGAGCCGTCTTAACCGCGGAGGAAGTCATCCTAGGCGTTTCCGACAACTCCACCAACAACAACCTCTCTGTCATTGGTGATGCACTGCTCATCGCGGGAAACTCCGACACCGACGGACTCACCACCGGAGGAATCGTGGTAGGCGATGCCGGTGGAAACCCCGGCATTAGCATCAACAATTCGTCAACGATGAATGCTGAATTTCTATACATCGGTTATGGAACGAATGATACTGGGCTGGTTTCAATCTCCGACAAAGGGTCCGCACTGAATATTGCTCAGGATGCATATGTTGGCTACAACGGTTCCAATAATGTCGTTGATATTGAGTCAGGAGCCGCATTAAACATTGAGGGCGATCTCTTCGTCGGCCTAAATAACACCAACAACAGTATTAATGTGTCGGGTTCACTTTTTGTAAACACGACCAGTAACATTCTCGTAACGACCAATAATACCATTGTCATCAACTCGGGTGGAGCGATACAATTTGGAGGCGATGTAGAATCTAGCACCGTCGAAGACCTGGGTATTGAACTAAAAAGTGGCTCTATCCTTGAAGTGGGCGGAACCCTTACCCTCAAAAGCATTGATGATGGACTCAACGTCGTCCTAAACGATGATCTATCGGACCATACTGCTCAATGGCAATCCTCTTCAGTCACCGTCATTGGGCGCAACACCTCCAACAACTCACTCACCTTTACCAACGGCGCAACCGGCCTTGCCAGTAGCATCATACAGGTGGGTCAAGAAAGCGGCGCAGATTATAACAAACTGATCGTAGGTGGGACAGGAACGACATTTAGAGCACAACAAACCATTTCCATCGGAAACTCAGGGAGCAACAACGAATTCTCTATCACGAATGGTGGACTCGTTTATGCAGAACAGGACCTCATCATTGGATCCAGTGCTGACGGTTCCGGAAACCAGGTCAATGTCCAAAGCAACGGCATTCTTAAGGTCAGCGCGGATATCATTGCCGGCGACAATGGTGGCAGCAGTGAATTTAATATTCATTATGGCCAGGTCTCTGTTAGCAATGATTTCTTCCTCGGAAACAATAGTGCCAATAATGACTACGATCAGATAGGAGGAACCAATACGGTTACCGGCCAATTTCTCATCGGCAATACTGAAGATGCCTCTGGTTCCACTGGAAGCGTCAGCGATGACATCATAGAAACCTCAGGAAATTTAGCCCTAATTGGCACAAATGCTGTTCTGAATATTGGCCAAGACCTCACGGTTGGAAATGAAGGCAGTGGAAGCATTCTCACCATTCGCGATGGCGGCATCGTGAACGTTGATGGCGACGCCGTGATTGGCGAAACGGCGGGCGATAACTACATCTACCTCCAACGTGATTCCAACACCCAATTCAATGTCAGTGGTGACCTCATCGTCGGCAAAGAAGGCGGAAGCAACCGTTTTGCAATTTATGGCGGCACAGCGACAATTGATGGTGATTTTTTTCTAGGGGCCACCACCAACCTGCACGACATTAAAAACTTCGTTCACTTGGAAACATCCAATGCGGTTCTTATTGCCAATACGGTTCACATCGGGGCCTCGAATTCACTCAACACACTGGACCTTGCTGATGGCGCACAACTCCTCACAACCCACCTTTTTGTTGGTGCCTACGAAGGCGTATCTAATAACACAGTTACGGTCGACGGGGAAAACTCAATCATAACAGTCGACGAGAATCTGGTTATTGGCTCAACCACCGGATCCAACAACACGATCACGGTCCAGAACGGCGGCACACTGGAAGTGGCCCAAGCCAATATTGAAATCGGTTCCACCAACGCGTTCCTCACAGTGGCCGACGGGGGAATTCTAAAAACCCTCGGCTGGGATTTTACAGCACAAACTAATCTCGCAACCAATATTGTTTTTGAATCAGGATCAACCCTGCACATACAAAGCGCTCTTGTTGGAACCAATATGGCAGAAAATATGAGTTTCATTCTGGATGGGACAAATGCGTCATGGGACTCCATCACCAACCTTTATGTCGGCTTCGAAACCAGTAACAACTCGCTCACGCTCACCAATGGAGTCTCGCTGACCACAGCAACCAACCTTTACATCGGCTATAATTCAGAAGGTAATACGGTGACTGTTGGAGGAAACGAAACCATCTTAACGGTCGGAGCTGATCTTTACATCGGATCCGAAGAGGATGATTCTGCATATAACACCCTAAGCGTTCTTGACGGGGCGACTGTTAATGTGGAAGGAGATGCCTATCTGTTCCATAGAGGAATATTGGAAATTGATTCGAAATCTTCCAGCGTCACCGTAACAGGCGATTACACTCAAGATGAATGGTCCACACTTCACATCGGAATCAGTAGCAACCAAGTATCCCCCAGCCTCACCGTGGGTGGAACAGCCGAATTTGCCAGCAGAACCGACATTGAAGATAACCCGATCATCTACATACATGACGAAGGTCTTGCAAAATCTAACGAAATTACAATTGTTCAGGCTGGCAGCATCACCGTTGATGGCGAGACCGCGTCCAGCGGCTCCATTGCAGCCAATATCCACACGAACCTCTTATTAGACTTTAACATTTCCATTTCGAACGATTATGCAAATCAATTGGTCTATATTGTACTGAACGATTTCAACGAGAACTCCATTGGAACCGCCGGAGACCTTACTGGCCAAACATTAGATGTCTCCGAGGAAATCGATTTGCTGGCTGACAATGGAGATACAAATGCCCTTGCCATGATTAAGATCTTCGAGAGCATGACGGCCTCAGAAATCAGCACAACCATGGACAACCTTTACGACGAAAAGATAAGTTCTATTCCCGCGAATAATATCATCAACATGGGAATTCAGTCCGTCTCCGAACAGCTGACCATGCGAGCAGATAACACCCGTGCACGAGCCCGCGCCGCGTCCACCACCCCAGCAGGCGTCGATGGACCTCATGCCATCGATCAAAAGTTTCAAGGCTGGATTTCAGCATTTAACACTTGGGGCGATTTGAACGCCGACGATGGCTTTGATGGATACGAAGCAAATATCAGTGGATTTATGGTCGGTGCCGACCTTTCTGTGGCGAAAAATATTCTCCTTGGTCTGGCAGGAGGAAGTAGCAGTGCCACAGTGGACCAAGATGCCGGCTCCACAAGCGATATCGATTCAATCTATGCCGCCATTTATGCTTCGATTGTAACCGACAACTGGTTTGGTGATGTTGAATTCATCTACGCGAATAGCTCCATTGACTCCCGATTGGATCCTAACGTCGACACCACAGCAGAATATGATGCAAACAACATTGCATTCATGCTAGGCGGCGGAAAAGAGTTCATCGGCCAATACTTCACCATCACGCCTTATGCCTCACTCCTGGGGAACATCTACTCTCAAGATTCCTATACCGAACAATCATCCTCCGTAGGTCGAAACGTTGACAGCTTCAGCAACTTCAATCTGCAGAGTTCACTGGGAGGCAGTGCCGCCATGTATCTGGGACTCGGGAAAGTCACCTTCAAACCGGAAGTCAGCCTCACGTGGCTCCATGAATGGTTGGGCGAAGAAGAAGAGATTGATTATCAACTAATCGGCGGCACCGACTCCTACACTATGCAACTGCAAGCACCGAAAAAAGATATTATCAAACTTGGCATTGGCTCCTCAGCCAAGTTAGGGGAATACCTAGAACTCCGTGCCGACCTGGATACCCGCTTCGGAAGTAACTATCGCGACTACACCCTACGGGGCTCAATTCGCTACCAGTTCTAATCGTACCCGATCAGAGCATCAGTCAAAACGCCCGTCCCTCGCCCCCGAGGGATGCGGCATCTGATTTATGCACCATCAAAAATTAAAAAATCGCATACCTGATGCTTAATACCCGACATGAAAAGGTTCGGATGAACGGATATCGGTAGTTTCCTGCGCAGTCTTAGTGGCTACTGGGTTGTTAGCTCTGACGCCAAGCATTCGGTGCAGGGCGTAACGGTCTCAATGAGCGAGGCCGAGGCGCATTGGCGCGACTTTTTACTGAGCCTTAAGAAGCGCGGGATGCATGGAGTTAAACTCATCTCCAGTGACGATCGCAGTGGCCTTCGCGCCGCCCTTCAAAGCAGCATGCGGGCGTGGCCCGGCAACGGTGCCAAGTGCATTTTCAATGCCCCTGACCGGGAGGAGGCGGACCGTCTGCTGGCCAAGACGATTGAAAAGTATTCCAAAAAGGCCAGCCGATTGGCCCTCTAGATGGTGGACAATATACAGGACGGGCTGGCGGTCTTTGCTATGCCAGAAAAGTATCGTCGACGTCTACGCACGACCAATATGGTTGAACGCCAGAACCGGGAGATCAAACGCCGAACCCGAGCATCCGGACTCTTTTCGAACAAAGCATCGTTGCTAAGGCTCGTCAGTGCAATTTCAATGGAGAATCAGCCGATAAGGAAGACTGACTAATGCGCCTATCAAAATTACAACAAAAGCGCTACTCTATCGAAAAGGGCAACGGCCTATCGAAGGCTCCACAGTTCAAATTAAGAGACAATCGAGTTGCAGTCTTTTCAACGTCAGGTTTAAAGTGGCATTTAAACGAGATGTCTCTGCAATAACACTGTAAAAACAACCCAAAACGCCGATGTAGCAGACATTCCCAATCCATTTCCCAACCTCCAAAAAAAAAAATCTCGTCATATGAATAGTACCTCCGAAATAACGATAGATACTCTAGATGGAGCTCATTTCCGGGTTAACGCCGCCTTTGCCACACTGTTGCGCCATAATAAAATCGGATCAGCCTCCGATTTATGGGAATTGGATAGCGAATCCGTCAAGAATGCCGTAAAAACCCGAGGAACCGGGCGTTCTTTTCTAAAAGATCCAAATGGCGACTCTGATATTGAAGTCTATATTAAGCGCTATTTAAAACCCTCACTTAAAGACCGCATAAAATGCGCGATCTCCCTG
>JBAHZU010000084.1:0-7798 GCA_037132875.1 Pontiella sp.
CGAAGTTACCTTGTTAAACCAGCTTGCCATTCCTCCCGACTTCGGTATCTTAACCGTACCGTACCGCGGGTTAATTAGATGATGTTTTACATTAAGGATGGATATGTCCAAAAAAAATGAGGATAAAGCGCGCGATCATCTTTTAAAAAAGAAGGTCACTCTGCGCGACATCGCGAAGGAGCTGGGGATCTCGCATGTCACGGTATCGCTCGCCCTACGCGATCATCCAAGAATTTCCGAGGCCACACGTAATCGCGTCAAACAAAAAGCCGAAGAGATGGAGTATCATCCCGACCCCATGCTTTCAGCGCTCTCGCACTATCGTTTAACCAGCAAAGAAAAACCGGTGCAGGCCACGCTGGCTTGGATCAACCCCCTGACTCATCCGGAAAAACTCCGCGAGTATGAAGAGTTCGACCAATATTGGAGAGGGGCCGAAGCCGTGGCTAAAAAGCTCGGGTTCCGCTTGGAAGAATTCACCACAGAAGAACTCTCTCTGAAACGGATGAATACCATCTTTAAAACCCGCAATATACGCGGCCTTTTGCTGGTCCCTCTGGGCTGGGAAACCACCTCGCTAAACTGGGATGATTTCCCATGGCAGAACTATGCGGCAGTACGCTTCGGTCGGTCGAGACAGGGACCCAGACTAAACTTTGTTACCAGCGCCCAGGCCTCGAATACGCTGCTGGCCTTCGAAAAAATCACTCAAAAGGGCTACCAGCGCATTGGATTTATTGAGGATGCATCCCGCAGAAGAATGTTTAGTGCCGGCTATCTTCGGGCCCAGCAAGCCGTTCCAAAAAGCCGCCGCCTTGAGATGCTGAATTACAAATGGGATTCCAATCATGGGGACCACGATCTACACATTGCCAACGTGGCCCAATGGATGGAACAAGAAAAACCCGATGCCATTATTACCGCCAACATTTTTCTGCACGAAATATTAGAAACGTTGGGCTATTCAATTCCAAAAGATGTCGCCATTGCCACGACCAGCATCCATGACACGCCGATTAATGCTGGCATTCACCAAAACCCGGAAGAGATTGGCCGCGCAACCGCCCGCGCAGTGATTTCCCTGCTTAACGAGCACCACTTCGGCATACCCGATGTCCGTAGCCAAACGTTGGTGGAAGGCACCTGGGTGGAGGGTTCCATGCTGCCCGACCGGAATTAAACCCTTTTTCCAAGGGCTAGAAATCCATCCTATCGTTCCGTTTGGTCCGTTCCCCGCGGACGAACTCTGCACCCCAATAAAGTTATAAAAAAGAGGTTTAGTTACAGGCTATGCCTCCTTCTAATCTCCTAAATCGAGCGCTATTTCAGCACCCCAAAATTGGGGCCCGTTGCCGTGCATACCCCGGGATCAAGTTTCATTTTCGGAATCAGCTGTTTCGGAATATCAACGGTTTTGAATACGGGAAGAATGGGGCGTCCGCCTGTGCCTTTCCGGTATTCCACGCCATCTTGTTCAATGAGTAAACGGCAGTAGAACCAGCCGCCGGGAAGCTCACCAATCAGCACTTCCATATCAGTAGGCTTACCTTTGGTCATATGGAACCAGTCGCCAATCACATAGCCCTGTTCCCTACTGGACTTCAATTTTCGATTCCGCGGATCATCACTTTGCCAGTCCGTTATTTTTCCTTGAAGACCCGGATAATTCGCATCAATCACCAGTCGCCCTTTCACTCGTACCATCAGAATATCATCCGCAATGCCCCAAAAACGGTAGCGGCCGGTTTCCGGTGCAGCAATTTTCCCATCGTAGTAGGCCACCCAGCGTTTGGGATCCACCTCGTCCTGAACCCCATAGGCTTTTGGAGCCTCCTCGGCCTTCATATAGGGAACCATGAAGGAGGTCGCAAATTTACTTTTAGGAGCCATGAAATATCGACTTTCAAGCCGACTCGGATTCCACGAACCGGCAAAGCTGCGCATAATTTCAACAAACTCGTTATTCTTCCGGCGCTCTTCCGATTTTTCTTTCTCCTTTTCCTCTTCACTATTGCCTAACTTCACATATTCCAAATCGGAAGGCTCTCCATCGGGCTCCATTTTAAGGTCAAAAAAGCGGCCCTCCAACTCATTTCCAGATCCCTTATCTCCCCCGAAAAGGTCAATTTTCATACTAAACCCAATTCCTCCGAGGCCGCCGCCATCATTCATATAGCCCATGCCCCCCTTGATCCCGACCATTTCCGGCATTTTAATATCGAGCGACTTCGTTCTGGGTTTGGAAACAATATTTTTGCGCAACTTGGGTTTCTGAACCCTCTTCTTTTTGATGTTCACAGGAACCTGCAGCTTTCGCAGCTTCATTTTGGGCCGGCTCACCGGCTTGGCTTCGAAGACCTTCTCTTCCTTCGTGATCACTTTGACCGCAACAAAGGAGACCGCAATGAGAATCAAAACGGCGTGAATGCCGAGACTGACCAGCGCCGCACTCGACTTCGCGTAATTTTTGCTCCGTTTCTTAGCCATTATAAAAGTTTCCTAAATCTGACGTAGGCTGATTAAGGCCCAAGGTTCCAAGGTTTGGAAAATTTCCAATACCCCATTTTCATTCGCGCTCAAAGATTGCACCCAAGTTGCATGAGCAGCATCCCGCAAATGCGCGGTCTGTTCGCGGGACAGCGGCTCGGGTGATCCCATCTTTTTCCAGGCCGACATCGCATCGCCATGTTCCTGGTCCACCACTTCCAACACAAATTCAGTGCCAGGTTCCAGCCCTTCCAGTTTTAAAACAAATTCCTCAGGCGATCCGGTTGCCAGTGTTGCTTCGGCAATGTCACGATTTTCATAGGAGCCCGGAATGGTCTGCGTGACTTCCGGCGGATAGTGATAGGCCAAGGCGGAAAGTTTACCATTTTCCGAATTGCGGGTAATCATACCCGATTCCGTATGGGCCAACACTTCGTTACCCAAGGTATTGAGCAGCCGGTAGGTGTGGAAGGTTGGTTTGGGAATTCCCTGAAAATTAACCATACCAAATCCGCCGTGAAAAGCGGTGTCCCCCGCGCCACTCTCTTCAAACACATCGGTAAACGTCCAATAGGAGAGCGAATCAACACAGCCAATGGAATCGACATTGGCTTTGGCCACAAAGGTGGCGGCCTGCAGATAGTCGTGCGTGTAATCGCGCGGCGAGGAGGAAGAGCTCCATTCAGTCAGGTGAATCTCGGCGTTCGGAAAATCGCTCGCATCGATCAGTTCGCGTAGCAGGGCGAGGTCCCTTGCGGTGGCATTCACACCACGGGTCAACTTCTGTCCCGTGCCATGCTCATCGAACGCCCAATCTGTGGGATACGGATGCGTGCTCACAAAATCAACCGGCAAATTATTTTCAGTACAATAGCTCAAAAATGATTCAAACCAAACGGGCTTCCATTCGAGGTCATCGAGGTCTTTCGCACGGGTAACCGCTTTGTGCTGGGTCAAATCTTCCGTCTCACCGTCAAAACGAGCATCCGGCACAAAGTTGCTGGTGGAGGGGCCGCCAACCATCAGGCGCGGATCAATGGCTTTGATCACCTCGGCAGACACCTTATACAGTTCAAAGTATTCGCTCTTCGTACCGTGCCAGAATGGGTTGAGGTTAGGCTCGTTCCACACCTCGAAATACCAAGTCAGCACTTCATCAATGCCGTAGCGGGCAATGACGTGTTCAGTAAACTTACCAACCAGCTGGCCCCATTTGTCGTAATCATTCGGAGGGCAAGAGTTGCCCTTCCACCAGAATACAGTTTCATCGTTCGCCGCCATATCCTTTGGCACAAAGCCCAGCTCGATAAACGGTTGCACCCCCATATCGAGCAGCCGGTCGAACAGCTCATCAATATACTGGAAATTATAGGTAATCGATCCGTCTTCATTCTCACGATAAACAAACATATCGTTATGAAATAGCCCATGAAAACGAACACGCTTAAATCCACAGGCGGTATTCACGAGCTCCATATGCTCCAACCAATTAGCACGCAATGCCTCGTTGGCCCGGCCGGCACCGACACACGGGTTCCAGTGGGGTTTAAAAGTTTGAATGGGTTCAGCAGTCGCTATCGTCGCAAGTTTTACAGTCATGGTTTAATCGTTCCTACATAAAGTTTTAATTGATACGCATCCTCCGTATCACAGGGGGCTCAAATAATCTACTCTTATTGAGAAGGGAAAGGAATAGATGAAATGGCACATCAACTCAAGAGTCAGAGAAGTTACCCTGTTAATATCGATTCATTTGGAATTCAGTATTTTTTATACGTCCACACCAAAAACGACGGCACCGAAGCACCACCGCCTTTTCAAACAACCGACCATCCGGAGTCGGGAAAACCCGATCCCCTTTCGTGATGATGCATACGATTCATCCTTTGATCGACTCCAAAAAGTCATACGACAACGTCCTCCATTCACTCCCCCGTTAGCAACTGCGCAACAGAATCTGCTCTCACCCCCGCACGCGGCGGCGAGAACATCACCTGATTCATTCACTGATGATCCGGTAAAATTCCTGATCGGCATCACTCGTGGGCACATTGGTGGTCAAGTTGCCTGACGGCAAATTACTGAGCACCGTGACCCATTCGACATAGTCAGAGAGCGCGCCCCGGCTTTGGAGGCTATAGAGGCCCAGGTTCTGGGTGGTCCAAGACAGCGTAATTGTGGATCCATCCACGCTGAATTCCTGAATAACCGGAGCCTCGGTCGGCTCGGTCTCATCGGCATAGAGCCGAACCTCATCGATCTGTACGGAGCCCGAACCCAAACCATCGTCGATAAAGATCACACCAATCGTCTTGCCGATGGCATCTGGTTCCGTGATGTGAGTGAATGTGTACTCACTGTTAACCGGGAACGGCGTGGTACCCCCATCTACGAATGTCAGCGAATTACTCACGACCACGATATCCGCACCATCCATATAGACCAAACCGGCGGTTATGCCGTGGGATCGATCTGCAACGACAAAACTGTATCCAAAACGGTCGCCATTTTTAATCGTAGTTTCCGTCATATTGTAGGTTTCACTGGCCGTACCCGTTACCAAGACCCGACTTCCATCCGTGGCGACGCTATTCGCTTCGGTTTTCGCCCCTGCGCCAGTATCATCCCCCCAGTCATCAATCTGGGACCAGTCGCTCACTTGATCCGCGGAACCTGCGACACCATTCACCCATTCAAAACTCCCATTGCGTATATCAGGACTAATCAGATAAACTCCTGTGGGATCAACGAGGAAACTCCATGACTGATTGATCGTCCCCTCCGGCGTTCCGCTTGCAGTGAACGAGGCAAAATGCTTACCAACCCCCCATGCCTCCGCTGGGGTATACGTGACCGTAAGACCCGAGGAGGTATCATCGTTAATCACCGCATGGCTCGTAACATCAATCCCATTCACCATCAGGACCATCGAGCTGGGGTCGACCTGGCTGGCGGCCTCTGCAATGACCACCTCAATCGGAGCCGAAGCGTCTACACCAGTCGCATCCGCAGCTGGAGAAATCGACTGAATAGCGATGTTTCCGTAATAAAGCCGAACCTCGTCAACGTATACAGCCCCCGAACCCGATGCATCGTCGATGAAGACGATACCGACCGGCTTCCCGATGGCCGCAGGATTCTGGGCAGCACTGAACAAATAGGACCCGCTGTATTCGGCCGGAGTGGTACCTCCGCTCACGTATACCAGCGAATTACTAACCACCACCACATCTTCACCATCCAAATATACCAAACCAGCGGATACGCCGTTGGGCCGACCCGGAATCGTCCATGTATATTCGAAGATATCGCCGTCGGTAATCATATTGGTCGTTATGTTGTAGGTTTCGCTTCCTATCGTACCACTATTCCCCGTTGTCAAGACTCGGCTTCCCTCGGTGGGGGATGCGATCGCTTCCGTTTTCGCCCCCGCACCACTGCTATCCTCCCAGTTATCCACCCGGGACCAGTCGCCCATATTCGCCGTGTAACCGGCAACACCATCCACCAGCTCAAAACCACCGTTTCGTATGCCGGGCGCAATCAGATAAATCGAAGGATCGAGAGCTGAAGTAAACGAGAATTCGGCCGTATTGGTGTACCCATCGGAGCGGGACACGTTCAGTTCGATATCATAGACTTGGCTGAAATCCAAACCCCGGTGGGCATATTCAAATTTCATGGTGCTGGGGGTCGGGTAGCTGATGACCAGATCCTCGGATACATCGATTGAATTCACAATCATCTCGGCGGAAGCGTATACGCTCGCCAATGACATGGCGACATTGGTAAAGGTCACCGACACCTCTGCATCAGAGGCAACATACAGGCTCCCATTAACGGGAGTCGTTCCATAAAGAACATCTGGTGCCGTTGTGAAAAAGGAGAGATAATCACTCGTCACCCCTCCGATTCCAGCCACGCTGTAGAGAACGGAATATTCGGCCAAATTCTCCAATGCCACGGTGGGGGTATAGCTAAAAGTGGTCACATCCGTCGCAGACGAATCGACCAGTAGGCCAGCCGTTACATCAACGGCGACCCCTCCAACCACCAGCCCCATCGTAAAGGAACTTACCTCAACACTCCGTGTACCATTAGAGACCGCCACTTCGATCGTCGGAAGATTGGTTATATAGGTGGCCCCAAAGGCGGGGGTTATCGCGGTGTAAAGCTCCTGCCCAGAAGCCGAAAGATCGACTAACTGCATACCGTTCAGGCTGCCTGAATTGTTCCCGGAAAGACTGGCCGCTTCGATGAAGATGGTCCCCGAGACATCCGATGTTACAGAACCAAATTTCACATAGTTCCCACCATCGGTCCAAGTCGTCGCCGTCAGGTCCGCCGGGGCCGCATCGAGAATATTGGTCCCCGCAACAAGAGAACCAGCACCCAGTGCAAAACGTGTCGTACGCCCGTCCTGATTGCCCTGAGATAACATATAAATATCATATTCAACGCCCGGCGTGACGTTCGTTAATGTAAGCGTCATTCCCACCTCGCTCGCACTTCCCGAAAAATACCGATACTCCTCCAGCACCGGCAGCCCAATTGAATCAGAACTATATTTTTTACCCACGTTTAGCGTGAGTCCTATCCCCGTCTCATTACCAAACGTATCGAGCAAATTGGTGGCTGAAAGATCAAGAACATCGTTCCAAGTCGTGCTCGTATATTGGGCCGGCATTGAGTTCGCCGTACCATTCATAAAGAGGGCCCCATTTGAATTAAACTTAACGTTAATCACATTCGCCTGCACAGTCGGCACCGCGGAAACTACCGCCAAGCAAGCGATTAAGACATCCATTATCTTCGTCATATTTCACCTCTACTCTTTTAGTGATTCATCACTTTTAAATTTAAACTCCGAAGCCCTCGGGATCCGCAGTACAGTCAGAACGACTTTTTCGCATGTCCAGAGATACAACACCCCTCCATATCAAACGACAACGGATAAATACCCATCTGCGCATGCACATGCATCAACCCTTGATTATTCCGCTTCATCTGTTAAGTTTTGATCGTGGATAAAAAGAAAAGCCCAATGAACAATCGGATATCCCAAGCGGATATTGCCCAACGTGTTGGCGTTAACGCCTCCACCGTATCGCGGGCCCTACACAACGATCCGCGCATCAGCGAAGCGGTGAGAAAAAAAATACTCAATGCCACGCAGGAATTGGGCTACCGCCCGGACCCCTCAGTGAGCGCCCTCGCAAACTATCGGTGGAAAACCGCGCCTCAGGAATTCTCCGGAACCGTGGCCTGGATCTCGGTGGGCGATTGCCCCGGAGAACTCCGAAAGAAATAC
>JBAHZU010000094.1:0-23845 GCA_037132875.1 Pontiella sp.
AGACTTGTGCAAGTGGCACAGAGAGGCTCGTCCTCATCACTGACTATTTGAATTTAAATGGGCCCAGCCCAAACCCGACGTGTAAATAATTATGTCTTTTGAGATGTCCAGAGGAAAAACACCCACCTTCAGCATGCGGCCGCATCCTGCGCTCACCGCCTTATTCTTCATGAATCTGACCATTGGCGCGCTCATGGCGATGTCCTTCTTCGCAAAAGATGGCGGAGCAGGAGACTATCAGCAGAAGGGCATTTTCACGCTGATCATTACCGGCCTCTTCGCCTTTTTCCTAGCCATCGTTGCCCTCTCCAAATTCAGGTATACCCACCTGTGGAAAAAGAATTCCTCACATGCCCGCCACAAACAACACACACAGTACCACCCCGCGATACGCGAGGAAGAACGGCGGCAGCAGCGGAAACAGCGGCAACAGCGGCAACAACAGCACAACTAATTTTCGCGCATTGAACTTGAGCCCCAGCGGGCATCAGCAGACAATGTCCCCATGAAAATTGTCTGCGCAGAAACTGTACTCCTCGGCCAGAGCGCCTTTGCCCATGCCGGAGAAATTGAGATTATTCCCGACCGTGAAATAACTCGGGACGACCTGCTGGATGCTGATGCTCTCATCATTCGTTCCAAAACCAAAGCCACCGAAGAACTGCTCCACAATACCCCAGTAAAGTTTGTGGGCACGGCCACCGCAGGCACCGATCATATCGATGCCGATTGGCTACAGCGCAGTGGAATTTACTGGTGCGCGTCACCGGGATGCAATGCCAACAGCGTTTCCGAATACCTCGTGGCGGGATTGCTAACACTCCGCAGTCGCCACGGCTTTGAGCTGGAAGGAAAAACCATCGGCGTCATTGGATGCGGAAATGTGGGGAGTCAAGTGGTGAAGAAATGCCATGCCCTCGGCATGAACGTGCTTCGCAACGACCCGCCGCTCTCCGCCGTATCCACCGACCCAGACTTCCAACCGCTGGAAAACCTGCTCGTAGAGTCAGACATTGTCACCCTGCACCTCCCACTCGTGAAACACAAACCATGGCCGACCACACGCTTGGCGAACTACACCTTTTTCGAGCAGCTCAAACCCGGCGCCATTTTCATTAATGCCGCTCGAGGCGATGTCTGCGACTATGACGCGCTGATGGATGCTAAAAACAGCGGTGCTGTCTCCAGAACCATACTCGATGTCTGGTCCCCCGAACCCGATTTCCGGCTCGATGTACTTAACCTCGCCGATCTTGCCTCACCGCATATTGCAGGACATTCCTACGAAGGGAAATTAAACGGCACCATAGCGTGCTATAACGAGTTGTGTAATTTCTTTGAGATTTCCAAAGATTGGAACATTGCGGCCTCACTACCGACCCCCGAAATTCCAACCCTCGAAATCGACTGCCGGGAACGCGAGGATGAAGAGATTCTGCATACCTTGATCCAACAGGTTTATCAAATCGAAGAAGATGACCGGCTCATTCGCGAGGCTGCCGCTCACTCCGAAGTCGACCGTGCCCGGAACTTTGATGCCCTGCGGAAAAACTATCGCATCCGCCGGGAGTTTCACAACACCGAAGTCACCCTGCACCATGCCTCGGAAGAACAGAAACGCAAGGTGGCTGCCATGGGATTCCGGCTGGGCTAAAAATCAGACGTTCACCGCCCCGCCAGCCGCCTACAGAGAAAATTAGGACGCATTCGATCCGCTAAGATTGAGACGCGGAAGAGTCCCGCCGGCCGAGGGTGCGACTCCGATGCTAAAAGAGGATTCACCCCAAGACGCCTAATCATTAGACGGGGCGCTTTTCTCCTCCACCAGCGTCGTCAGCCATTCCACAAAGATTTCGCCATAGTGGAAGGTGATTTCTTCGCCCTCCGGAATATCCCGTAAGGCATAAAGTTCCTCGCCGTCGAACTCCGCATTCGGTTCGAGCGCATGATTCAGGAATTTAAGATCCGACGTTCCGTTCACGCCATACTCTTTTCCGTCCTCATCGGTAATCCACAGCACATAGGTATCGTCCTCATCGGTCACATCACCATGATAGGTCCCAATTCGAACGCCTTTTGCAATCGACTCAAGGGCATAGACTCCCTGCCCATGAATGCCGCTCTTCCGCACGGCCAGCTTTTGCATACCCATCAAAGCAATTCCTTCAAATACTGCCCCGTATACGATTGTTCACACTGCGCCACCTTTTCTGGGGTGCCCGAAATCACCACCTGGCCGCCATGGATGCCGCCGCCCGGACCCAAGTCCACAATGTAGTCCGCCCGTTTGATCATATCGAGGTTGTGCTCAATCACGATGACCGTATTGCCCTCATCGCGCAGGCGCTCCAGCACCTCCAGCAGTTTATGCACATCGGCAAAGTGCAAGCCGGTGGTCGGCTCATCGAGAATATAGACCGTCTGCCCGGTCGAACGTTTGCTGAGTTCGGTGGAAAGCTTCACCCGCTGCGCTTCACCACCGGATAGGGTGGTGGCCTGCTGACCCAACTTCAAATAGCCCAGCCCGACCTCGCAAAGGGTCTTCATTTTTCGCTGAATTTTGGGGACCGCCTCAAAGAAATCGAGCGCCTCATTAATCGTCATATCCAGCACATCGGCAATATTCTTGCCTTTATAATGCACCTCAAGCGTCTCGCGGTTATACCGTTTTTCATCGCACTGCTCGCAAGGCACATACACATCCGGCAGAAAATGCATTTCAATCTTCAGGATGCCATCGCCCTTGCACCGCTCGCACCGCCCGCCCTTCACATTAAAACTATAGCGGCCCGGCTTATAGCCACGCATCTTAGACGCAGGCAACGTGGCAAACAGCTCGCGGATATGCGTAAACGCGCCGGTATATGTTGCCGGATTGGAACGGGGAGTACGACCAATCGGCGACTGATCGATCACGATCATTTTATCGCATTGGTCCAGCCCCGTGATGGTCTTGTGCTTTCCGGGCGCCTCTTTGGTTCCATTAAAGTGCCGGGCCAACGCACGCTTCAGCGTAAAGTCCGTCAACGTGCTTTTCCCGCTGCCAGAAACTCCCGTCACACACGTAAAGAGTCCGAGAGGAAATTTGGCATTCACCTTCTTCAGGTTGTTGGCTTCCGCCCCCTTCAGTTCGATCCAGCCTTTATAGGGCTTGATCCGATTCTCCGGCACCTCCACCTTCAACTCTTCACGCAGATATTTGGCGGTCAACGTATCGGCTTTCATCAACTGATCGGCCCTCCCTGCGAACACCACCTCGCCGCCATAGCGTCCGGCGGCGGGCCCCATATCAATGACATAATCCGCCGTGCGAATCGTCTGCTCATCGTGCTCCACCACAATCACCGTGTTGCCTAAATCCCGCAAACCTCGGAGAGTCTGAATCAGGCGTTCATTATCGCGTTGATGCAGCCCAATACTCGGTTCATCGAGCACATAGACCACCCCCACCAATCCTGCACCGATCTGCGTGGCCAACCGAATACGCTGTGCCTCGCCGCCGGAAAGCGTTCCGCTTTCGCGATCCAGCGTCAGATAATCGAGCCCCACATTCACCATAAAGCTCAACCGCGCACGAATCTCTTTCAAGATCTCTTTGGTAATCAGCTCTTCCTGCTTGGAGAGTTCCAAGGTTTGGAAAAACTGTTGCGAATTGATCACCGAATCGGTGATGATTTCACGAATATTCCGACCGCTCATGGTGCAGGCCAGCACGGCCGGGCGTAAACGCGAGCCCTCGCACTCGGGGCAGACCCGCTTGTTCATATAGCCCCGCAGCCAATGGCTCATCGCCTCATTTTCATTCACTTCAAGCCGTTCATTGAGCATCGGGAAAACCCCTCTAAATGGCTTTTTAACCAAGCGCCGACGCATATAATATTCAATATCGACCTCACCCGTGCCGTAAAAAATTTCCTGTTTCACCTTTTTCGGGAGTTCCTCAAAAGGCGTTTTCGGATCAATATCATGCCGAACGGCAAGGGCCTGCAGTAATTTTTTATGGTAAACAATCATCCGTTGCCCGCCGTAGCGCCACGGATGAATGCAGGATTCAAAGGCCTTGGCCCCATCCGGCGCCACCTGCTCTTCGTCGAAGACCATTTGGGTGCCCAGCCCATGACAGGTTGGGCACGCGCCGTAGGGACTGTTAAACGAAAAATGCCGGGCTTCCAACTTGTCGAAACTGATTCCACAATCCAGACACGCATTCGATTCGGAAAACATGCGTTCCTCCCAACCGCCCTCTTTCGTGGCAATCAGAGCCGTCACCAGTCCATCGGACTCGCCCAATGCCAATTCAATGGAATCGGTCATCCGGCTTCGAATATTATCCGCAATGGCCAAGCGGTCCACCACCGCCTCGATTGTGTGTTTGAAGGTCTTTTTCAGCTTCGGAATATTTTCCAGCTCGTAGATCTCGCCGTCCACACGCACCCGCACAAAGCCCTGCTTGCGGATCGTCTCGAACACCTCCACATGCTCGCCCTTGCGGCCACGAACGTACGGCGCCAAAACCATCAGCTTCGTTTTGGCGGGCAATTGCATCAACTGCTCCACCATTTCTTCTGCGCTTTGACGGGTGACAGGTTGGCCGCATTTGTAGCAATGCGACTTGCCAATGCTCGCGAACAACAGGCGAAGATAGTCATAAATTTCGGTGGTGGTCGCCACAATGGAGCGCGGGTTGGACCCCGCGGTACGCTGCTCAATGGAAACGGCGGGCGATAGCCCTTCAATGTAATCCACATCCGGCTTCTGCATCTGCCCAAGGAATTGGCGCGCATACGCGGAAAGGCTCTCCACATATTTGCGCTGGCCTTCTGCATAAATCGTATCAAACGCGAGCGACGACTTGCCCGAGCCGCTGAGCCCCGTCACCACCGTCAGTTCATCGCGCGGAATCTTCACATGCACATTCTTCAGATTGTGCTCCCGCGCTCCCGCCACCTTGATCCATTGTTTCGCCATATCAGAAATCTCCTAAAGTCCACGAGTTTACCCAGACCCCCCGTCTTAAAAAACAGAAAGCAGCGAATAATAACTCATTCGCTGCTGATCGATCGTTAGAAAAGGGTCTTCTTTACAAAGGCTTTTTCCCACGGTAGGTAAACAACTCTTCCCACGTATAAGACTCGGGTTTGCTGTAAATGTTCAGGGCATCCATCAGCTTCTGTTGCATATGCATCGTCAGGCGACGGCCTTTACGCCCTTTCTGGATCTGCTTGTGCGTAATAAAGCCTGGGGGCGCAATGGCCACCAAATCATTATTCTTAATATCTTTTTTCGTCATAATGGCATCCAATGGCTGGGTGCCCACGTTCATTTCTAGTTCTTCGCTCATAACTTCCTTTCGTAAAGCGTGACGATTGAGACGTGACCCGTGAAGGTTTTTCGGGTCAATCCCGACTCATTCATCACTCTTCATGCGTATTCTTTTCAAAGAGTATATCCACTTCTACCATAATCGCGGCGACCGTTAAAAGGCTCGCGAGCTTCATTAGCAACAGTTTCTTATCAAACAACCCCTTCACATAATAGGGAATATGTGTGCGGAATTGAATACAGGCCGCTTCTTCGGGCGTATATTTTTTGGCGTGCGATGCCGCCTGCTGCTTCAACTCATTCAGCTGAACCAGCCGTTTCAGGTGCTCGGCCATCATATTTCGGCGCTCAGAAAGTGATGGAAGAGTAGGACACAGGCTCGTGCCACGTATCTGATCAAAGATCCAGGGATTCCCGATTGCACCGCGGCCAATCATCACGCCATCCACGCCCGAGACCTCCAGCATGCGTTCGGCATCGGCCGCGGAATGCACGCCGCCGTTTCCAATGATGGGAATATTCAGCGCCTGTTTCATTTCGCCCAGCTTTTCCCAATCCGGATCACCGCCATGAAAATTTTTGGCCAAGCGCGCATGCACCGCCACCATATCCGCCCCGCTTTCTTCCACCACGCGCGCAATTTCAAGGTGATCCGCACTATCGTGATTAAATCCAATGCGGGTTTTCACAGAAACCGGCAACGAGACGGCATTCCGCACCGCGGAAATGATTTTTCCAAGGCGTGGAAGATCTTTCAACAGCGCCGCACCGGCCCCGCGCGACACCACCTTTTTCACGGGGCAACCGCAATTGAGATCAATCCAGTCGAACCGGCCTGTCTGCTCCACATATTTTGCCGCCTCGGCCATCGCCTCGGGATCACGCCCGAATAGATGGCCGCCAATGGGATGCTCGCCTGGGGCAGCCGCCAGCACCGCAAAGGTATTTTCGGAATCACGCCGAATGCCCTCCGCGCTGGTCAGCTCCGTATAAACCGCGCCGGCACCCTGCTCCAGACAGAGGGTCCGCATGGCCGCATCGGTGTAGCCCGCCATGGGGGCGAGCATGACCGGATAGTCGATCGAGACAGAACCAAATTGTAAGGGCTTCATTTGCATTGGGCAGGGAATATTTCCCAGACCCGCCCCGATGTAAACACTCCCTTAAAACTTTTCCGCTGTACGAGCCCGCAATTCAGTATACTATTTTGTATCATCGGGGAGATACTGATGAATCTATGGTGACCCAATGCAGAAAATATTTAATAAACGTCCACATCCTAAACCAACGGCAACATGGTGAGCGTGGTGGCGCGGCGGCTCAATAGTCGCTCCAACACTCCGGCCATCGCCCACGCATCCACGGAATGAATTTCTCATAGAAACCACCTGCAAAATGGAATTAAAAACGGGGAAACCCAGAGGCGAAGCATGAACCGTCCCATTGACATTAAGACCCGTATGGATAACCACCTCACTACGGTTAAAAAACAGATGAAAGAACTTCCGCCCGAGGAACAACAGGACCTTCTCCAAACATTGAAAACCCAGATACAGGATGCGCTGAAAGAACGCCCCGACGGCCAACCGACCCATTCGACGTTGGAAGCCATCATCGAAGCCATGGAGCCGCCGGAATCCTATGGGTCCGCTCCGCTGATTTCGCCTCCCAATCGCCCCCCCTTTTCTTCCATCCAGAAAATTATATTTTTCTCCTCGATCGGCACCCTATTTCTGCTGTTCGTGGCCATCTGGCTCGCCGATCCCTTTTCCTCGCACTGGATGGAAGAATCTGAACCCGTGGATGCCCCCGCCCTGATTCAACAGGAAACGGCCCCGGAACCATCGACCGGAACCAACGCCCCCACGCCTTCATCCTACTAAAAAGTAAAATTGAAGGATCCTTCAATACCGTAAACATCTTACATTTAAATCGGCTTTCGAAAGGGAAGTCGGTTAAATGAGATTAATTTATAAGGAGTTTAATTATGGGCGGAGTCATTGTTGTTTTCATCTGCGTATTTGGGGCCATTATCTGGGGGGTACGCGCTGGAAAAAAGCGAAACGATCCCCTGACCTTGCTGGCCGAAAAATTGGGACTGAACTTTAATCACGAGCGGAACTATCCGCTGGAGGATCCGTTTTCGTTTCTGACCCAACTACACCAGGGTGCGAATCGGTACACCTTTAACCGGCTGAGGGGATCCTATCAGGAGCACGAGGTCGCGGTATTTGATGCTCATTATGAAACGGAGTCCACCGATTCCGATCGAAAGCAAAAACCAAATGCCCACCCTTTTTCATTTTTCACTCTCACGTTACCAAAAGACATTGACGAGCTGATGATTTCCCCGGCGAGCTCCGCCTCGAAAATTCCGCCGTCCGAGGGCGTTGAGGCCATCAATATGGAATCGTCCGAATTTTCCAACACCTTCGTGGTCCACGCCAAAAATGAAAAATTTGCGCACACCATCTGCCATGCCCGCATGATGGAATACCTGCTGGCCCATCCGGACCTCACCCTGGAGATCAATCGAAACCTGCTGGCGATTAGCTATCCTCGCCGCCTGGAAGTCGAAGCAATTGAACCGCACCTGAAACACCTCCTTGAAATCCGAAACCTCCTGTCGGATCATCTTTTCAAAAATTAACACCACCGCAAGCATACGAAAAAAGGAAACTTCATTCCCATTCCCCCCTTCGTGTTCTTTATGCCTTCGTGGTAAACTCGATCCCGTAATGAAGGAGAACATATGATTCCACCCCCAAAAGCATTCGAGAACATTTCATTCCTCAATAGTTCCTATTGCCGCCCCATCCGACTCCAACTGGAATATCTGCACCCCGAAGTCACCATGACCGAAGAAGGGGTAAAATCTACCATTGTGCTGTTCGGCAGTGCGCGTATTCCCTCCCCCGAAACGGTCGCCGATTGCAAGAACCCCAAATTAGCCGAGCTGGTGCCTTACTACGAAGAGGCCCGCAAGCTGGCCCACCTCGTCAGCACCACCTGCCAGACGAACCATGAATGCGAATATGTGATTACCACCGGCGGAGGCGGCGGCATTATGGAGGCAGGCAACCGAGGGGCCAGCGAAGCCGACTGCAAATCTATTTCGCTCAACATTGAACTGCCGTTCGAGCAGGAGGCCAATCCCTATGTCTCTCCGGGCCTGAACTTTGAGTTTCACTATTTCCACATGCGCAAGATGCACTTTCTGCAACGCGCGAAAGCAGTGGTCATTTTCCCCGGCGGGTTCGGAACCTTCGATGAACTGTTTGAGTCCTTGACCCTCATTCAGACCAAAAAGATTGAACCCATGCCCGTGATTCTATTCGATGCCGAGCACTGGAAGAAACTAATTAATTTCGACTACCTTGCGGAATGCGGCCTGATCAGTCCGGAAGATCTGGACCTCATGACCTTTTGCAATACGGCCGAAGAAGCTTGGCAGGCCATCACCGACTATTATGCCTAACCCCCATCTGGAACCTAAATGAAAAAGACCTCTTATGCGCTAATCCCATTCGCAGTGGCTCTCCTTCTGACCGGATGCAACATCACTAAAGTGACGGCGACCGATCAGCCGGGCCCGATCGGACAGGAGCTATTGGATCTACACGAGGCTCATGAAAAAGGGATCATTACCGATTCCGAATATCAGCGGCTCAAAAATCGAATCCTTGAAACCACTCGCAGCGAAGACACTTAATCCCCTGAAGGAATATAAAACCATGATCCATGTACTTGCATCCATTAAGATAAAGCCAGGCCATCGAGACGCGCTGATTCAACGCTTCAAAAAGAATATCCCCTTGGTACGGGCCGAAGACGGTTGTATTCAATATGAACTAACCGTGGATGCCGATAGCGGCATTGAGATTCAGGAAAAAAATGAAAACATCGTGACCGTGGTGGAAAAGTGGAAATCGGTCGAAGCGTTGCATGCGCACCTCGCAGCACCGCACATGAAACAATACAACAAAGATACGGAAGACATGGTCGACGGCCTGGATTTGAAAGTCCTCGAAGAGGCTTAATCCGCCCTACGGCACCTCATCCCATTCTTTAGATGAGGTGCATTTCCGGGTGCCATAAAAAACCCAACGAAACAGGCGCGGAAAACACCTCCTCAAAAATGGGTTTTTTTTACCTCACCAGAAAGCAAAGCACCCGATTCAGCGGGTCGATTTCCAAGGCTCGAAAGTCCTCAACATCTTCTTCTCGAATGAGCCGAAGGTACCGAATGCTTAATATAAAAAGCACCAGATAGACCGCCCCAATCAAGACGAGCAATCCCATATTGACCCACGGAAGATCGCTCAGGCGCAACAGATCAAACGGAGTGCAGACTGCGCGGATGGCCCAAGCAAGCAAAACCAGCGTCCCCGTAATCCGCAAAAAGAAGCGCACGGGGAAATAGATGCCGCCGAGCAGTCCACGCACCACCCTCATTCGGAATGGAATGGTCAGCACAAACGTTCCAACCACCGCACCGATTCCTCCCCAAACTCCCCATCGGAAGTAAACAATCAACAGCCAATCCAGCACCAGATTGACCACAATCTGCAGCAGCAACATGGGCACCATTTTGAGCACCTTTTCCTTGGCTTTAATCGCCGCCGAAAGGGGCATGGAAATGAGCGGAAGCAGCAAGACCACACAAAAGGCCGCCGCCAACTCCCCAGCAGCGTCCATACGTCCGGCATAGAGCACGTGATAGGCGGCCTTCGCAAAAAAGGCCCCAAAAATTCCAAATGGAAGCGACACCATCATCAACAGTTTATAGTAGGAACTGATTAACTTGCTAAAACAGCGGGGGTCGCGCATATAGGCCTCGGCAAAAGCGGAGGTGAATATCGGAAGCAAGGCCAGCGGCAGGAAGGTCACCGCCGCATATGGAATCGAATAGCCCAAGTCATATATCCCAGCCAGCGTGGTGCCTCCGACCGCCGCAATGAAGAACACCTCGGAATATTTAAACATGACCATTCGCAACATTGTGCTGAGCATCACGCTTGCAGAAAAAGATAAGGTCCGGCGTCTCCCGATTCCCCGCTCATGGGTGCTCCAGGGAAGTCCGCAAACGTGTTTAAAAAGAAGTACGATACCCAGCAAATAAATCAGACCAACGGAGAGCATTTGAACAAAAAAAGCAGCGCCCACTTCCGGTTTATAGTAGCGCCAAACCAAGAGGAGGATCAACCAACCCAGCCCGTGTGCGACCGATAGCATCGCCACCATGCGCGTTTTATAGAGGGAGGTAAAAACGGTCCCCACAAAATCTTTCAGCAGCCAAAGAGCGGTCAAGCCGCAAGCGAGCTTGAGGTAGAGCCGAAAGTGCTCCACATGCTCCGCGTGGAACAACCGCTGAAGGGGTTCACAAAATGCAAGCACCGCGGCAGATATCACAAGCACGGCCATGAACTGCAGCGTGATGGATTGCCCCATCAAGCGCAACAGCCCCACCCGATTCTTGCGTAGGGCTAATTCAGGAATATAGCGCATGAGTGCCGAGCCGAGCCCCAACCCGCAAAGCACCAACAGATAGGATGAGATATTCATCATCAGGCTGTAAATGCCAAATTGCTCTTGCCCCAGCCCGTTCACGGTGAGCATGCTTACGGCGAAATAAACGAAGAAGAGGACAATCTTACCCGCCAACATCCAAGGCACCCCCCCCACCGCTTCCCGAGAAAAGAAAGCACCCGCCCGCTCTTCCTTTTGGATGCTGGGGGAAGGGTCGCTCATATCCGGTGATTCCCCGACTAGTTGCTACGGGCCCGATCAATTCGCCGCGCCATCGAAGGGTGGCTATGCAACAGAAACTCAACCCAGGCGGCAGGCTCTTTGTTCGAGAGGGTTTGATCAGCCAGTTTTTCAAAGGCCGAAATCAGGGCCGCTGAAGCGCCCAGCGATTCAATGGCATAGGCATCGGCCGCAAACTCCCGGTGGCGGGAGTGCATATTCGCCACCGGCATGGATACCAACGAGAAAATAAACAGGCTGAAAATAAAGGCCGGAGCGGCGGCAATATTATAGATGGGTCCAAGGCCGAAAAAGGCCGTCATCCAGACCATGCAATGATGCGCCACAAAAAAACCAAGCAGGGCCAACACCGAACTCGCGAGCATCAGCCGAAGCGAATCTTTATTTTTATAGTGCCCAATCTCGTGCGCCAGAATGGCCAAAATTTCTTCCTGCGAATAACCACTTAAGAGCGTATCGTCGAGAATGATGCGCCGATTTTTTCCAAAACCAAAAAATGCGGTATTTGCGGTGGCGGTCTGTCCCTCAAACCCCCACCGAAAAATGCCTACCCCGTCAATGCCGGCCTCCGTCATCATCTTCCGAATCGCATCCGTCAGCGCCCCCTCTTCCAGCGGTTCAAACGTATGGAACAGCGGCATAATAATCACCGGAACAATCGACGATAAAACGACGGCGAAAAGAATGTAGAAGACCGCGGCCGCCGCCCACCACCAACCGGGGATGACTCGCAACAAGGCATAAATGACAGAGAACAGAAGGGTCGCGAGCACCAGATCGATCATCAACGACCTAATAAAATAGGTCATCCAGTCGCCAAACGTTTCATCCGAAAGCTCATAGTAGTGCTCCACCACATGGCCACTGTAATAGGAAAGGGGCATCATAAAGGCCGCAAAACCAAAAATCGAAACCGCCATATAACAGGCATTCGTGACATACCAAAGGCCATCGCCAAAACGCTGGGCGAGTCCATGGGCAAGTGCTGCGGAAGCTCCACTGAACTGATAGACCGCCAACAGCGTGGCGAGACCTATAATTTGAATAAGAAAAAGACGGTTTTGGAGTGCGTCATATTCCTTCGCCAGCTCCTCCCGTTGGGTCTTTAAATCTGCCATAGTTAAAGGTCGTTGGTATAACCCATGAGGGTCAGCAGACGATCCAGTTCTTCATTATTATGAAAGTCGATTTTTAGCGAGCCCTTAATCTGGCGGCCGTTCGTGAGCGTTTTTGAAGGCAAAATTCGCAGGCTGGTTCCGAGAAATTGGTGGAGTTCATCCGTCAGGGACTGCAGATAGTCCGCCGGAAGGTCGGCTTTTCCAGCCCGCTCTTTTTTCGAGGGCAGGTTCCGTTGCTTCACCACCTTCTCCAACGCCCGCACCGATAACCCATCCTTAATGGCCTTTTGGGCCAGAATATTCTGTTCCTTATCGCTCTCGAGAGAAAGCAACACCTTCGCATGCCCCACAGAAAGAAGGCCTTCGGCCACATATTTTCGAATACGCTCCGGCAACTCCAGCAAACGCAATGCATTGGCAATGGAGGCGCGGGCTTTACCCACCCGCTCGGCCACCTTTTCCTGCGTCATGTTAAAATTTTTCTGCAATAGGGCAAAGCCCTCGGCCTCTTCGATGGGATTCAGATCTTCACGTTGCAGGTTTTCAATCAGCGCAATTTCGAGGACTTTTTCATCGGAGGCCTCAATGATAACAATCGGAACGCGCTTCAACAGCGCCGCTTGGGCCGCGAGCAACCGGCGTTCACCAGCAATTAGTTCAAACGTGGTTCCCACCTCTCGCACCAACAACGGTTGCAATCTTCCATGCGTCTTCACCGATTTGGTGAGTTCGGAAAGGGCCTCGGAATCAAAAACAGTACGGGGTTGCCAGGGGCTGGACACCACCTTAGAAATGGGAACTTCATACACACCACCTTCTGGGGAAGCCGGAACGCCTTTGACCGAAACGTGCTGGGAGACCGCCTTCTTTTTGGCCGTCGTTCCGTCTTTAATCAACACATCGAGTCCGCGCCCGAGTCCTTTATGTTTTCCTGCCATCCAAAATACCTCGTCTCAAAGTGCCCAAAATCAGTAGATAATCTATCCAAACCTTGGAAAAAACAAAGGCTAATCGTCGTTCAATCCCCCGAACTCAGCCGAAAGGAACACCCGCCCGGCCCGTGCGTGGAAGGAGCAGAATCGGGCAGTTCTGCCATGGAATCCGAATGATTTAGCCCCATTTATTCTGGAATGATCCTCCCCCCCCCTTTACAGTTTTTGAAACACACAAATTGGAGATATACAATGAATCAGATCGTCATGGCTCTACTCGTCGCCACGGTCCTCCTTGCAGGAAGCGCATCGGCCGATACCAGCCTCACCGCATACGGCACCCTTTGGGATGCGGACGACCGCGGAACCGGGGCGGGTTTACGCCTCAAGAAAACCTTTCTAGGCTTTGCAGCAGCAGAAGCGAGAGGGGGCTACATCCACTTTGACGATATTAAAACCGATATGGTCCCGCTGGATATTTCCATTAATGCCCGCCTGCCCTTTATGATTTCGCCCTACGCCGGAGTGGGAGTGGGCTATTATCTGTTCGACTCGAATGAAACCGACTTTGACTCTGCGGTCGGATACTTTGCGCAAGTGGGTGTGGAAGCCACCTTTTTGATGATGGGAATCATGGCCGAGATTCGGTATCACGATATGGAAGAATCCTATTTTGATGGCGCATCCTTTAATGCAGGGATTTTATTCAAATGGTAAAATAAGATGCCATGCACATCGACGATTCCAACGTCTGAGGGTGCTGTTCCACGGGGAGCCCTCTCCGCGGTTGGAAAAATAAAAAGTCCCGGCCTCACAAATTCATCGTTCGATCAGGCGGCCAGAAATGGCCGGCAGAGCGGCCTCTTTATTGCAACGCCTCGGGCACCGCAAATCGATATTGTTCATTCACACGGCGGCGGAGCACCTTCACATGCGGTTCGATGATCTCTAGCGCATCATCCACGCCACCGGCGGGCAGGGTTGCAAGCCAAGCATCGATATCAATCTGCATCCATTCCGCCCCCTTTCCATTCGAAACGGCAAACTGAAGGAGCGTGGGATAGTGCTGAGGAAAAGCGGACTGCAGGTCGTTCATCATTCGATAAGACAAGCCATAGGGATCTACCCGCGAACGCATAAAGTGCCGCTTCCAGTTGCCCCACTCTTTACCCGCCTCTTCACAAATCGCTTCGGAAAAGACGGTAGCCAAGCCTTCCATATACCAATCGGTGATCTTCGCGTTGATTAAATGCGCACATTCATGAGCGAGTAATGGATAAAAGTTTTTATGATCAGCATCCACCCCAATGTAGATGACAAAAACACCGTTGGTGGGATCAATACACTCCGTCATGGAAAAGTGCTCCCCAATCCGGTAGTTTTCAGCCGCTTCCGTTTTGCGAGAGCGCCGAAAAATCACCTGATTCACCGGCACCGTCGGCTCGCCAAATTCTACTTTCGCCTTTTCCAAGGCCTGGAAAACAAAGGTCTCGACGGCAGGATCCGTAATCGGCTCATAGGCCGTGTACCACGGTCCCGGCGGCTTCCCAGCAATCAGGCCAACGCAGCCAGAAAATAGAAGGGGCAATAGAACGAGTGACAACAGGATGAATCGGGAGACCCAACGGCTCATGACCGAGCTCATCCTTCCATCAGTTCTTCAACACGCTCGCAAATCAGGTGCATCATCAACTCATGCCCCTCTTGAATGCGCGGCGTATGCGAAGAGCTGGAAACCAGCAGCATATAATCGGCTAGATCGATCATTTTCCCGCCCGTTCCTCCCGTGAAGGCCACCGTTTTAATACCCATCTCTTTGGCCGCACCAAAGGCTCTTAGGATATTTTCCGAGTTCCCAGAGGTTGAAAAACCAACGAGGATATCGCCCGCGCGCCCCAATCCTTCCACCTGCTTGGAATAAATTTCTTCGAAGGAAAAATCATTGCCGATCGAGGTCAGAACCGCGGCATCCGTATTCAACGCCAGCCCAGCATAGGGTTTTCGATTCATTAAAAACCGATTCACGAGCTCGCCCGCAAAATGTTGTGCATCGGCTGAACTTCCGCCGTTTCCGCACATCATCACCTTTCCACCCGCGTTCAAGCAGTCCGTAATGGCGCGAGAAATTTCCTCAACCACCGGAACCAACTCGTTAAAAATCTGATCAGAAACGATGCGCGCTTCTTTCCGTATGTGCTGAAGATCCATAAAAATAAAATCCTAGAATGCAGTTAACTATCTTTCGGCGCATCGGTGAGATGCTGGGCAGGCTCTCCGATGATTTCAGCCACCTTAACCGTAATGCTACCAATGCTTTCGATCCCAAGGGATTCGCGAACACTTTCACGCACCCGCTGCTGTAGCATTTGAATAAGATCCGGAACCTTATTCCCGGCAAGCACCTTAACTGAAATGACAATATCAACATTGCCCTTGTTGTGCACCAGCTGACTGTCGATGCTCTTCACCGCCGCGAATTCCTTGCCGACCCGCTCAATGAAATCCTTAATGGCTTTGGTGCTAATGCCAACCGTTCCATCTTCCGTTTGGAAGTCGATGAACTTTTCTTTCTTCCCAAAAAAGCGCGTCAACCAACCGAGCACCACCGAGGCTACGATCAAGCCACCTAGAATGATGCTATTGAGCGGCATGGAGATCAGCTCGTTAATATAGATGCCCAGATCACGATTTACGGTGTTTCCATAAATCAAACCCCCACCAATCACGATGAGAACGGTATTCGTTATGATGCTACTCAAACCGGCATGCACTTTCATAAATCAGTCCTCCAATTTCTTGTCATCCAAATTGCGGATGCCTTGAACGACCACGTTTACGGCGAAAACCCGCTGGCCGGTCATCCCCTCAACCGCCTGTTTCACCGCCGCCTGAAGCTGAACACAGATTTCTGGAATCTTCACCCCGAACTCGAGCACGACGGTTAAATCAATGGTCAGAAGCTCTTCACTTTCCTTCTCAATGCGAATGCCTTTGTCTTTCGACTTTTTACCGATCATTCCAGCAATGCCATCCGCCAATGAACCCTGCAACTCAACCACACCCGGCACTTTCTTTGCGGTTTCGTGGGCAATGATCGCCACCACGTTGTTGTTTATGCTGATTTGTCCATATTCAGAACCCGACGTTTTCGCAGCAACGGTCAGCCCCTGAGCATCCACCTCAACATGATCCATTTGATTTTCCATAACCTCACTCCTAATACTCGATTACGACTTCAGAAATACCTCGTGCATAAATTTTTCGAGATACGCGGTATTATACGTTCCCTCAATAAAAACTTTATCAACCATCAGCGCTTCACCGAGTGGAACCGACGTGTGTGGGCCGCTGATGGTGAACTCTTCCAGAGCACGGCGCATACGAGCAAGCGCTTCGTCCCGATCTTTACCCACCGCAATAATCTTCCCAATCATACTGTCGTAGTAGGGCGAGATGGTGTAGCCGGAATACACATGCGAATCAATCCGAATGCCAGGTCCGCCGGGGAAATGAACCGCCTCAACCAGCCCCGGGGAGGGGGTGAAGTTGTTGTAGGGATCTTCCGCATTCACACGGTACTCAATGGCATGCCCGGTAATCTTCATTTCATCCTGCGTAAAGGAAAGCTGCTCTCCTGCTGCAACGCGGATTTGCTCCTTCATCAAGTCAATCCCGGAAACTTCTTCAGTAACCGTGTGCTCCACCTGAATACGGGTGTTCATTTCCATAAAGTAGAACTGCTTGGCCTCTTCGTCGTAGAGGAACTCCAACGTGCCCGCGCTGTCGTAGTCAACCGCTTTCGCCGCTTTCACCGCCGCATCGCCAAGCGCTTGGCGCTCTTCGTCGGTCAGGCTCGGGCACGGGGCCTCTTCCACCAATTTCTGGTGTCGGCGTTGAATGGAACAATCGCGTTCGCCCAGATGGCAAACGTTGCCATGTTTATCGCCAATGATCTGAACTTCAACATGACGAGCAGACTCGATATATTTTTCCATGAAAAGATCAGGATTGCCAAACGAAGCCTCGCCCTCGGCCGCAGCGGCCATAAAGCCCTGCACCAGAGAAATATCGTTATGGGCCACGCGCATTCCTTTGCCTCCGCCTCCGGCGACAGCCTTCATCAGCACTGGATAGCCCATTTTATGCGCCAATTCCAAAGCCGCATCGGAATCAGGGAGTATGCCATCGGAGCCCGGGGTGATCGGAACGCCGGCTGCTTTCATCGTATCGCGGGCGATCGCTTTATCCCCCATATTACGAATGCAATCCGGAGACGGCCCAATGAACGTGATGTTGCAGTTGGCGCAAATTTCGGCAAAGTGCGCATTTTCCGCCAGAAAGCCGTAGCCCGGATGAATGGCGTCCACATCAGCCACTTCAGCAGCACTGATGATGTTGGTGATTTTCAAATAGCTTTCCGAAGCGGCCGCAGGACCAATGCAGATGGCTTCATCAGCCATCTGAACATGAAGAGAATCCACATCGGCTTCGGAATACACCGCAACAGAAAGTACACCCAGCTCTTTGCATGCGCGAATAATGCGCAAGGCAATTTCGCCGCGGTTGGCAATCAATACCTTTTTAAACATAGGCAAACCCCTTATTTAGGTTCAACGAGAAAGAGCGGCTGGCCGTATTGTACCGGCGAAGCATCGTCTACGAGAACTTTCTTAATAACACCCTTAACTTCGGCTTTGATCTCATTCATCACCTTCATCGCTTCAATGATGCAAACGACGCTATCTTCCGTGATTTCAGTGCCCACTTTAGCAAAGTTATCCGCCTCGGGAGCGGGTTTCCGATAGAAGGTTCCAACGATTGGAGAAGGAATTTCAATCAGCCCATCATCTTCATCTTCAACTTCAGCAGGGGCCACGGCAACGGGGGCGCCGGCGGGGGCAAATGCGGCGCCAACGGGAGCGACCGGGGCTGCATACACGATCTGAGGCTCGGCGCCTCCGCGCTTGATTTCCAATTCAAAATCATCCTTCACCAAAGCGAATTCTGTTAGGTCGTTCGCCTTCATCAGCTCCGCGATGCGTCTAATATCTTTGATTTCCATAATAACCCTCTCCTGATTCGAACAAATCTGTGATCTCCAGCAAACTAAACATTATTTCAAAGCCATTGCCGAGCCCAAATCGAAAACTAGTGCCGAGCCCCGAATCTCACGCATAGCGAATGATTTGGCAGCGGTTTCGACGGTTGAATTACTGACCCTACAGCTCAAACAGAAAAATCAGGCGCGGTCAGCCCAGAAGGAGCCTTGCTCTTCGAGCGATTTAGGGATGTTTTCACCCCGGAGCAAAATAAACTGTCCAGTTCATTCCACACCCAACGTCTCCTCTAAATACAAGCAGGAGCCGACCTAAAAATGCCTTCCCGCCTCCCCACCCCAACGGCGGCAAAAACGGGCGCGAAAATAGAATACGCCATCACCAATTCCCCACGGCGAACGGCGGCGGCTTTCGGCCCACCGCATAGTCGGGCGCATTGAAATTTGATTTGGAGAAATACCCATGATTCAACAACCGCATAGAAGAGGCTTTCTGGCCTCGTCCATCGCAACGGGCGCAGGACTGATCCTCTTGCCCACCGGCACGCTGGCCGGAAAAGGGGCCGGCGGGAAATTGAACCTCGCCGTCATTGGCGCACACGGCCGAGCCAGACAACACTATACCAATTTGAAAACCCAAAACGTCGTTGCGCTGTGCGATGTAAACGCCGACAACATGGCCCTTGCCTTAAAAGAATTTCCAAAAGCAAAAACCTACGTCGACTGGCGCAAGTGCTTGGAACAGAAAAATCTCGATGCCGTGGTCATTTGCACGCCAGACCATCACCACGCCTTCATCTCCATCTGGGCAATGAACCGTGGCCTGCACGTCTATTGTGAAAAACCACTGGGCGATTGTGTTCACGAAGCGCGAGCCGTTCGAGACGTCTACCTGAAAAACAAAGACAAGCTGGCCACGCAACACGGCACCCAGCAGCATGCCAACCCCAACTTCGACCGAGTGGCCGAAATGATTAAGGGCGGTGCCATTGGCGAATTGAAAGATGTACACACTTGGGGCTTCCGCGCCCACCAGAAAACCGCCTACCTCAAAGCGGCCGGCCCTCCTCCCGCAACGCTCGACTGGGAACAATGGATCGGCCCGACTCAAATGCACCCCTATAACCCGGACTATCTCATCTCGAAAAACGGCCCCGGGTCAGGATGCCTCAGCTGGAATATGTATCACGACTTTGGCAGCTGGCAGATCGGAGATATGGGGAGCCACACGGTAGATCTGGCCTGGAACGCCATCGATGCCGACCGCCCCACCAAAATTGAAGCCTACGGCGATGCATTCAATCCCGAAGTCTGCCCCTCCAAATTAACCGCCATTTTCACCATGCCCGCCAATGACTGGCGCGACGAAATCCGCTTGGCGTGGTATCAAGGCGGCCCGCGCCCGAAATCGCCCAATCGGGCCATCAATCTCAAACGAATCCAGCACGGAGCCCTATTTAAAGGGTCCAAAGGCGTGCTGGTTGCCGACTTCAACAACCGCATCCTGATCCCGCTCGGCAAGAAAACGGACATGACCTACTACACGCCGCCGCATAAAGGCCGCGCTCCCATCGGCGATTTCCAGCAGCAGTTCTTTACCGCCTGCAAAGGCGACCTAAAAACCGATTGCAACTTCGACTATGCCGGCCGCATGATCGAAACCCTCATGCTTGGACTCGTGGCCCATCAGGCCGGCAAGGAACTAACCTACGATGCCAAAACCGGAAAGATCACCAACGACGAAGCAGCCAACCAGACCCTCAGCATGAAAAAGAAATATCGCGAAGGCTGGGCCCTCAACGGATAGAAAAAGACCTCTATAATGGCAGGCCTGCCGAAACCGCGAAGGCTAAAAAGGAATCCACGTGAAAAAAACCATCGTCCTGCTCGCGCTCATTTCGCTCACCGCCACCGCTTTTTCCAATGATTGGAAACCCCTCTTCAACGGAAACAATCTCGACGGATGGGTGGTAAAAACCAAGGGATCTCCCGCCGGGAAAAACCCCTGGAATCTGTTCCGGGCGCAAGACGGCGTGCTCACCGTGTCCTATGCCGACTTTGATAAAGAAAAGTTTAACGATGAATTCGGTCATCTCTTCACCGCAAAAGCCTACACAAACTATCGCTTCCGCTGCGAATACCGCTTTATCGGCGAGCAGGTTCCCGGCGCCCCGAAATGGGCCTTTGCCAACAGCGGCATCATGTTGCACTGCCCGCCCCCCAGCAAAATGGGCGTGCACCAATCTTTTCCGCATTCCGCCGAATTCCAACTCTTGGGCGTAAACCGCACCACCGGGTCCCTCTTCACCCCCGGTTGCACAGTGGCCTACAACGGCGAAGCCAACCGAGCAAAGCCGGTCAAGAGCACCATCCCCGCCCTCCCGCTTGGCGAGTGGGTAAAGGCCGAAGCAGTGGTTCAGGATGGAAAAATACAGCACTGGATCAATGGCGAGCTGGTCATGGAATATTCCAACCCCCGGTTGATGGATGGCACACCCATGCGCTCCGGCCACATTGCCCTACAGGCCGAAAGTCATCCCTGCCAGTTTCGCAACATCGAGATTCTTGAACTCGATTAATGCCTAACAGAAAATATAGCAGTCGGCCCATCGGCCGCCTTTTTTCGGGTCCGCACACGCATTTTCCAATCCTTGGAAAAAACACCCGCTGCCCCATCACGGATCCCGTTTTAATCCTCCAGCGGCCGAATCCAGATATTGCGGTAACGAACGGGGTTGCCATGATCTTGTAGTTTGAGCGGCAAAGCATCTGCATGAGCGCGGTAAGGTTGAGCCGCATGCGGCCCCCGCCACCCGGTAGCGCCAGAAAGGAACACATGATCCTGCACCAGCACCCCATTGTGCAAAATCGTCACCGTGGCCTTGCGCACCACCTGGCCATCCGCATCAAAAATCGGACGGCGGAAAATAATATCATAGCTCTGCCACTCGCCCGGCGGCAGGCTGGCATTCACCAACGGTTTCTTCCGACCATACAAGGCCGAGGCCTGCCCATCCGGATAGGTCTTGTTCTCAAAACTGTCCAGCACCTGCACTTCATAGGTCCCCATCAGAAACACACCACTATTGCCCCGCTTCTGGCTCGATCCCATCACCTTCGCCGGCGCCGCCCATTCAACATGCAGCTGGCACGACCCAAAATGCGCCTTGCTCTGGAGATAGCCCGCCTTCTTCACCGATTCCAAAGCACCATCCACCAGCAACCACTGCGTCGGATTGCCCTTCGTATCCGTCCAATTCTCCAGTGCCGCCTCCGTTCCATCAAATAACACAATCGCGTCCGACGGAGCCGTACCCACTCGATCCGCACAGCTGACCACACCCGGCGTCACAACTGGCGGTTGCGATTGCTTGGCCTCATCGGCTTCATGCACCATCACGCCATCAATCGTCATGAAATGAACCGTCTTTCCCTTCTCATTCTTTTCCGTCCAGGTTTTAATCTCTGGCGAATGTAGCGGCGTGCCCGGCTCAGAAAAACTCCCCTGGGCCAACACAACGGATACCATTAAAATAGAAGAACGCAGCACTCTCATCACAACACCTCTCGCTTAAATTTGAGTTGAAAAAACAGGGTTAAAATATATCGCAATGTCATACGCCGAAACAACCGAAATATAAACAAGTTCCCGTGGCCTATCGCTACACTTTAAAACCCACCACGGCCCCGCGCATTCCACCCTCCAGACGAGCCACCTTTTCCGCACGTTTTGCTGTCCGAAATCCTCAACGATCCCTATGGTTTGCGCTTTGTTTAAACCTAAAAAATACAGGTTCCAAATTTTTAAGTGGGTTAAAAGGATCAACAACGCGTGGAAGATCATCGAAAAAAAGCAATCTACTTCATGCTGGCATCGGGATTTGCCTTTGCCCTGATGTCAGCCGCCGTCAAAAGCGTGGGGGAACTACCGGTCTACGAAAAGGTGCTTGCGCGAAACGTAATCAGCCTCATCGTCGCATCCCTCCTCATTTTCACCCAAAAACGCAAGACCCGCTGGTTCGGACAAAAGAAAAATCAAGGGTTGCTGCTGAGTCGCTCCCTGCTGGGCTTAGCCGGCGTATACCTCCTCTTCAGCGCCATCACCGCCGGGCTCCCCCTCACCGACGCCAACATTCTCAGCCGACTGAACCCGGTCTTTGTAACGCTTTTTGCCGTCTTCTTCTTGAAGGAAAAAACGGTCCGATTCCACATGCCGTTGCTCGCGGGCATCCTGCTCTTCGCCATGCTCGTCATCAAACCCACCTTCAACCTCTCCGTGCTCCCCGCATTGGCCGCCACCGGCACCGCCATCTGCGCCGGCGGGGCCTACACCCTCGTGCGGCACCTCAAAGGAAAAGAAGAACCCGCCACCATCATCTTCTATTTCTCCGCCCTCTCCGTGCTCGCCATGCTCATGCCCACCCTTGCCCACGCTGTCCTGCCCACGCCGCCCCAACTGCTCGGCCTGCTCGCCATCGGCCTCACCGCATCCGCCGGTCAATTCGGACTCACCTATGCCTACAAATTTGCAAAAGCCTCCGAAGTGAGCATCTACAGCTATTCCACCATCCTCTTTGCACTCCTGCTCGACCTCCTGCTCTGGGGCGAAATGCCCGACCGCTGGTCCGCCATAGGAAGCATCGGCATCATGGCCTGCACCCTCATGCTCTACTGGCAAAATAAAAAAGCAGACCGGGTCTAGCGCAAGCCGCCATGGACGGGTCGAGTTCCGCCTTGACGATCTGGTTGATGATGGAAAAGGGCGCGGGAAAAATCAGACACTGCCCTACCAAAACACAAAACCGGCGTCTTCATTCACGGCGACCTCTGGCGGATGCAAAGGAACCACCACGCCCTGCCAACGCGCAAGAGAGACGAAAAGAAAAATGAAACTCTTCCAACCGTCTTGCAACCCAAGAAAATCAGGTCCTTTCACCCATTTCCCGGATAACCTCTTCATAGAAAAAGCGCAGATAATATGCATCAGTAGCATATATAGCCCATTTCGGGGCAGGACCCGCCTTCAACCGCGCGCCCAGCTCGCTCAGCTCCTGCAATGAAAGATAAGCCTCCACCATCCCGTCCACCGAATGGCCCATATCAAAACTATAGAGTCCGGCAGGCGAGGGTTCCAAACTTCGCCGGGCCGCATAGACAAAATCTTCCGGAACCAACAAACGGGTAAACAGGGGATCTGTTTCAGCAAAATGGCGTCTCAATGCCAGAAAAGCCCGCTTCGGCGAATCGACCCCCACGCTAGGATACGGAGTATTGTTCACTCGCAGTTCCATCTCCTCATGGGAACCCGCATACTCGTGTTGCACCTGATACCCCTTCTTCAGATCCGTAACGCATCCAATAATCTTGCGGCTCACCGTTTTGCCAAAGAGCACCACCAGATTCCGCAACGAATCCCGTGCTGACTGCGGGAAATAGAGATCATCTAACCGCAGGAATAACTCATCCAGAAAACACTGCTGGATTTTAGCCGGCTTCTTTCCAGCAAGATCCGTCATCACAAAAGAGAACAGGGTGCTTTCATTCACACAGATATAGTTCGACTGCTTGCGGCCAAAAGAAATCTGATCCAACCGCCAGCGCAACAAAGGATCCGTTTCCGGCGGAGCATCCGACCGCATCGGCTTCCA
>JBAHZU010000095.1:0-7534 GCA_037132875.1 Pontiella sp.
GGGGGGCGTTCGGTGGTGGCGGAGCGGCCCAAAAAAAGGAACCGCCGGGCGGGCGGTTCCTTTCAATTTCCAAGGGTTGGAAATTAGAGTGCGATTGGGTCGGCGCCGATGGTGCCTGTGATCTCTTCGATGAAGCGATCGGACTCCACATGCACCAATCGTTCTTCAACCTCTTCGAGGCGCTCTTTACAGCCGAGGCTCTCTGCCTTATAGGCATTGTGCTTCTTGCTGATGAAGTCGTTGAGATATTCAATGTGCCTGCGGCAAGCGGCGGCTTTGCGCTGCTGCTTGAGTTTCAGGCGTTCCTGATACCATCCGCTTTCGAGAACGGCTTCGCGCTCGAAAAGGCCGCGAATTTCAGGATCGGTGATGTCTTTGCCTTCATAGGAACCGGTGGCCATGATGTTGATCAGGGCTTTCAACGGCGGGATGAAACTGTTGACGCTGCCGTCGTCGAGGTAGCGCTGAGCAATCATCTGCTGTGTTTCGACGATGTTGTTAATGCCATCCACAAATTCATCCATACTCTGGAGTTCTGGCTTGAGCATATCCTCTTCGAATACCGTTTTTGGGGCTTCAAAGATTTTGCCGAGATAGTCGTTCACAAAGCGCTCGGTGATTCGGAAGCCGAGGCGACTGGCAAGAACGATTTTCCCTTCAAACTCGAAGTCTTCGAGTTTCTCAAGTTGGCCGTTGTTGATCATGGCTTTCGGGTCGCGTTCTGTTTCTTCGAGACGGCACCAAAGTTCTGGAATCAGTAGGCTGATATCATGTTCCACTTTATGTTTCGAGCCGATGTAGCCCGCTGCGGTGGAGAACCCATTGCTTCCGGTTAGAATGAACGATAGCAGCGCATTGTTCAGGTCGGCCGTGGAGGGCAGGGCATTAAATGGTGCTTTGGTCAATGCGCCTTCGGTGCCGGCTCCGGTGGTGGAGGGCGATTTTCCGGTTAGGCTGCAGGCAAAGTCCATGAACAGTTCAGGCAATTCCTGATAGTGAATGGGGCCGTAGACCGCCAAGGGACGGATGCCTGGTTCTGCTGGATTGTTCCGCCGGCCTGGCAATACGGCGTTCACTGGGATGAACAACGGGTTGCCGGATTTTATTTTCCGGTAGAGGCGGGTGGAGAGCAACGAAAGATATTTTGGCATGCCGTCGATTAGATCCGGGCGGGTTTGCAGATAGCGCGGATTTTTGGTGGGGGCCCCGTTCACGATACGTGGCGATGCAGAATCCACAAACAATCGGTTTGCTTTTCGTGCGCGGGCCGTTTTGCGGATCAGCTTGCGCATTGGTTTCGTGTATTGGTTATACATCACCGAATGGTCCAGAATATCCTGCGCATCGGAGCGTTTTAATGGCGCAAAGTTGGAGAGGAAGTTATTCGGGCCCGCCAGGTCGGCTTCGGCCTGTTTATCGAACCCGCGATTGACGGCTTCGTCTGGACGCTGGAAGAGGCGGAACTCGCAGTTCTCGACAATCTTCACGCTGGGGGCCGCGGCGTATTCCGGGTTCAGGTCGGTCAGTAGGTGGGCTGGCACCACAATGGAGGCGGAGATGTCGTCTTCCCACTGTATTTTTTCAGCTGGAATAAAGTCGGTTCGCAGTTTGCTGGTCCGCCAGATGCCGGCGGTGCTCATGCCGAGCCGCAAGTAGTTGCCGGCCACTTTTTTGCCGTCGAATTTTAGTTCGTGGCCCTGTTCGCCATTAATGAAATCGACGCTGAGGTGTGAACGCCATTGAGAACCCCATTCTGCTTTGTAGAATCGTTTGAGCAGGAAGACCAAACCTTTAATCCGATTCGGAATGCTCTGAAGCCACGCATTATAGGCCGCGGTATTTTCTGGGGAGGGGTTGAGTAGTTTAATCACAGAGCCCAAAGAACGCCCGGCTCCGAGCAGCGGACGGCTGATGTGGCTTTCTTCACGAGCTACGTTGAAGCGGTTGCTGTAGTTGTGATCCAGCACTTCCTGGACGGCATCCAGATCCGTTTCAAAGTTGGCCACAAAAATGGAACCGGAGATCATGGCATCGGTCAGCGATTTGGAGATCTCTGATTTTCCGCCGCCAGAGACGGTGCACGGCTTGTGGCAAAGGGTGCCTTCGGCCATGGTGCCCACGAGGCGCCACGTGCCAGCAGAGGGGCTCTGCTTCAGGGTGACGCGATAGCCGGATGGATAGATGAAGACACTGTCTTTCAACAGCTTCAGGCTTTGTGTAATGCCGGTCTGAGTCCAAGATACGCACTGTTTAGGGATGCTAAATTCAGCCGTTTCCGGGATGAAGAAGACATTGGGGTGCTTATTGTCTGTGGCATATCCTGCCGGATGAATGGTCACCGCATCGCCCATCACATGGAGGACGTTGGCGAGGGTGTGGTTCAGCTGAGAGAGGGACCCGTCTGGGGCAAAGTATTCGCCCAAATTGTACTGCGGCACTGCGAGCGCTCCACCGGCATGCTCTTCTTCGCAGAGTCCGTAGAGGTTGGCGGCAAAGCCGATCTGAGTTTTGATTTCTTTTTTGCAGTAGCCGAAATAGTTGTCGGCAATCAGGGTGACGATCACGCCGCTTTCATCGCGGGCCGTAATTTTGAATGGAGTTCCGCCGTTGTAGAGTTCCTCTGGGCTGGTCCAGCACATGCCGTCGCGCTTCTGGCGTTCGGTGGCATCGTCGATATAAGGAAGGCCCAGCTCTTTTTTCTTCAGCCCGCAGATATGCGGCGCAAGAATGACGCAACCGGTATGTCCGCTCCATTCGTTTGGTGCGAGGCCCGCATCATTTTCTGGGAGGTAGGGATCGCCGGCATTGCCGAAGATGGACTCTACAAAATCGAGGTTGCAGGCATAGTTCCCCGGAGCGAAGAAGCGGACTTCCATATTTTTTTCAGGAAGAAAGCCAGGAACATCAGGACTGATTATGGGACGGAGCAGTAGAGAAATAAAGCAGGCTGCTTTTTGGTCTTGATCGGATGTGAACGGGAGTTCCATCTGATCGGTCGGTGGATTCATCGCAATTTCGAGCAGTTTGGCATACGTTTCTTTCGGTACTTCCAGCTTGTCGGCGGGAACCGGGAAACTGCCTTCGGCAATATGAAATACGCCTTTGGTGGTTCGGCGGTCATTTTTTGGATTGTGCAAGACCCCTTGTTGAATGCGGTAGGATTCGATCCCGTTGGCAATAAAGGTGTTCTGGTGCGGCGGCAGCGAAAGCTCGCGGGCAAGGCCGTGGCGATTCAGGGTGAGGGTGCGATTGGGTAGCAAGGGCACGTTTTCGCAGGCATCGGCCAGATAGTGGTTTAGAAAGGTCTGGATGCGCTGATCCACTGGGCAGAGATAATCGTGAAGAATGCGGTTCTTTTCACGGATGTTGTTAATCAAATCGAGGGTGACATCGAGTTCCTTGCTGTCGCTTTTCTCGTAGATCGGAAGATCGAGCGCGGACAGTTTCAGGTTGATGTAGGAAATGAGCGCTTTCCGATGGCTTTTGGAGGCCATGTTTACGCCGATGCCGAGTGATTTTTTCAAGTCTTTCATCTTCATTTTTCTCCGGTCAAAAAAAAGGGCTTTTGAAGCAATGAAAAATACGGGGGAATCTATATAAGCCAAGTTAAATGCCGATGTTTTATTCCCGCACTGATAATAAGTGTTTATTTTTCTAGAAAAATACCGCCGCGGAATTCGGTATGTTTTCCCTGTTCCAAGGTGTGGAATCCGTTGACAAAAACATGGGACATTCCGCCGGAAAGTTGGTGCGGATGGGCATAGGTGGTGTTCTCTTTAATGCGGTCGGGATCGAAGAGGAGGAGGTCGGCGGCATAGCCTTTTTTGAGTAGGCCGCGTTTTTTCAGATTAAATTGTTGGGCTGGGAGACCGGTCATTTTATAGATGGCTTCGGGCAACGGCACGGTGTGGAGGTCCAATGCGGCTCGGAGATATTTGGTGTGGCTTCCATACGCCCGTGGGTGCGGATGATCGTGGCTGAGTGGACCCCAGGGCGCACGCATGGAACCGTCGGACCCAATGGAAACATAGGGCTCGGCGAGTACGCGCCATAGGTTGTCGTTGGACATGCTGAAAAAGATGCCGCCGGTTTTTAGATCGTCTTCATCAATGAGTTTCAGCAGCGCATCGACCTCGTTCATCTTCAAGACCTCAGCCACTTCGGGGAGATACTTCCCTTTAAAGGCTTCGTATTGCGTTGAACCCACCATGACGTTATCCCAATAGCCCGCTGGATGAACCATTAGTTCGGTTCGAATTTTTGCCCGCACCTCGGCCGTGCGCAATCGCTCGAGAATGGCAGCACGTCCGCCGTACGTTGCCCAGAGGGGAAGCACCATGTCGAGATCGGTGCACCCGGCGGTATAGGGATAGCGATCGGACCCGATTTCCAGTCGGTGTTGTGCGGTGCGGATTTTGGTGAAGGCCCGATCGATTTTATTCCAGTGCGCCGCTCCGGAGGCTTTGAGGTGAGAAATCTGTAGTTTTGCCCCCGAGCGCTCAGCAATATCAATGGCTTCGTCGATGGCATCGAGCAGGCCGCTGGATTCGGAACGCATATGGGTGGTGTAAAGCCCCCCGTGTTGGGCAACGACTTTGCAGAGCTCAATAATTTCTTCGCGCGGGACGGCCGAGCCGGGCGGATAGGCCAGACCGGAGCTGAGGCCGATGGCTCCTTCGTCGAGCGCCTGTTCCAAGGTTTGGAAGAGGCGTTTCATTTCTTCCGATGTGGCCGCGCGAGGTTCGTAGCCGCAAATGCCCGCGTGCAGGGTGTTGTGGCCAACCAGCAGTGCGGCGTTGATGGCCGGTTGGGCTTCGGCGTAGCGCTCGCGATAGTCGGCGACGGTTTTCCACGGTTTGGAATAGTTCTTATCCAGCCAGTCGGACGGCATTTGATAATCGCCATTGAGCGGAGCGGCGGATGCGCCGCAGTTCCCACAGATTTCGGTGGTGATGCCTTGGTAGACCTTGGATGCCGCGCTCGGTTCGAGCAACAGATAGGTATCGGAGTGAGAGTGGGCATCGATAAATCCGGGACAAACGATTAAACCGGTTGCATCGATGGTTTTTTTTGCTTTTGCAGCGGAAAGATCGCCCATATTGGTGATGCGACTTCCTTTAATGCCAAGGTCGCAGTGGATTGCCGGGGTATTATTCCCGTCGAGAACGGTGCCGTTGATGATCTTGATATCGAATTCCATGGGTTGAATTCTACGGAGTAATCGGTCAATCCATAGCAAAAACCATGCTTTATTGCGAGGAGTGCTAATGAGGCATACAAAAATGTATCAATAAGATTATTGGGAACATATATGACATTAATGTTCCATGGACGGAAAATGCGGTTTGCTGAAGGAATATTTTTTATCTGTCTGGTCTTTAATGAGATAGGGATATAAAGGCTTTGTTCGAATGCCTGTTGGCACACCTGTTGCAATAAGAGCTTCTCATAAGTCGCAGGCAGGGTGTCTGGGGCAAGGTAAGAAACGCAAGGGGTGTACAAGGATGAAAACAAAGTGGTTTAAACTTCCAGCATTGATCGCAATGGCGGTTATGTTTGGTTTGGCGTCTCCCGCAATGGCACAGGAAGTGGCCGAAGCGGAAGTCACGTTTGATGTGGCAACAACCTTAGGGGAGTGGGCATACGCAATTGATAATATGTTCTTGTTGTTCTGCGCGGTGCTGGTGCTGTTCATGCAAGCAGGGTTTGCATTGGTTGAGTCCGGTTTCAACAGCGCGAAGAACACCGTGAATATTCTCTTTAAAAACCTGATGGATCTCTCAATTGGTATGATCCTCTACTTCATCGTTGGGTACGGCCTGATGTATCCGGGCGACGGAAATGGCTTCTTTGCCTTCAGTCAGTTCGGTATCGGTGGACTGGGAGCTGAATCTGCAGAGGCCGGTGCGTTGGCCCCGCAGGTGGACTGGTTGTTCCAGGTGGCATTTGCCGCAACAGCCGCCACGATTGTTTCCGGTGCGGTAGCCGGTCGCCTGAAGTTTAGTGCCTACCTCATCTATAGTGCGGTTCTTACTGCCTTCATCTATCCAATTTCCGGCTACTGGAAATGGGGCGGCGGTTGGCTCGACCAGCTGGGCTTCTACGATTTTGCGGGTTCGTTGGTGGTGCATGCCTGTGGTGGTTTTGCTGCCTTGGCTGCCGCGATTGTGCTGGGCCCGCGTATTGGACGTTTTGCGAAGGATGGAACCCCACGGGCCATGCCGGGACATAACCTCCCACTCGCAACCTTGGGGGTATTCATTCTGCTCATCGGTTGGTTCGGGTTCAACCCGGGCTCCCAGCTTGCCATTGTGGGCAAAGATAACACCGATGCCGTCATGTTGATTGCGGTGAACACCTTGCTCGCGGCGGGTGCCGGTGCGGTTCTCGCGATGGTCGTTTCTTGGGTCCTGCACAAAAAACCGGACCTGACCATGGCCGCAAACGGCATCTTGGCCGGTTTGGTGGGCATCACGGCCAACTGCGATGGCGTAACCAATGTGGAAGCCATCATTATTGGCGCAGTGGCTGGTATCATCGTGGTCTTCGGGGTCAAGTTGCTCGATAAGCTCAGAATTGACGATCCAGTGGGTGCGTTTCCGGTGCATGGTCTTTGCGGAATATGGGGCGGAATTGCCACCGCCCTCTTCGGATCCTATGGCGACGGCTATGGAAACTGGGTGGCGCAGATCACCGGTTCGTTGGTCATCCCGTTATGGTCTTTCATCACCATGTTTATCCTCTTCAGCATCCTGAAAGCCGTAGGAATGCTCCGCGTTAGCAAAGAAGACGAGATCCGCGGCCTAGATATTAGCGAGCACGGCGAAGAAGCGTATCACGGCTTCCAGATCTTCACCTCTAACTAAGGAAGCGTATGGTTGATGGTTGAACGTCATTCCGTCCAAGATCCTTGGGGCCCATGACGTTCAACCGGAGACTCCGGAGAAAAAAAATGAAACTTATTACTGCTTATATTCAGCCCGAACAGCTCAACGAAGTGAAACAGAGTCTGTACGAAAAAGAAATTTATAAAATGTCAGTGACCAATGCCATGGGTTGTGGTCAACAGAAGGGGTATCACGAAACATACCGCGGTGCGGATATTGAAGTGAACCTGTTGAAGAAAGTCCGAATCGAAATTGCAGTGAATGCCGAATTCGTGGATTCCACGGTGGAGGCCATCATTGCCGGAGCCCGTACGGGGAATATCGGGGACGGAAAAATCTTTGTCATGGATCTTGAAGAATGTATCCGCATCCGGACCGGTGAAACAGGTCCAGAGGCCATTGGTTAAGTGAAGTATTTTAGTTGGTGACCGGTCCCGTGCGATTTTATTTCGCATTCCCGCGGGGTTGGGGTCCGAGTCGCCAATTTATTTGAGCAAGTCAACAAACAGATAGACCGATTGAAGGAGAAATGAAATGAAGAAAATGATTACGACGACTCTCGCAGCCAGCTTGGTGGCTTCCATTGCAACGGCTGGAGTCAGCACGACCCTCGACTTTGCTTCTGCCTATGTATTCCGTGGTGTGAC
>JBAHZU010000121.1:0-12724 GCA_037132875.1 Pontiella sp.
CCTTGTTTCAGCGTGGCGGCGGTGCATTTACACAGTCGAATTCGACTTTCCCGCACCCCGTCCTCTGCTTTGAGGAATGGAACATTCTGATAGAAACTACTGTAGATCTGCGCGAGATCATACAAGTAATCTGCCATGACATTGGGGCTGTAATTCTCCGCAGCCGCACTCACGGCCGCTGGAAATCTGGACAATTTAATGGCAAGTTTTCGCTCAATCTCATGTTCAATATTTATTGAACATGAATTCAGATCCTGATGGGGGAATAGAATCTCCCATTTGTCATACACCGAAGAAATTCGAGCATATGCATATTGTAGATAAGGCCCTGAATTACCCTGCATATTGAGTGCTTTTTCCCAGGTAAAGGTCACTAGACTTTTTGGATTTTGGCTCAAATCGGTATACTTAATCGCTCCAATACCGATGGCCTTCGCCAGATCTTTCTGCTGCTCCTCCGGCATATCCGGACTGCTGGATTTAACCATGACAAGCGCGCGGGCCTCCGCTTCATCGAGCAACGCGGCCAGTTTAATCACATTCCCCTCTCTCGTTGAAAAAGTGGCTTCCGGCAGTCGCATCAAACCAAACCAAACATGCACTAAATCGGCCTCCATCCCGAGCTTTCCGGCAATGGTGAAAAACTGCTTGAAATGCAGTTGCTGCCGCTCGTCGGTGACATAGATGATCCGATCGGGTTTAAACTCCTCTAAGCGGGATTCAATGGTCGCAAGGTCGGTGGTGGAATAGTTATATCCGCCATCACTCTTACGAACGATACAGATGGGCATGCCATCCTCTTCGAGATCAACAATCAGCGCGCCTTCGCTCTCTTTGGCCAGACCTTTTTCTTCCAAGGCTTGGATTATTTTCGGCAGTCGATCGTTGTAAAAACTCTCCCCTCGGTAGAGGTCGAATTTGACATCCAGTCGGTCGTATATACTGTTAAATTCGCCAATAGAGAGTTCAATAAATTGCTTCCAAAGTGCGCGATTTTCAACATCACCTTGCTGCAATTTAACGAGCTCTGCTTTGGCAAAATCGCGCCAAGAAGGATCTTCTTTGGATTTGTTGTAACTGGCGACATAGATCCGCTCGAGCTCTGCAACCGGAGATTCAGCCAGGGCTTCTTCGTTCACGAATTCTCGATATCCGACCAACATGAGGCCGAACTGCGTGCCCCAGTCGCCCAAATGATTATCTGCAATAACGTGGTACCCCAAGAAACGATAGAGGCGATCAATGGCATTTCCGATTACCGTGGAGCGGATATGGCCAATATGCATCGATTTGGCTATATTGGGGCTGGAATAGTCAATAATAACCGTCTTTCCCTTACCCTCCTGCTTTACGCCAAGGTTTGGATCCTTTTCCAAATTTTGAATATGTTCAGCAAGGGCTTGATTCGTCAGGAAAAAATTAATAAATCCCGGCCCTGCAATATTTATTTTCTCAACAAAATCTGGAAGTTCGGCCGCCTCTACAAACGTCTGAGCAATCTCTCTCGGTGCTTTTTTAAGCTGCTTCGACAAGACCATCGCGGCATTACACTGGTAGTCTCCAAACGTATCATTATTCGTGGGGGTCACGCCCAAGTTTACTTCGCTGTCATCCAGTCCGAATACCATTTTCATGGCATCGGTCGTCCAGACAGATAGTCTCTCTTCAAAAGTGGCAAATTCACGCATTTTAACTCTCTCCATAAAAAAGGGTCGCAAATTACGGCCACCCCCTGTGCTAATCAATCCCCGATTTCCCAAGGGGAACATCGGGGATTGGGCATCTCCACTAAACGGAAGATTAGTCTTCGGTTGTCGATTCCTCTACCGCATTGGGAACCCCTTTAAAGGTCAATTTCGTTTTATTGGCCCTCACCGTTACCACGGAATTATTCTCAATGGTGCTGCGCAGAATTTCTTCGGCCAGCGGATCTTCCAGATAGCGCTCCACCGTGCGGCGGAGTTGACGAGCGCCGTACGCCTTATCGAATCCTTTTTCGAGCAGGAAATCGCGCGCTGATTTTGTGATCTTCAGCTCAATATTACGTCCAAGCACCCGATTCTGAATGTGCGCTAATTCGAGATTGATGATGGTTTTCAAATCAACCTGAGTCAGTTCGCGGAATACAATCATATCATCCAGACGATTCAGCAATTCCGGCTTAAAGGTTTTTTTGGCAATACCCACCATCATTTCCTTGAGCTTCTCGTAATCCGCCGATTCATTCGATGGAGCAAACCCAAGGGCACCCGATTTCTTAACTTCCTGAGCGCCCAGATTCGAGGTCATGATGACGACGGTATTCCGGAAATCAACGCTGCGGCCAAGACTGTCGGTAAGGCGCCCTTCTTCCATAATTTGCAACAGCATATGCATCACATCTGGATGTGCTTTTTCAACTTCGTCAAATAGCACCACGGAATACGGACGACGGCGCACACGTTCGGTGAGCTGCCCGCCCTCTTCGTGGCCCACGTATCCGGGAGGAGAGCCAACCAGTCGGGACGCATTAAATTTTTCCATGTATTCCGACATGTCGATTTGGATAAAGGACTCCGCATCATCGAACATGAAGTCCGCTAAGGTTTTGGCCAACAGAGTTTTTCCAACTCCGGTCGGGCCGAGGAAGATAAAGGACCCAATCGGGCGCTTGGGGTCTTTCAGGTCGGCACGAGATCGGCGGAGCGCACGGGCAATGGCACTCACCGCAACTTTCTGCCCAACGACCTGTTCTCCCACCACATCTTCAATGCGGAGCAGACGCGCCATCTCTTTTTCACCCATTTTCATGACTGGAATTCCGGTCCACTTGGAAACCACAATCATGATATCTTCATCTGTAACCACCGATTTATTTTCATCCCGCTTCTTGCGCCAGTTGTTGAGCAGCTCTTCGAGCTTTTCCTTCGACTGCCGTTCCTGATCGCGGAACCTCGCTGCATCCTCGAACTTCTGTTCATGAATCGCGTCATTTTTCTTTTTCTCGAAGTCGTGAATGTCTTCTTCAAGTTGCTTGAGTTCTGGCGGACGGCTCATGCTGCCAATACGCGCCCGCGCTCCGGCTTCATCAATCAGATCAATGGCCTTATCCGGCAAAAAACGATCGGGGAGATACCGTGCTGAGCACACCACCGCTGCCTTGAGCGCCGCATCCGTAAACCGAGCATGATGGTGCTCTTCATATTTAATACGCAGGCCCTTCAGAATTTTAATGGCATCTTCAACCGTTGGTTCTTTCACGTTGACCATCTGGAAACGACGCTCTAGGGCCGCATCTTTTACAATATATTTGCGATATTCTTTAAGCGTGGTTGCACCAATACACTGCAATTCGCCACGCGACAGCGCGGGCTTAATGATGTTGGCCGCATCCATGGTGCCTTCCGCCGAACCGGCTCCCACGATGGTATGTAATTCATCCAGGAATAGAATAATGTTCTTTTCCTTTCGGATTTCTTCCATGACCGCCTTGATACGCTCTTCAAACTGACCGCGGTATTTAGTGCCCGCCACCATCAGAGCGAGGTCCAGAGTGATTACTTTTTTATCCACCAGCAGGTCCGGAACCGTTCCGTCGGAGATAATCTGTGCCAGCCCTTCAGCAATGGCAGTTTTGCCGACCCCCGCTTCGCCCAACAGCACCGGATTATTTTTGGTGCGGCGGCAGAGAATTTGAATGACGCGTTCGATCTCGTCTTGTCTTCCAATCACGGGATCCAGCCCGCCATCCTTGGCCAGCTTCGTCAGGTCGCGCCCAAAGGTATTCAGTGCCGGCGTTTTCGTTTTTCCCTTGCCGCGTGCTTGGCCACTGGGGGGGGGCACTTCCTGCTCACCTTCGTCCTCAAATGTACTTTCCGTGGAGGGGTCATAATCCGGATCGAGCGTCTTCATGATTTCATAGCGGGCTTCATCGAGGTCCACCCCGAGATTTTCTAAAACGCGTGCAGCAATCCCTTCGCCTTCGCGCAGAAGACCGAGCAGGATGTGTTCTGTTCCCACATAGCTGTGTCCTAGCCCGCGCGCTTCGCTTGCAGAAAGGGCGAGGACTTTTTTGGCACGCGGAGTGAAGGGGATGTTGCCAATGGTCTTGGTTTCGGGTCCGGTTCCTACGGCCTTTTCGACCTCTAACCGAACAGAAGCCATATCAACGCCAAGCGACTGCAGTGCATTGACGGCAACGCCATGCCCCAGAGCAATCAGACCGAGCAGTACATGTTCCGTGCCGACATAACCATGGTTGAAGCGGTCAGCCTCTTTTCTCGCTAACTGCAGCACTTGCTGCGCTCGGGGTGTAAAATTGTCCATAGGTTTGCCTTTAGTTTAAACTGCCGTTTTTACTAGCCTTTTCCATGTAGCCACGCAACATATTGGCGCGCACAATATCACGGTCTTCCGGTTTAAGTTCTTGGTCTTCCAGTCGTTGGAGATGCGCGGGCTGAATCGAAATAAAGAGCATATCTAGCTCTCGCCGCGAAAATTGATTCAGCATTCCGAGATCCAGTCCCAGTCGCAAGGTGGAAAGAAAATTTAATGCTTCTCCGCTGGACATGAGCCGCGCATTGGAAAGCACTCCGAACGCGCGGGCCACATGGTCCTCAACAATCATGGAGCGTTCATCCATCAGACGAATCCGTGCATTCTTTTCGTGTTCAATTAATTCCAGCACGATCTGTTCGAGATGCGCAATAATTTCGTCTTCCCGCCGTCCGAGCGTAATTTGATTGGAAACTTGGAACATATTGCCGGCCGCTTCCGTTCCTTCGCCCCACATGCCACGAACCGCCAGCCCAATTTTTGAGATGCCGTTAATGACCGGATCCATCTCTTCCATTAAGACGAGTGCAGGAAGGTGCAGCATCACCGAAGCCCGCATGCCAGTTCCCACATTGGATGGGCAGGAGGTCAAATATCCAAGCTTTGGAGAAAAGGCATAGGTCAGCTTCGATTCCAGCTCATCATCAATTCGATCGGCCGCTTCCCAAGCTCCTCGAAGGTTCAAGCCCGGTTGCAACGACTGAATTCGAATATGATCTTCCTCGTTGATCATGATCGACAGGCATTCGTCTGGAGAAACGAAAACACCACAACTATCGCTCTGCTGTGCCAATTCCTGGCTGATCAGATGCCGTTCAAATAGAATTTCTTTATCCAGCTCCGGCAGATCGCGCATGCCCCAGTTCATAAAGGGCGCGTCAAAGTGGTCGAAAATTTCGGAAGTCTTTTTCCAAACCGCCAGATTGTCTTCATCGCTGGCCCAACTGGGGAATGCGTATTCCTCGATATTCCGAGCCAGACGAATCCGACTGCTAATCACCGGGCCTTCATCAATCCCCGCTTCCAGCCAGCTTCCGTGGCGTTTCACCATATCATCAAGCGTCATCAGAACCTCCTGCTACGGTCCGTTGCTTACTGTCTTTCAGCGAGCGGATTTTATCGCGCAGATTTGCCGCCATTTCGTATTCTTCTTTGGCAATGGCAGTTTCGATATCCTTTTGCAAGGCGGCGATCTGAGCCGTAATTCGGGCCTCATTGCCCTGGCGAGCAGGGATTTTACCCACATGCTGACGGCTATGATGCATGGCCTGAGTAATTGCACTGAGTTCGCCCATAAAGGCATTATAGCACTCGGGGCACCCCAACCGCGTTCGTTTTTTGAATTCGGCGCGGGTCATCTGGCAACGACTACAGCTCAAATCAAATGCAGACAGGTCCGGTTTCGAAGCGTTACCTCCGGCCGAATTACCTAGCCCCAACAACACATCTGTAATCGAGATGGGTGAATTGAGATCTATTCCGTTTTTCTGTGCACAAATTGGGCACAGATTCAATTTCTTGACTTCGCCTTCAATCACCTGGGTCAGGTGAATTGTAGCATCCGCCTCTTTGCAACATTCACATTTCATGGAAATTTCCTGTTTCCCTTTCAGACAACAGAAACGTTAATACGTTAGCTGATCATGACGCAATCTTTTCAGGCACGACATGGCCAGAAAATTGTTATTTGATCGGTGTGCCCTCTGAATTGGCACATTTATGATACATTTCGGCAAGTTCGTTCGTCACTTTCCCGGGCTTACCGTCGCCAATATCCCGTTTATCGATGTCGACCACGGAGATAATTTCAGCCGCGGTACCGGTTAGAAACACTTCATCAGCCACATAAAGGTCGTAACGAGCCATGATGGCTTCGCGCACTTCATAGCCCGCCTCACGGGCCAGATCCATCACTTTATTGCGGGTCAGCCCTTCCAACGCGCCACAGCTACTGGGGGGGGTGGTGATCACCCCATTCTTAACGGCAAAGATGTTGTCGCCAGAAGCTTCGGCCACTTCGCCTTTATGGTTCAGCATCAGACATTCCATGCACCCGGCATTGATGGCTTCAATCTTCGCCAAGACATTGTTGAGATAGTTTAGGCTCTTCACACGCGGATTGATGGCTTCCGGGTGATTCCGCACGGTTCCAACGGTAACGATTCTCAGACCGTTGTCGTAGAGTTCCTGCGGATAGAGCTGAATTTTGGCCGCAATAATGATGACCTGTGCTTTTTTACACAGATATGGGTTAAGCCCCAAGGTGCCCACGCCGCGGGTAATGACCAAACGGATATACCCGTCAGCAATTCCATTGGCTTTGCAGGTTTCAATCACAGCGTCCGATATTTCCTCGCGGGTCATCGGAATTTTCAGCGCAAGAGCCTTGGCCGAATCGAAGAGCCGGTCAAGATGCTCATCCAGCAAAAATACGCGGCCGTTATAGGCGCGGATTCCTTCAAATACACCATCTCCATATAGGAGACCGTGATCAAAAACGGAAACTACCGCATCCTTTTCGTCTACCAGTTTATCGCCTAGAAAAATTTTCATTCATATTACCTTATCTAAATTAAAAGCCCATCTTTCAGGTACAATTCACGCGAACAGCGAGAAGCAACTTCCCGACTATGGGTAACGAGCACGAGAGTATGCCTCCTCGCCTCGACCAGTTGAAACAAATAATTCAATACTTTTTCACCCGTTTTGGAGTCCAGGTTCCCCGTGGGTTCATCTGCAAAAATAATGTCGGGCTCATTCATCAGCGCCCGTGCAATGGCCACGCGCTGCTGCTCGCCCCCCGAGAGTTCCTGAGGGCGGTGCCCCACTCGGTCGCCCAGCCCAACTTCGCTTAAAAGTTCTGTGGCACGGACTTTTGCCGCCTTTCGAGTGCCGGACACCATGGCGGGAAGCGCCACGTTTTCAACAATATCCAGTTCCGGAAGCAGGTGAAACGACTGAAAGACATAGCCCACATTTTCGGACCGGAAACGGGCCAAACGGCCCTGCGACATGTTGTATACACTCTGACCGTTGAACGCAATGGTTCCCGACCTCGGCTTATCTAACCCGCCGAGCACGTGCAATAGGGTGCTTTTTCCGGAGCCACTTTCCCCCATAATGGCGAGCGTTTCGCCCACGTTCACATCCAGCGAGACGCCTTTGAGAACCGGCAGGTCGGTCTTGCCGACCCGATAAACCCGTTCGATATTTTTAGCTGTTAAAATAGAAGCCATTACCCCATCACATCCTTTACCACTGCAGCCAACCGCTCGGCCAAGATCGTGGTTTTATTTTCGGTCGGTCCTTCAACCATCACACGACACATTGGCTGTGTTCCAGAATAACGAATCAGCACACGGCCGGCATCGCCTAATTCCGCTTCGGCCTCCTCAATGGCCGTCATCAGGGCCGGGACCTCTTCAAGGGGCGGTTTTTCTTTCACATCCACATTAATCATTTTCTGAGGGAAAGGCGTCATCACATTCCCGAGTTCCGAAAGCTTCGCGCCAGACTTTTTCAGCGTTTCAGCCAGCTTCAGCGCCGAAACAATGCCATCGCCCGTGGTGTGGCAATCCAAGAAGATCATATGTCCAGAATCTTCGCCACCGACCACCGCTCCAGTTTGCTGCATAACCTCAAGAACCTTGCGATCGCCGACTCCGGCCGTATCCACCTCAATGCCGAGCGATTTCATGGCGGCATGAAACCCGACGTTGCTCATCACCGTTGGAACCACTCGATTATTTTTTAGCTGGCCGCTCTCTTTATAGGCCTTGGCACAAATGGCCATAATCTGGTCGCCACTGAGTTCTCGGCCTCTTTCGTCCACGGCAATCAACCGATCGCCATCGCCATCGAATGCCAGTCCCGCATGGGCATTTGCCTTCTTTACTTTTCGGCAAAGCACATCCGTATGCTGGGAACCGCAGTGGTCATTAATATTCATTCCATCAGGCGTATTATGGATCACGGAAACGGTGGCCCCGAGCGTTTTAAAAATGGCTTCGGCACAATGGCTGGTGGCTCCGTTGGAGCAATCTATCACCAGTTTGAGCCCCTTTAGCGGCTCGCCGGCCGCCATGGTTCCAATGCAGAAATCCGAATAGATCTCGGTTGAATTTCCCAACTGATAAATTGCCCCCACCTGATCATCCAGCGGAAGTTGCTGATTCGCTGAATAATAGAGGTTTTCCAGTGCTGCTTCTTCCGCATCGGAAAGTTTAAAACCATCGCCTTTGAATACTTTGATTCCATTATCAAAAAAAGGATTATGAGAGGCCGAAACAACCAGTCCAGCAACGGCACCCGTTTGAACAGCAATGGTGGCCACCGCGGGGGTGGGCACCACACCCAGGAGATGCGCATCAACTCCCGCAGAGCATACGCCAGCTGCCAGTGCCGACTCAATCATCGTCCCGCTCAGTCGCGGATCTCGACCAATCACAATCGCAGGCCACTGCTCTTTGTTGCCCTTATTCTTAAAATAAAAACCGACCGCCCGTCCCAGCTTCATCGCCACTTCCGTGGTCATATTTCCCTGGTTCGCTTTATCGCGGACACCATCGGTTCCAAATAGTTTTCCCATACGTTCTAACTCCAAAGTTGTTCAATAAAATCTACGATGGCCTGCATCCATTGGCTTCCCGCTTCCCGCGTGGTGGGTTCCAAGGATTGGATCGTTTGAATATAGGTTTCGCTCGGTTCCAAGAATTGAAAAATGGCCACGGGCGGAAAAGTTGCCGATTCAATGGCGCTTTTCATGATTGGCCACGCAGCGAGGAAGCGCTTCTGGGCTTCAATTTCTTTCAGCTTCCCTCCGTTGGCCTCCAACCATTGGAAAGAATAGTCCATTTTAGCGGCCAAATCGCCGAGACGTCTGAGGCGTTCAGCCAGAATGAGGTTCAAATTTTTTAATCCCCCATCAAGGACGGCCTGATCGAATTTATCGCGAATAAACAAGGGGCGGACCTGGCGATACCACTCGCGCAGGGCGAGAATATTTCCGATATAGATTAAATTATTAGCAACCAAGTTTTCGGTCCGGCTATACACACCAAATTCGTAGGCGCGAACGGTTGCTCGGGGGGCCACCGGCACGACGAGCTTATTTTCCTCCAGCACATCTTTGCGGCAGATGCCGCCGGCCGCAATCACGGAACCGTATGCAATCCGCGCCGGGCCAACCAATCCCCCCTGCCCGCCTAGAAAGATCGGTTTGCGGTCCAAAAACACCCCATTGGCAACATCACCCACCAGCGATGCTGTGGCTTTGTCCTGATGAGGGGTGAAATTGAAATGAACATAGGAGGAGCCCACTTCGGAATGATTTTTACGGCTGGTTCCGCCGGCCATGAGTATATCGCAAAAATTAATGAGACTGCCGCAGGTGACAAATGGGAGTAGAATAGTTTGTTTCAGCCCAACAGTATGCGCACCATTGGCCTCTTCTTCCAGAATGGTGCCTGCCCGAACGTGCGCACCACTCCCCAGATTGGCTCCTTCAAAAAATGTAGCCTCGGTGCAGCAACCGCCCTTGAGCTCCACCGAGCGGCCGAGCTGGCAGTTTTCTAAAACCACGGGGGCTTCCGCACCCAGAATGCAACCCGCCGCAATCGAGGTGTCTGCACCCAGAATGCGACTGCCGGGATGGATTACGGCATCGGGGGCAATTCGGGAACAGTCCACATCGTCACGAATCTGTACTCCAGCCGTCTTCCAGTCTGTAATTGTGCGCATTCAATAACTCCGAAACCTTTCCCATCCGTGGAAAAGAAGGCGCGAATGTAGCAAACTCCAAAGAAAAGTCGCCCCTTTTTTCCAAGGGTTGGACGCGGGCTTACTCTTCTTCGCTACAGGTTGTATAAAGCCAGCTCAGCAACGATTCAAAACGGGGGTCGGCATGAAGATTGCTCAGATCCGGATCAGTTTTCATCCAATCATAATCTCCGAATCCGAGTTCCACCGATTTGGTAAGCGCTTCAAAGGCAGAATCCGGCTGGCTCATAAGCGAATATGAACAGCCCAGATTATACCAAACCAGCTCATCGTTCGGCAGCTGATGGCTCAGCCTTGCATCGATTTCCAGTCCTTCTTCATAATTTCCAGTTTTCGTATAAAGATCCGCCAACGCCTGGAGGATCTCTATATCTTCTGGTAGCCGCTCACTGACTTTCTGAAGGAATCCCAGTTCGACCGCTTCACGCTTGGAGCGGTCGTTCATTCTTTTCTTACTCATTTAAAAACCTGCTAATTCACGGGGCGCTGTGTTGGGCCGGTATAGATCTGGCGCGGACGACCAATGCGAGCATGCGGATCTTCCCGCATTTCCAGCCACTGAGCAATCCAGCCTGGGATACGGCCAATGGCAAACATAACCGTGAACATATTCGTTGGGATTCCCATGGCGCGATAGGTCAGTCCGGTATAAAAATCAATATTCGGATAAAGGCTGCGGCTTACAAAATAATCATCGGCCAACACCGCTTCTTCCAATTCCTGAGCCAAATCCACCAACGGATCATTAACGCCCAGTTGTTTGAGCACATCCTTACACATATTCTTGGCCACTTTAGCGCGCGGATCGTAGGATTTGTATACACGATGCCCCACTCCCATCAGACGAAAAGGATCATTCTTGTCTTTGGCGCGCTCAATGATGCGCTTCACGTCGCCGCCGTCTTCAGCAATAATACGCTCCAGCATTTCGATGACGTGCTGGTTGGCACCCCCGTGCAACGGTCCCCACAGCGCGCAGATTCCTGCTGAAATGGAGGCGTAGAGATTTGCGCCAGAACTACCGACCATTTTCACCACGGAAGCCGAACAATTCTGCTCGTGATCTGCATGCAGAATCAGGAGTTTATTGAGTGCTTTAGCCACCACCGGGTCGACCTGATAGTTATTGACCGGCGTATGGAACATCATGTTCAGGAAGTTTTCGCAATAGGTCAGATCGTGGCGGGGCTGAACAACCGGATGGCCGATCGATTTTTTATAGGCAAAAGCCGCCGCAGTACGCATTTTCGAGAGTAGACGCGTTACCTTATAATCAACATTTTCCTGAATACTGCTATCTTCGAGTTCCGGATAAAACGTAGAAAGCGAGACGGCCATTGCCGAAAGAGTCGCCATGGGGTGTGCATGATCCGGATAAGCATCGAAAAAGTGGCGCATATCTTCATGCAACATAGAGTGAGAATTCAGAAGAGTAGAAAACTCAGCGTGCTGTTCCGCATTAGGCAATGCCTCGTGCACCAACAAATAGGCCACATCGATAAACTGGCACTCGTCGGCCAAATCATTAATGTCATACCCGCGATAGCGCAGAATTCCTTTTTCGCCGTCAATATAAGTAATATCGCTTTCGCAGCAACCTGTATTCACGAATCCTGGATCATAGGTGATCATACCGGTCTTTTTTCGCAATTCACGAATATCGACCGCGGTTTCCTGCTCGGACCCTTCAAAGACCGGTAATTCAATGGTCTTATCATTAAATGTGAGTTTGGCTTTGCCTATTTCCTTAATATTGGACATATAAATCTCCCTTGTGCATTTTCTTCAAATCAAAGTCGCCTGAAAATACGGGAAGCCTGCTCGCATTCAAGAACTAAACAGACGGATCAGAAAAAAAATCATTGAAGTCCTACAGAGAAGGCATATTTTTTAAACCTTTTGTGTTGCGTGGCTCAATTCATTTATGTTTTATCCACGGGTCTTTCAACAATAGGAACTAAAAATTTATGGCTAAAAAAAGCATGGTAGTTAAAAATCAAAAGCGCATCGCAATGGCTGCAAAGTACTACCCGAAGCGCATGGAACTCAAAAAAATCATCAGCGACCCAGAAACGGATCCCGCCGACCGTATGATTGCAGTACGCAAACTACGCTCGTTGCCGCTTGATGCTAATCCGAATCGTATTATGAATCGTTGCTCCGTCACAGGACGGCCGCACGCAGTATACCGCAAATTCGGCCTCTCCCGTATCACGCTTCGCGAAATGGCTTCGCAAGGTCTAATTCCGGGCATGACAAAGGCCAGCTGGTAATCATTCCATATTTTTGTTGAACAGACTTTCGCCTCGTTTTCGAACGGGGCGTTTTTTTTGTGCCAACACCGCACGGAACCACAGATAAACCTCACGTTCTGCAATATGCAAGGTGCGGTTAGATTCATCGCAAAGCCGGACTGAAGGGTCCGCAGGATACTTAACGATGCCTGCCCCCCTCTCTGCTTTTTTATATACGGAGAGGATCCCCCGTCAAAATCCTATCGCATATTCTCCTCATGGACTTCCCCAGTTTCAGGAGTGCATAGGAATAAAGATCTTTGATCCCCCCCCCGTTGCATTTCAAGATTCCTGCGGCAATCCGGTTGTATTTGAGATCATCGCCTGGCTCCAGATGA
>JBAHZU010000125.1:0-14392 GCA_037132875.1 Pontiella sp.
TCTTGATGATTCTCTCGGCTCATTACATGATAAATCGCACCTTCAAACTCAACTCTTGGTTTCCTTGGCATGGAAAGATTTATACAGGAATGCTGCGCTAAAAATCAAGGCATTACTAGACTACGGGACTGACCCCTTTGTCCCAGAAGGTGGTAATGATTTCCCATTAAAACAAAAGCGTGTACCCACCATCCCGTGTGGCCACACACGCTTCGTCCAGCGTCTTTAAAAACATCTCACAATCCGTGTCATCCCTGTAAATCGCCTCCTAGCGACTCCCTCGGCTCATTACATGATAGATGGCACCTTCACACTCGACTCGCGGCTTCCTTGGCATAGAAGAAGTTATACAAAAACACTGCGCGAAAATCAAGGGATTACTAGATTACGGGACTGACCCCTTTACTATTTATCTTGAGAGTACTTGGTGATATAAAGCCATCCCCTGCAACTCCTCTTTAAATCTCTCATATAAGCCCGAAGGTTTTATGATTTCATCTACGTACCACGATGCCCATTCATCTGATATATCTAGCCCTAACCGCGGATAATAACCTTTCCCAAATGATGGGTTCATACATTGAAAGTGCAGCCATCCAGCTCGATCAAACGCCAAAAAGAGCAGAAATCGTTTGGATTCTTCTGAACGTGCATATTTTGAGAGCCATAATATGCCTGTCAAATTCGAAGATTTCATCGAAGATCCTTTCCTGAGAATAAGAGCCCGATAACTATCAACCTGCTGAGCCAACAACTCTTTTAAAATAATTGGCTCCCACTTTTCAACATCTAAAGGTAACTCTCCCTTATCCAAGGGCTGATTGATAAATATAAACATACCACTATATCCTAGAGGCATTCTACACTCAGTAATATATGAGAAATCCCCATATCTACAAGCCGACAAGAGGCTCAAATCACACTCCTCATACTGCGTTATCGCCCCCTTCCCCATTACACTATCAAGAATTACTTTTATTTCGCTGTACGCCCTACCAGCACGAGCCATCTTGACCACATCAACAAATTCTTCAGAGTAAGATTCATTCAATATCGTATTCATAATATCAGCTGATATATGATCATAAATATTCGTTGTTCGGGTGTGATTTTTCATTGAAAATCGTATTTTATCTGAAAAATATGTTTTGTTACCAATATCTGCACTCACCATGGTACTAGACACAATTGTCAGCATGCTTATGCAAGTTATTATTTTTAAATTACAGCACATAATTCTCCTTACGTTGAGGTTGAAACACACAATGTTATTATATCGATCCCCTGACCCCCAGTCGCTGACACTGGTATTAGAACATTCTCAACTTCATTTAAATGCTCCGCATAATACCACGTCATGTAAAGGACGTTATACTTCTTCTCTTGCACCATCTTGATGTAGGTATTTGCACCTGAAATTTTTTCTGGAAAATAATACGCTTTTTGCTTGTAGCACGCAATTCCCTCATAAGAACTACTCTGTTCAATCACTGTACCGCGAGTTACCTGGACATTTGCCCAAATTGAAAAAAAGAACATATTTGCCTGTACCGAGCCTGTCCCAACCACTACAGAGCTCGTCTTTGATACTACACTAATACCTCCGCCAACACCTGATGCTGGTTGCCCAACACCGGCTCCATAGCTATAAACTAGGAATTGTGATACACCAACAGTACCGACAAACATCGGAGATACTGTAGTAGGGAAAAGGACCTCTTGCACTCCCCATATTTCCACAACGGAAAAAGGGGTCAGTCCCGTAATCTAGTATTCTACTAGACATCGGAACCTCGCCCTGTTACTCATTTTATTCCGGAAGAGGTCTGGCCGAGATTTTAATACTCCAATCATTAAAATCCATAGAGACAGCCCCCTTTTCTCTTAGTGCATCAGCACTCCCGAACCCCTTATCTCCCTATAAACATACGCGTTAGAAGATTATTTCAGCATATCAAGTAAGAACTTATATAAACAATCATTAGTTAAGAAAAATAATTTACCATCCGGAGGGGAGGGTAAGTATGTTCAATAAATCAGGATCACATCTGAATAGTTAATACATGAATGCTCCTAGGCCGTCCCATTCCTCCGCCTTGCGGCGGTGACTTTTGAAGCTATTTTTCACTCACTCTGCATAGAGGCAAAGAAGGTGCGCTTGCAATCTTCGATTGGTTAATCAACCTATAAAAAGCAATCTAAATGAAGAAGATGGAGGTTTAACCCATAAACGAAGTGCTCTCCTCTAATTTTAATTTTCTTCATTGCTCTCCTTCGGATTGCCGACCGCACCGACTTCGGCTTGAGCCTTTCGGAATAGATACCTGCGACCCACTGGGCCTCTGTATTTTTCGGTTAATTTTTCGACCGATTATTTGAGGAATTATTTCTTCCTTGCTGACGGGAGCTATTTCCCTGCTTTTTGCTGGCCGCATTCTGCTTCTGAAGCTGCTGCATAAACTTCTGGCGCTGCTGCGTGGACAGATTCTTCATGTACTGCCCCACCCGGCCGGCAATCTGACTGGTGTTACCAGATGATTTTCGGACTTGCGCCGGTTGAGCAGACCGGGGTTTGACCGAAGTTGATTTCGCAGTTCCAGCAGAAGCCTCCACCAACAATCCCTGTCCATAGCCATTTTGTGAACTGGCCTTAACGTGCTTTTGCGGTTGGTAGTCCACCGCATAGGTTTCCACTTCACCGGTAAAAATATGCTCCACGGTGACCCCCGAAAAATCGATCGATTTGATCTGCCACTCGCCGAGAAAATCCACAATGGGTTGGCGTGAATCGCGCGGATACAGCACTTGCGCCATGGCGGCATCTTCATCGCCTTGCCAAACGCGCAGATTCGCCTGCGGCTTTGATTTCAGCGAAAAAATGGCATTGCGCTCCGTTTCTCCCACATAGACCCCCTTCACCAACAGATCTGGAAAGGCATTTTCGCCGGTGGCGACGCGCTCGGGAACAAATAGGTGTTTGGCCAGCACCTGCTCCATGGTCGGAATAAGACTCTTCAATACCAGCTCTTTTGGCATCCGCGCTTGAGCGGCATCTTCCGGAGCGGGAGCCTCAAGGGTTGCGGGGGTCCGCGCTCCAGAAACCACGAGTGCGGCTCCGGCAAGACACGCGGCTCCAAGCAGGGGAATCATGTAGTTAGAAATCTGCAGGTTCATGCCCCCCCCTCCTTGCCTGCGCGCGTGTGAATTTGGATCGTGAGCCTGAACCCCATGGAGGGATCTTTTGTTTTTTCCGGGTTCTTTTTTGAGGCTCTCGATCTCGCCCGCTTTGGCCTCGGAGCAGTCAACATCATCGAATTCACCAGCATCAAAGGACGGTGGGTTTCCACCCGCTCCAGAAACTTAAGAATTTCCGGATACCGGCCGCGCCCTTTCAGCAATAGATTCATCTGCGAGGAGGCATCGCCAATGCCCGAACGGCCGGCAGAAACTTCTAAATCCAAATCGGGTCCCATCTCATTGAGTAGCTTAATCATTTTCGTCTGTGTCATGATTCGATTTTCAATCGGTGGAAATAGCAATGCATCCGCGCCCTTCAGCGCATGATTTAACCTTTCATTTTCGGTCTGAATGGCCCCGGCATCGGCAATCAACCCCTTCAAACTTTCGAGCAGCGCAATTTCGCCTTCCAGTTGTTCCAGCTGTTCAGCACGATAAATTCCAGTCGCTTTATAGGCCGGGAAAAGCACGACACCAATAAACAGCGCGATACCGCCCGCAATCAGATAGACCTTTTCGCGTTGGGATATTTTAAATTTCTTCATCGAAAGTCCTCATTGTAACGTTGATTGAGATCGAGTGATAATCGCCCTCTTTCTTGCCAATCTTGGATTTACTGATCGCCTCCACATACGGCGCCTGCATCAGCAGCTCCGGAATCCGGTCGGGTTCCATGGAAAGACCCCGCAAATTCAACATTCCAGGCTTATAATAAACCAATTGCAGATAGGTATTCTCTGGCAGTAGCTCGCTCAAGCCATGCAGCACTTGCATGGAACTGACATGCGATTGGCAGATTTCATCCAGCCGATACCATTGCTTCCGCATCTCTCGGTTCCGATCCTTCATCCGTTGAATTGGAGCGGCCCGGCGTTTCGCCGTGGCCATCTCCAACGCCACTTGCTTGCGCTGTTGGGCCGGCGCGGCCGTTTTAAAAGCCACCCACGCAACCAGCTCAACCACCAACACGGCACACAGCGCCAAGGTGATGATCGTCTTTCGGCTTACGGGAACTTTACGGCCGGAATGTTCTAGTAAATTTAATGACTGAGGCAGCTTCGCAGAAGCAGCTAACAGCGCATCGATTAGGGGCTCTTTCTGGGATTGAAAACCTTCAGGAACATCCAGCGCCCGCACGGGCAGACCGAACGCGGCTCCCAGATCCGCCTCAAATGTTTCCGGCCCTGGGATGCTACCCGTGCATAAAATCCGCCCAACGCCCTCCATGCCCAGCCAACTTTTATTCTTTGCGGCCATCTGGCGCGCCGCCGTAATCACCCGTTCCGGTGCAATGCCCGCCGAGGGAATCAAAAGGGTCTGCGAATCTCGCAACTGGCCATTTCCATATAGACCAAGTTCAATATGGTTGCAATCCGTCACCACCAGCAAAGTGGGCTCGTTTCCAAGGATTGGAACTAGGGTGGAGGTGAATGGCACCGCTTCATCAATCGGCACATCCAAAGATTGGAAACTGGAAATAAGTGCTTGAAGATCTGCCTTCCGCGCCGCCACGAGGTTGAGCATAATCTTCTTGTCCTCTTCCAACCCCACGGCCGACCAGCCGATGGTCCGGTCCTCTTCAACCAGTGGCACATGACGCGTGGCCTCGAACTGAATCATGTTGGCAATATCGGCTGGAGCCATGGCGGGATAACTCAGCGTTCGCTGCATCACCATCGCCCGAGGCGGGCAAAGCAAGACACGCGACGGTATTTTCTCCACCGATTTCATCAGCTTCGCAATTTCATCAAAGACCAATTCATCGCGAGGGAATTGCTCCATAAACATGACCTGTGCTCCTAGCACGGTCCAATCCACGAAAACGACCTCCACGGTTTCATCCTTGAACAAAATGCACATCGTTGCTTTAGCACTCATACGTGTCACCTGTGTTGCATGTTAAATAAATAAGGTTCTGGAATTTTCATTGATTCTCCTCGGCGGGGATTCCGTAGGCGAGGATGCGTTCGATGGTTTCCGCGCCTGCATTTTCAAGCAGATCATCAATCCGGTAAACCTCTTGTGAAAGCTCCAGCCGCACGAGAATGATGTGCCGGGAACGGTAGATCGGCTCGGGAAGCTGTTCATCGTCCTCCACGGTTTCCACTTCAAAATCGGCCATGCCATACCTCTCGGCTTCCGGCATAAAGCCCTGAGCAATCAGATAAAGGTGCTCAGGTTTCTCCTCCACCTTACGAAATCGGTCGCGGCCAGCGAGCGGATCGGAAGATTCGGAAGGAACGACTCCATCGACAATATATTTTTGGGCCGCTTGAGCCTCGGGCGAGTTATCCCCTATGAAGTAGCGCAGTAAGCCGCCGCCCACCATCATATGATCCTCAATTCGAACCGGATTGTTGTAGCCATAGAGCATTTCGGACGTGAAACCGTAGACCAGCAAGATTTCTTCCTCGCTCGAAATCGGTCCATTTTTCACATGCCGCGGGGGATCCAGTTCCCGATAAAAATCAGATTCGGCTCCATTCGCCCGGGACAGATTATCGGTATCGATCCAATCGTGAAAAGCATCCACCAGTGCGTTTCGCTCTTCGCCCTCTTCGATTCCACAGGCCACTTCTAGCAATCGATGCCAGCTATTGGGACCGACTTCGTTCGGGTCCAGCGCATTCGGTTTGTGAATAATGCGATAGGAAGCCTGCCCGCGGCCCATATTCATTCCTTCGCGATAGCGCATCAGTTCTTCAATTTCAGATTCATACTCCTCCGCCGTCCGAACCAGAAAGGCATTCCCAAAGGCATCCGAATAGAGCGTGGTATTCTTGCGGTTCAGTTCCATCCGCGCCAAAGCAAAGGCCGAGCGCGCATGCTGGAAATTGAGTGCTTCGTCATAATACCCCGCCGCCGCCTTCACCTCGTTTTTCATATCCACGCCGAATGTTGTGATCAACACCGCTAGCACCACCACCACCGCCAGTACCATCAGGAGGGCGGAACCCTTTTTTCGGGAAGGGGAAAGCGGAGGAGAGAAAAAGGCGCGCGCGCGGCCGTTTTCCCTCTCCTCAAGGCGAGTGGAAATTTTATTAGGAATTGCCACTCTCATATCCCTTTCCGCCTTATTGAATAATCAAACATCAGCGATTCCGTTCCCAGGTTGGGAATACTCATCACCATTTCAATGAGATCCGGAAGACGGACCGCATAGTCCGTATCAATATCGTCGAATTCCATCTCTTCCGGCTCCGGCTCGTCGGTTCCACCGCTCTGCTCTAGCTCCCAATAGCGGAAATAGATCTCGCGGGTATTCCCCAACAGCATCACTTCCTTCACGGGTTTCCAATCCATGGGAAGTCTGTCCTCGCTCCAATCGGAGCCGACCGGATTATCGATTCCGGGCAAATATGAAGTGTCGGTCATCCATAAACTATTTTCTGAAGTTTCTTCATCGATCCGCACTTCAATCGTGATCCAATGATGATATCCATCGCGCTCTGCATCCAAGAAGGGCCGATCCATCACGAAACCCAGCGTTAGCTCTTCGCCCCGGAAACGATAGCGGCCCTCTGCAGGATCGTAGGATAAGTCATCGGCCAGCCAGCTTTTCTCTTGGGCGGAAACCGTTGTGATTACGGCATCGCGAACCGCACCGCCCAATATCGTTTCAAGCGACCGCATCCGTGTCAGCTGCTCCATAGCGGCCGTGCCCTGCTCCACCGAATCGATCGAGTTTTTCAACACTCCGGCGATGGAACTTCCAAGAATTCCCAATAATGCCAGCGCCACCAGAAGCTCAAGCAAGCTGAAACCTTGCTTGCGCAACGGAGGAATTTGGCGAGGAACGGGTGCTCCTTTTCGCCCGGTCACCCCTTCGCCCACTCTATTTAATTTACCATCCATACTTATCTCTGCTGAAAAAGATCAATTCCCTCAAACCAAACCCGCCGCTTCAACTCCCCCCCTTCAATATCGCTCCATCGCACTATCACAGACATATTATACGGACGAAGCGCTCGGCTGTTTGAAAATTCGTCCGAGTCGACACCCGGCAGCCCGCCTTGGTCCACTTCTTCAACCGTCGTCGACCAGACATAGCGCCCCTCCTCGCCGGTCCTTTCGGAATCCGGCATATACTGCATACGGCGGAGTGCATTCATTTCTCGCTGGGCCATCCGAACTGCCCGCGCATGATCTTCCGAAAGCGATACTCCTTTCACATGCGCGCTCAGCGCCGCCAACATGCCTGTTACGGCAATGGCAAAAACCGTCAGCGCAATCAGGATTTCCAACAGGGTAAAACCTTGCTTCGCGGAGGGGGAGAAGAGCTTCATTGGGCCGTCCCCCCCTTCTCCCCTTCGCCCATTCGTCGATTCACAACACGCGGCCGGCCAGTCAGAATATCAGCGGCAATATCGAGTCGCCGTTCTTTGAAATATAAACTCACACCGCCACCATCGCTACCCCCAAAATGGGTGAAGCTCAGCGCAATAGTTTCCGCTTCCGGATGTTTCAACGATTGGAAATCTTGCTCCGGCCCTTCCATGAATGGAAACATTTCAGTTTCATCGAACGGCGCTTTAATTTCCTCAATGGAAAAACCTTCAAGCACCCACTCCTCGCTGAATACAAGGATCCGTTCAAAACGATTGCTCATGACCGCCAGCCATTTGGAGTCTTCCCGATTGATTAGTCCATCCGGATAGTTGGCCATGAGTGTGCGATATGCGTGCGATTCCACTGCGCGGATTTCATTCCTTACCGGATCAATTCGCACATCCACGCGGATCTTTCGGCTCATTGCTTCCCGCCGCGCCTCGTTCATCAAGATCATGACTCGGCGGCCCTCCTTTCGGAGCATTTCCTTCGGCGAGGTAAATGCGGACACCGCCGGAATGCTAATCGCGATCATGGCTGCAACAATGGCCAGCACCACGAGGAGCTCGACGAGGGTGAAGCCTTTTTTTGAGCGGTAATTTGGGCGCGGGGAGGAGGGGAAGAATAAATGGTCTCCCACTCTCCCCTTCTTCCACTCTCCTACTCGCACTTGCCCACTCATCAGAAACTCCTACTCATCAATCGAGGAAAGATCTGCGTTGAAATTCTCTCCGCCTTCGGCTCCATCGGCACCGAGGCTGATTATTTCGTAGTCATCGCCATTCGAGGCCGGCGATTGGTAAACAAAGTCGTTCCCCCACGGGTCGCGCAGGTCTTTATTTTTGGTTACATATTTACCCCCCCAGGATCCGTCATCTTCTTCTGGAGCCTGAATCAACACGATCAGCCCTTCCTCTTCGGAGGGATAGCGCCCCATATCAAGACGGAAGCGCTCAAGCTGATTGCCCAGCGTGATCATCGAAGCCGCCGCCGCCTTCACGCGGGCTTTATCCGGTTCTTTCATGAAGTACCCCCCGGCAATCGTTCCAATCACCCCGATGATCACAATCACCACCAGCAGTTCGATCAGCGTGAAACCACAGCTTCTTTTTCTTTGCGTCTGATTCATAACGATCTCCATTGTTTACTGGATTGATGAATGTGCTAAATGGTTGGACGGCGGTTCAAAAACACATCCAACGCGAGCCAATCATCATTCCATTATTTATTTATCCACAAATTCAATGCTTCCTATCCACTGGTTGAGCTCATCGCCATCATGCCCTGCATCATTCCAATGACAATAAAGCCCACGAAGATGCCAAAAATAACAATCATGATCGGTTCGAGCAGGGCAACAAATTTATCGGTCGTGCTGGAAACCTTTTCTTCGTAGCGATCGGCCACCTTATCCAGCATGCCACCCAGTTCCCCAGACTCCTCGCCCATCGTCACCATACGCGAAGCCAACTGCGGAAATTCGGAATGCTGTTGCAGCAGTGGTCCCATCGGCCTTCCGGCCTGCACAGCGGTATGCACATCCTTCATTAAACTGCGGAGTGCTGCATTTGAAAGCGTGCTTCCGGTGATGGATATGGCCTGCAAAATTGGAACCTGTCCATCGAGCAGCGCGCTGAGCATCCGACAAAATCGACTGGTATCAGCCTCGGCAATGAGCTTCCCCAGCATAGGGATTTTCAGCACCTTCAGTCCCCATTTTATTTTTCCTTCATCGGTGCGGGTTTTCCATTTATAGATCCCGAAACAGCCCGCCACCAGAAACGGAGTGACCCACCAGAAATTGCGTGTGAAATCGCTCATGCCGATCACCGCGCGCGTGGCTGGCGGCAAGAGGAGGCCGCTCTCGGCAAACATGGAGGTTAGTTTGGGAATTAAAAAAATCATCAGAAAAACCACCACCGCGGAACCCACCACGAGTAGCAGCGAGGGATAGACCATGGCATTGGATACTTTAGCGCGTAGTGCCTGCCGCCGCTCCATCAGCTGCGCAATGCGCCGCATAATCAGTTCCAACGAACCAGAAGCCTCGCCGCCCCGGACCATATTGGAATAGAACCGCTCAAAAACGTTCGGATGCCGGGCGAGCGCATCGGCAAACGAGGCTCCACCATTTAGATCATTCCAAACCTCGGAAAGAATTTCTTTGAATTTGGGGTGCGTGCACAGATCGGCCTGCGTTTTAAGCGCTTCTTCCAGCGGAATCTTGGCATCGAGTAACGCGGAGGTTTCGGACGAAAATTCCATCAACTGCTGCGCAGAGATCCGCCCGCCTATCGACGTTGAAACCGAGAGGGCGCTTTCAGAAGAAGAGCCAGAGGCCACATTAAGAATCACCAATCCATTTTTTTGCAAGAGGCGAACGGCCTGCGCTTGGGACGGAGCTTCAATCATACCCCTCCGAACGTCTCCGGTAGCGGTCATGGCTTTATAGGAAAACTTGATCATCAGATAATTTAACCCCGAAGGCACAAAGCGCCCGAAGATGGGCTATAGATGAATGCTATGATCTTCGTGAAGTTGTGTTTCATTTCTTTTAAGTCCACTGGGTTACGCGACGGATTTCTTCCACAGTGCTGGTTCCGGCAAGGATTGATTCCCAGCCGCTTTCGCGCAGGAGATGGGTGCCATGCTGACGGGCCATGGCGCGGATCGGGCCGGCTTCGGGCGATTTCTGGATGAGCTCGCGCATTTCGTCGTTGGTGCCCATGAGTTCGTAGAGCCCCATGCGACCAAAGAAGCCGGTGCCATCGCAATGTGCACAGCCTTTCCCTTTATAAAGGATATATTCTGAATCGACCGCTTCCGGGAAATCGGAGAGATGCGAGCGAGAAAGGGGATAAGGTTCTGCACAATTTGGACAAATCCGGCGACAGAGCCGTTGCGCTAGCACCCCGGTGAGTGCGGAGGCAATGAGATAGGATTTCACGCCCATATCGGCCAGACGGGCCACGCTGCCCGCGGCATCGTTCGTATGCAACGTCGACAGCACCATATGTCCGGTGAGAGAGGCTTGGATGGCAATGGAGGCGGTTTCAGCATCGCGGATTTCTCCGACCATCACTATGTCGGGATCCTGACGAACAATGGAGCGCAACCCGCTGGAAAAGGTCATTCCAATCTTTGGATTCACCTGAATCTGGTTTATGCCCTGCAGGCGGATTTCGACCGGATCCTCGATGGTGATAATCTTTACTTTATCCGAATTCAAATGAGTGAGCGCGGTATGTAGCGTAGTGGTTTTTCCACTTCCTGTCGGGCCGGTAACCAGAATGAAACCCTGCGGCTGCTCGACCATTTTTGAAAAAAGGCCTTCTTCATGTTTTGGCATACCGAGACTGCTGAAGTTGAGTTCAACATGTTGCTGATTGAGTAGACGAATAACGATATTTTCGCCATAAATCGTCGGCGTGGTGGCCACACGCATATCGAGGTCGTGTCCATGGATCTGCATTTTAATACGACCATCCTGTGGAATCCGGCGCTCGGCAATATCTAATTTTGCCAGCAATTTTAGCCGAGAAATGACTGCTGCATGGTGTTTTTTATCGATCAACTCGGCGGCATGTAGCACGCCATCGACGCGGTAGCGCACGCGCAGATTATATTCCCCGACTTCCACATGAATGTCAGAGGCACGCCTTTCGACGGCTTGGGTGATGATCAAGTTAACCATGCGAACCACGGGCGCTTCGAGTGCGAGATCGCGTAGATGCTCTTCGTCGTCGCCCCACTCGCCCGCTTGGAAAACCTCCGCATCCGCCATCATTGATTTTAAGTTATTTTCAGCAAACGCATGAACCTTGGTGAGGGCTTCATCCATCTGGTATTCAGCAACCAAATAAATTGGCAAGGCCTCTCCATGGTGCAAGCGAGCGGCTTCAATGGAAGACCAGTCGGATGGATCGTCAGTGATGGCACAAATGGAATCGTCCAACGTTTGGAACAATACGCGGTGTTCCACCATGAAGGGGAACGGCAGGTGCTCTTCGAGAAAGAGGTGATCCGACGGTTTTTTATGTGGGCAGATCGGAAGATCAAACTGTTCGGAAAGGGCCGCTACAAGCTCCAAGGGTTGAACGGCTCCAGAATCAATAAGTATTTTTCCAACCTTTGGAAGCCCACCGCCTTCGTTTTGTTTGCGAAGGGCGGATTCAATCGCATCGCGATTAACCACCCCATTCGCTACCAGAAGGTCGCCTATGGGACGATAAGCCATTATTCGGCCTCCGTGCCTTTAATTTCTTCCATACTTTCTTCATGGAGTTGATAGAGCAGACGAATTTCTTCTTTGCTTTTATTCAGCCCGCCGAGCACTTTCCGGCGCAGGTTTCGGGTGAGCAGATCGGTTTCGTCGCGCGTGTCGACCACGTGGGGCGTCATGATCATAAGAATTTCGGTCCCTTCTTTCGTGATCGAGGTGCGACCGAAAAGCCAGCCTAGAACCGGAATATCCATGAGGAAAGGAATGCCCACGCGCTGCTTGCGGTCGCCGCGTTCGATAAGCCCTCCGAGAATGATGGTCTGCCCATCCTCCACCTGCAAGTTAGAGCGGATTTCGCGCGTGCGGAAAACCGGCGCTTCGTTTTCAGAGGAAATAGTGTTTTCAACCACGCGGCGAACGGTTTGCTCCAGATTGAGCGTGACCATATTATTATCGTCGATGTGCGGCGTGACCTTCAGTGTAATTTTGGCGTCGCGATAGTCGTAGGAAAAGTTTTCTTTGCCAGCATCGGTAACACTACTCTGCGGGATCGGAACTTCCGAACCGAAGGAGACTTCAGCTTCCATGCCATCGCGAGTGAGGACCGTCGGGGAAGAGAGAACTTGCAAGCGATCGTCATCTTCTGCGGCCTGAATGAGCGCCCATTTCTGGTCGTTCGCATTGAGGAAATAGGTAAAACCGTCGGCTACTCCAGTGATATCAGTTATGCCGGAAGCCAATTCACCCAGCTGAAGGCCACTCATCTGACCGGCACTACTCCGATTGCGTCCCCCACCCTGAATGGCCCATTCGACCCCAAGATCCATGCCTTCGTCGAGCACAACTTCAACCATGGCAGTTTCGATGAGGACCTGGCGGCGGGATTTATCGAGTTCTTTAATGGTGCGTTCAATTTCTCGATGCATGTCGGCGGGAGCATTAACGATGAGGGTGTTTGTGTCTCTATCAGAAAGGATAATGACTTCTTCATTCATGGTCGGAGTTCCATTGCTTTCAGCCCCCTTCGAACCTCCAGCCGTTGACGCTTTGGATCCGGAAGTTTTGGATTTGGCTATTCGTGTGACGCTTTTTCCACGATCCCGCTCTTGGGCCTGTTGATAGAGGTCTCCATAGAGAGTACTGAGGGTTTGTCCAATGGATTCGGCCTCGATAACCTGCATGCGATATACTTTGGTGACTCGTTCATTTTGCTGATTGGTTTGATCCAGCAGGTTGATCCAGGTTGCAATCTGCTCTTCCAGCCCCGGCCCCAGGTTCTGCGCCACCACGACATTGAGGCGAGGTACCGCAAAAAAGCGAATCGGTTGGCCGTTTCCTCCGACCTGACGGTAGAACACATTCGTGAGTTCATCCGCCACATCTTCGGCATAAGCATGTTCGAGAATAAAGTGAGCCATGACGGTTGGAGGCAGATCAATCAGCGCGACCAGTTCTTCCATCTGGGCAAGAAATGCTTTGGTTCCCACCACCAGAATGGTTTGCGAGTCGCCCATAGCAAAAATACGCTGCGGTTTTCCACCTACGCTATTCAGGAATTGCTGGGCCTGAGCGCCACTAATACTATTGAGCTTGATGACGCCGATAATGGGCTGGCCAGCGGAAAGATCAGAATTTTCTCCGGCCATCACAACGGGCCGGATATCGGAAGGAGAAAAGACCCAAACTCGGCCACGCTGAATGCGCTGAACGCCGGCGGTATCGAGAATGGAATCGAATAGTTCGAGTTTATTTTCGCGGTTCCAAGCAGTGACATCGCCCGCCCGAATACTGATTTCCTGAGTGACATTAACCGCGGGCGAAATGATGAATTCCATACCGAGGTCACGACAAAGAACCTCGATGCAGTCTTTGAGGGTGACATTTTCCCAATTGATGGCGACTTCAGATTTTGATGCGTCGCGCGTTACACCAGACTGCACTGGAGGGATCGAAGAGGAGGAATCGCGCTGGCTGGTGATGCCGGTTCCTTTTGGAATTTCCCGCATACTGGCCGTAGCTTCCTGAGCCCAAACAGCCGGAAGGTGTGTGGATAAAACAGATGTAATGATTAACCAGATAACTGGTTTTCCGGATTTATTCATTCCCCTACCTCGTTGTTACGTCATGCAGAAAAGCAGATGTGCCTATCTTTAAGACGTACCCATGCCGCCCGTTTCAGACACGGTGGCCCTAAAAATGCAATCCTTAGCGTTACAAGGATTGAAAATTCAGCGATATAAACCATGAGGTGGTGGCTCTATCGGGGATTAAGCGGCATAAAATTAGAGGATACGCAGGTCGGAAAGTACCGGAACTTTTTGGGGACTCGCCGCAGAGTCCTTGGGTTGGAACGGGATGATGAAAGCAGCATGAAAATCGTAGCCGCCCATAAAATCTTCGAGGGTGTCTTCTTCGGTTTTTCCGAGCAACCCTTCATCGATGAGATTAAATACGATATTTCCGAAATCAACGCATTCGTTAATTCCCCATTCCGAAAGAACCCGTTTGGTTACGGGACCGTATTCTTTGAGGGCATATTCGCGCATACCTTCGAGCAGCTCCTGCCCAGAGACGTGGCGCATGGTGTCTAGATGTTTCACGGTG